>CANCMG010000136.1 GCA_947378965.1 Alcaligenaceae bacterium | reverse complement strand
GTTGCACCTCGCGCACGCGGTTTGGTAGGTGTAAACGCCGAGTTTTCAGCGGCTGCATTCTCAATTACCGCCGCATCTTCTGCGAGTAATAACCGCTCTGCAACGAGTGCGCGCGTGGCTGCGCGTATCTTGGTCAGATACTCGTTGATACCACCGGGGTACCGCACATCAAGTGCGACACGTGCATCGTCAGGCTTGCGGTCTGCGGTCGTTCTAGCAAACGGCCTGTAGGTACCACTCTGACGACAGGCCATCACAGTCAGTGGCGCATTCATATAACCATGGCTCGCAATCGGTACTGCGATATCGGGTAGTACAACGCCACTCATGGCATTGCCGTCGACATCGCGCTTAGGCACCATCACCATCGCGCCTGCAAGAAAGTTCGGCGCTTGAAACACTTCAGGATCGCTTAAACGCGCTTCAAGGTCGAACAGGCGACTAGCTGGCGGTGTCTTACCTTGCACCCATTCGTCTAGCGCAACCAACTGTGCCCGCACGGCTGGCGCCCAGTCAATTTGGCCGGGTGCTTCAGTGCATTCGGGGTTTTTATCGCGACCGTTAATATGCGGCGAGCCAGAGATATCGAACATGCGAACGTTCTCTGGCATAGGCAAATCGACGATACCCTTGGCGCCGGTGCGGGTGAGCGCCGCACGCCCACCCAGATAATCGTTATAGGCGTGGTTCACCACCACCCGTGGAAGCTTACGGTACTTTGCCTGCGCAACCTTCATGGCATCGCCGTAGGTAAAGGGTTCTTCGTGCACACCGCGTAGCTCGGGTTCAGTGTAACTAGGCGTTTGCGACGCAACTGAGCCGGGCCCGGGGCCCGCGTCAAGTAAAGGCAACTGTCCGGCCCCTGCCTGGGTGATGTGCAGTCCATCAAACACCATATTATCGTCAAGCTGATTAAAGCCATTTAGCAAAAAACTCTTTAAAAAACGCCCGGTTTGTGAGTAGCCCACCGCATAGGTGCGCTCAATCGCGCCGGCTAGTGGATTGCCTGCCCGAGCGTCACGCAAAAACAGCGTGATGTCGCGTACCGCAGCGAAGCCCACCCCTTCGGCGTAAAGCTTGCCACCTTTGCTATCGGTAAACGTCGGAAATACGGGCCCTTCGCCCTGCTCCCACTGCACGACCGCAACTGACCAGCCACGGCTCTGCAAAAACCCATTGCCCTGATCGAGTGAGCCGATCGCAAGCGGCCGAGCCCGAGGGCTGTTGTAAAGCCCGTGGGTAATAGGGCGGCCACGATTCGGTACGTCAACCAATAAGTTACCGTTACCCGTGCGGGGTGACTCAGGGATAATCAACGTGACGGGCGTGCGATATTCAACCAGGCCGCGCGCATTGCGCGGTGCCTTGTCAAGCCCTGGGATTGGCTCGGCGGGTGACAACTCACCTAAGGCCTCGGCCTCGATACGCACGAACTTGCCATTCGCAAAGTCACCATAAGGTTGGGTTGATTTAATCGCAAACTCTGTAATCGCCGCAGCAGCAACAAGAGGCAGCGAAGCCGCCAAGGTGAGCGAGGCGCCAAGCGCCAGATTGATTTTTTTCATCTTTAGTCTCCAGTGACCCTGCGTCTGCTCGGGTCTAATAACAGACGCTAGTTTGAGCTGGCCTATTTTTTTGATTGATATGCCGCCAGGCAACACTGTAACGCTAACTCGCTGTCAATTGAAGTGTGACTCCTTACCTGCGGCACGCCCAATCATTACGCTTGATGCGCTACCAGCCAATGTTGAGCAATTTGACTGCGTGTCGTAATCCACGCCGAGTCACGTTGTTGCAGATGACTGAGTATGCGCTGCACAGCCCCGATACGGCCTGGCCTAGCGATCATGCGCAGATGTAACCCAATTGATAACATGCGCGGCCAGGTCTGCCCTTCTTGCTCTAACCAGTCGTAGGCCTCACAAACATATTGACTAAATTGCTCGGCGGTTGAAAAACGATCGCTATGCTGAAAGTGCATATCATTGGTGTCAAAGGCGTAAGGCAACACCAAATGCTTAGCCGAGCCGACATCAACAAAGTAAGGCGTATCGTCGTTATAGGCATCGCTGTCATACAAGAAGCCCAGTTCAGAAAGAATTCGACGCGTATTGGGGCTAGGGCTTGATCTTGTGTGCCAACCGACTGGGGGCTTGCCACTGGCCTGTTCGATGGCTTTCATTGTCGCGATGATCGACTGGCGCTCGGTGCTTTCGTCCATCGCGACGTGGCGCTCCCAACGGTAGCCATGCGCAGAAATCTCGTGTCCGCGCTTGACTGCATCTTGAACCAGCCAGGGCGAGCGCTCGACTGCGCGTCCGCATGAGCTCAAGGTAAAGTTGGCACCAAAGCGCTCGAACAAGTCTGCGATGCGCCAATACCCTACGCGAGTTCCGTACTCGAAGTGAGAATCAATGCAAGGATCGATCTGCGCTTGCCGATCGATCACCTCATACACAGCCTCGTTGACAGGATCGCCATCCGCCATCGAGAACTCACCGCCCTCTTCAAAGTTCAATACAAACGATACGGCAACGCGCTTTTGATTGGGCCACTGCACCGCTGGCGCAACGTTTCCATAACCGAACAAATCACGTTTATTTGTCATCTTTTTTCTTTTTGATATCTTCCAACGGTAGCGAGCACAACGTTATCAATTTTTTAATAAACCTCGTCATATATCACGAGGGTAAGGTTTTCATTCGTCTTTCTTTTAGCGCTGATTACTCGACACCAGAAAGGTGTCAAACCTAGCTTATTCCACTTTAATATTTCGCTCTTTAGACACCTTAGCCCAGCGGTCAAACTCGCTATTTAATTGCTCACGCACCTCTTTCAAGGTTGAGTTTGCAACTACCCCTCCCATTCCCTCGATGCGCGATCGCACCTCGGGTAGCGCTGCAATTTTTCTTAAATCGTCGTTAAGCTTAACTAGAATAGGCTCTGGCACACCTGCCGGTGCAACTAACATGTACCACGCCATAAAATCATAGCCAGGCAACCCCGACTCGGCAACCGTAGGCACGTTAGGCAAAAGGGGCGAACGCACGGGGCTGGTCACGGCCAAAGCTTTGAGTTTGCCACCCTGAACCAAGGGTAGTGACGACAAAATAATGTCGACAGACATATCGACTCGACCACCCATGACATCTTGCAGTGCTGGCGCTGCACCTTTGTATGGCACATGAACCATCTCAATGCCCCCAAGCGACTCCATCAGTGCGGCGCCGATGTGGCTAGTCGTCCCTGCACCCGAACTGGCAAACGTCAACGTACCCGGTTTGCTCTTGGCCTCGGCAAGAAAGTCTTTTAGTGAGTTGGCCGAAGAGGCCGCGCCCACCACCACAAGACTTGGGACATTGGCGATGACGCCGATGGGAGTGAAATCTTTTTTGGTGTCGTAGGGCAGCTTCGCATATACGTACGGATTTAAAGCGTGCCCGACGGTCACCATCAACAGGGTGTACCCGTCAGCAGGCGCCTTAGCTACCACATCACTGCCGATCACCCCACCCGCCCCTGAGCGATTCTCAATCACAACTGTCTGCTTCGCATTCCAGAGCTCGGTATATTTTTGCCCAACTAAGCGAGCAAAGATATCGGCCGCACCACCCGGCGGGAAAGGAACAACGATACGCACCGCTTTGTCAGGATAGGCACTGGTCTGAGCCTGTGCAACCTGAGCAAAGAAGCCCAAGCTGAGTAGCAATAAGATTGCACCACCAAAATAGGAACGCGAGCGCATACAGTATCCTTGAATAAGAGTTTTGCAACAGATTGAAGCAAGTGGAAGAAAAAAAATGCGCGCCCGGCAGACTCGATCGCGCACTGCGTTAATGCAGCAAAATTCATGCCAGCCCTTTACCACTCAGGCAAACGCGCCAACCATCAGCCGTCAGAGTCCTTGTCGTACACCTCATGACCCAGGTTTTTTACAGTCTACGTTTCCAAAACGTTGAACACACAACTGACGAGCACAGCTACGCATCACGGCATCGCGAGGTTCAGCGTTGGTATCAATCACCTCTAAAGACTGATAGGTGCGGTACTCGGTTCGCATCTCGGGTTCGCATTTTGTTTTGACACGATTATCTTCGGTACGACTTTCGCACTTCGAACCGCCGGTGGGTACCCTAACAGTCGTGGTGCGCGGCACGTACATCTGTATCGTTCTGGCTGGAAATTGCCGATACGCGCTCGGCGAACATTCGTCTTGTGCTTGCAGGTATTCTCCAGTCACGCAGCCAGACAGCAAAACAAACGTACAAAGCAATATTTTTTTCACGATATCTTTTGCGTTTGACTAAGGGCCATCCGCACCAAGCTTTTGCGTCAAACCAGGGGGGTTTGAAAAGGTCTTTCTAAAAGCCGATTGCCCTGCATTTGAAAACTTCAAGCCAGCCTGTTTGATCGCCTCGTTACTCACTTTGTGCAGGGGCGTATAAAAAGGATGATGGTGTTCAATAAACGGGTTGTTACGCGCCGCGTTATAACAAAAGATCACGGTCCAACGCCGGTTCGGCGAACGGTTTTGATCAGACCGATGCATCACATTTGCATGAAAAAAGAGTGCATCGCCGGGTGCCATTTCAACGTACTCAAGCGGCATATGCTGCAACATCTGCTCGACTCGTTTTGGATCGGCACCCACCTGCTCACCTGGAATGATGCCGTGCTCAACGCGGCCCACTAAATGCGAACCACGAATCACCTGCAAGCAACCGTTTTCGCGTGTTGCAGGATCGAGCGCGACCATCACACTAGCCATATGAGGCAATAAGCAGCCATTGTGGTACCAATAGCCATAATCCTGATGCCACTCCCAGGCACCGCCTTCAAGCGGCTCTTTCGCGGTGAGTTTTGAGTGGTAATGATAAACCTCGCCTCCAAGCATCTGTTCGACCGTGTCGACAACCCGATGTGACCGAGCCGCCAACCCATAGACGCTGTCGCCCGGATGATTCCAGGTCGCCATTTTGGTCGCCTTGCCCTGTGCGTCTTTGCGATCGTAGAGGCTCTTTTGTAAGTCGGGGTCTTGCTCGATGGCACCTGCCATTAAGGCAATCTCTTCTTGGTCGAAGAGCTGTCGAACAATCACGTAACCATCTGCAGCAAAGGCAGCGGCTTGTGCAGCAGAGAAAACTGAAGCCATGTCAGAACTCCTTGATCAACAATAGATGGATACCAAACCTTAGCCTGGCCGACGTTCGAAAGCAGGAATACCCTCAGGGATATGATGAAACGGCTGTTTATCAATCGTGAAAATTGCAGCTGTCGGCTTATACACTGACGGGTCATCAAGGGTGCCGACTTTAATAATCATGGCGCCTGGGCGAAACGGTGACTGGGTGGCAAGACTAGTGCCGCAATTCGAACAAAAGTGGCGCGTCACGGCCTTGTCGATGTCTGTGCGCGTAAATTTAGCCGGCACGCCCGCCTCGTACTTAAACCCCTCACTTGGCAATACCATCAGAGCATTAGGGTGCCCGCCTGCGATGTATTGACACTCACGACAATGACACTGCAGCGAAGCCATGACATCGCCCTCAAAAGTGTAACGAATCTGTTTGCAATAACAACCGCCCGTGAGTTTCATCGCCCGCTCCTGATATTTTTCTTGGTGGACTCAATTTATTGAGAAATATCGTAACACTAACGTGCCCTTAAGCAGCACTCACCCTAGAAGATACGCTTGTTGTAAAGTGCCCTTATGCTGAACTTACGCTACAAGATAAGCTTGCTTTAACCAAGTCCCCTTACGCAGCACTCACCTCATCAGATGCGCTTGCTTTTAACAGGGCGTCCACGGGCGATGGGATGACCGCAGTGCCGCCGGCGTGCTATACCGAAACAATCCTGACGGCCCTCGGAGGCAACTTTGAAACACCTTTGCATCTCTTCCTTATTTTGCAGATGGCTGCCGCTCGTGGCGTTGATGTGCCTAGTGGCGCCAACGGTACAGGCTCAAACCCCAATCACTAAATCCATTCGAATGATTGTGCCCTACGGGCCAGGTGGGGCAACCGACGCACTGGCACGCTTAATCGCGCCTTACGTAGGAGACGAATTCGGTCAACAAGCTGTAGTTGAAAACAGACCAGGAGCAGGTAGCACCATCGGGACCCTTGCCGTCGCGAAAGCCGAGCCAGACGGCCTGACGATTGGGATGATCGATGCCGCGTTTATTACTAACCCAAGCCTCGTCTCAAAACTGCCTTACGACACACTCAAAGACTTTACGCCCATTGTATTTATTGCAAGCTCGCCTTTGGTGTTGTTGGTGAATCCCTCACTGCCCGCCAAGACCATGCAAGAGTTTATTGCCTATGCAAAGGCCAACGCAGGCAAAATCACTTTTGGCTCAGCCGGCCAAGGCACAGGCGCTCATTTGGCGGCCGAACAGTTCAAGGTTCAGGCTGGCATCGACATGTTGAACATACCCTTTAAGGGCGCGGGCGAAGCCATCACGCAACTGATTGGTGGGCAAACCACCGCAATGTTCTCGACTCAAATAGGGTCAAAAGCCATGCTAGACGCGGGTCGCGTGCGGGCGCTGGCGATCACCAGCAAAGAGCGCAGCGAGCTTTTCCCGGACATTGCCACCTTTATCCAAGGTGGCCTGCCCCAGGTTGATGCCAGCACAATCAACGGGTTGATTGCGCCACTAGGTACGCCCGACGATTACGTGAAGCGTGTCAACGCCGCCGTGAATCGAGCCTTAAAAACACCAGAACTACAAGCCAAGCTCAAGCAACAGGGCTTTGTCACGGTTGGCGGTTCGCCCACTGATTTCGCAACGTGGATCCCGTCTGAAATTACAAAGTGGGCAAAGATCATCAAGGACGCCAATATCAAAGCTGAATAAACGTGACTCGTGAGCTGACGCTACTATTAAAGTTGAACAGGCTCCGGGCTTAACCTAACGCTGAACAAAGTTTGAACGAAGAAATCGCCCAGCTTCGTACCCGCATCCAACACGACCAAAAAATCCATGACAATTCGAAAAATAGACACCTTCGCTTTAAGCCTTCCCTTCGAAATCTACGGGCCACGCCCAAAGTTCGCGGGGCTTGACCGCTCGATGGAGATCCTTTTGGTTCGCGTTGAGACCGACTCTGGCATCGTTGGCTGGGGCGAAGCGTTCGGCTTTGGCATCTGGCCTGCCACGCGTGCCGCCATCCACGCCATGGTGGCGCCGCTTGCGCTCGGTCGCGACGAAACCAATATCCCTGCCTTGATGGAAGATCTCAACCGAAAGCTTCATATCGTCGGGCGCACCGGCCCGATGGTCTTCGCTCTATCCGGCTTGGATATCGCACTTTGGGATATTGCAGGCAAAGCCGCTGGTAAACCGGTATCGGCGTTACTGGGCGGTGCCAAGCACACCCGTCTGCCCTGCTACGCAAGCTTGATGCGCTATACCGATCCGGGGCTTGTCGCCGAAAACAGTGCCCGAGTGGTTGAGCGAGGCTATGGCGCCGTCAAACTTCATGAACTTGGTGTTGAGCAAGTCAAGGCGTCACGTCAAGCGATTGGGCCAAAGATCGGGCTGATGATGGATGTCAATTGCCCCTGGTCTGTGAAAGAAGCCCTGGCTGTCGCTGAGGCCGTGCGCCCCTATGACTTAAGTTGGTTTGAAGAACCCATCTGGCCCCCCGAGGATTTTGAAAGCCTTGCTCAAGTCAGAGCACAGAGTGGTTTAAAAATCGCAGCCGGCGAAAACGCCATGAGCGTCAAGAATTTTGAGCAAATGTTTAAAGCGGGCGCGGTCGATATTGCGCAGCCGAGCGTGACTAAGATTGGAGGCATCTCGCCCATGATGGAGATCGCCGCACTCGCTCAACAACACAATGTTGTACTGACACCACATTGCCCCTACTTCGGTCCAGGGTTGTTAGCCAGCGTTCATATCGCTGCTGCGCTTGCCCACGCACCGATGATCGAATACTCGTTTGCCGACCTGGGTGCCAACCCCTTGGGCGACGCGATCGAAGTCAAGAATGGCTATATCGCTGTGCCCTCGGGCCCGGGCCTCGGGCGCGACCCTGATCCAGAGATCATCAAGCGCTACAGCGTTTAGCCAACACAACACGTTGTCAGGCAGAGTTCTCGCTGTGCCTGACAACGCGCCCCTTTGAACACAACCTTGCCTAGATCAGCTTAGGCAGCCCTCGCTACTTTTTCTTAAACGAGGTCGGCTTACCGCGCGGCGGTAAGCCTGTGTGTTGCGTCAAGACTCGACCTTGGATAACCGGCCGTGGCACCGTAGAGTCGGTGCTATTTTTACGTCGGGCACTGGTATAACTGCCGTCTGTTCTGGGCTGGTGAAACGGGATCAAATGCTTCTTGCCGTTACCAATCAGATCTGAGCGCCCCATCGCCTTAAGCGCCTCACGTAGCAAGGGCCAGTTGTTGGCATCGTGATAACGCAAAAACGC
>CANCMG010000135.1 GCA_947378965.1 Alcaligenaceae bacterium | reverse complement strand
TCAGCGAGCGTCCCTGTTTGACGTCGATGGTTCAAATCAAGTTGCCAAAGACGCATCAACGCTGCGCAATAGCCCTGCCCAAAAAAAGCGTCGTCAATCGTTTGCGCTTGAACATGAGGGATACCCCATTGATCGATCGTGATCGAAATGGGTGCTGACAGGCCTTGAACCTGATGGAGTGCCATCCTACAAGGGCCGCGGCTTTTGTGTCTCTGACACCAAAATAATCCGCCCACCCAAAATCGTCGCAGCCACGGGTATATCTTTGATCTTAAGCGTAGGTACTGTCATCGGATCATCTTCAAGCACTGTAAAGTCAGCGAACTTACCTGGCTCGATACTCCCAATCAGATCCTCTTGCCCCAGAGTGTAGGCAGCATCAATCGTCACCATGCGCATCGCTTGCGCAACAGTTACCGCCTGCGCAGGCGCCCATTTTTGATCACCGGTATAGAGGTTCAATCGATTCACCACAGCCCACACTTCGGTTAAGGGCCTTGGCGGCGCGACAGGGTTGTCAGAGTGCAACGAAACCACTACGCCCTCTCGAACTAGATCGCCCACGCGCGTGGCATATGACACGCGGTCATGCCCAACATCTTTCGCTTGGATACCGGCACGGGTGTAAAAGTAGGCGGGATTAACGCTAACGACCGCACCAAGTGCCTTCACTTTTTTGACCATCATTGAGGTCGGCAACCCAAAGTGTTGCAACGTAAATCGATGATCAAAACGAGGTTTTTGATCTTGAAGCAATTGCAAAGCTCCGAGGGTATTTACAATGCCGGCGCTGCCATTTGAATGCACATGAATTTGAAAACCGGCCTGCCACCAAGGCGACATCGCCTTGGCATAGTCAACCGGCGTTGCATAAAACATAAGCCCTTTATGCCAGTCGGTATAAGACGGATTTTGTACCATCATAGTGTTGGCCAGATAGGCATCGTCTCCGATGAATTTCACGCCGTTGAACATTAGACGCTCAGTATTTAGGGCTTTGAGTTTTTGCACCTCACTAACGGCTTGTTCACCGTATTTAGCCGTAAAGCTCTCTGCATAGGAGACTGGAAATAGCCGCAACGATGTTGCGTTTGATTCAGTGATTTTTTTAAATAGCGCTGTCTCGAGGGGGATATCTATGATGCCAAAGGTCATTTCGCTATAGGACGTTATCCCATTTTGCTGCGCCAGATCATTTGAATACAGCATCGCAGTCGGAAGTTTTTCAGGATTGAGAAGATCTTTTCCAGCAACGCCCATTAGATACTGCGAGGCCGCTGCACCTAAAAACTGCCCGTTCGACGAGCCATCTTTTTCAAGCCCAGCGCCAATCATGTTTTTGATCGTACTGGCGGTCACGCCATATTTTTTAAGGGCGACAGTATTCGCAAAAAAATTATGCTCAGAGCTATCCCAAACCAAAACAGGGCGTGTGCTTGAGACCTGATCGAGCATTTGACGGTCAGGCATCTGACCCATCGCTGCGATGTCATAGCCCCACGAGAGCAATGGCTCTGTTGGGTCTTTTATGGCTGCTGAATACTCTTTAAGCTTGGCAATCGCGGCAGCAAGGTTTGCGACACCCGCAAACGCGGGCCCCCAGGGATTAGGCAGTGGTTGTGCCGTCAACGGAAGACTTGTTTGAGTGATGCCGCCAAGCAAAGGGTGGCCGTGCGCTTCAACAAAACCTGGATACAAAACCTTATCTGCGAATTGTTGATTGATCTCATGCGGATATTTATCGAGCCATGGCTTTAACTCATCAAGTGATCCAACTGAAAGAATTTTTCCGTCAGCGATAGCGACCGCAGAAGCGCTAGGCAGTGCGGGATCCATCGTGACGATTTTTTTTGCCACGAACACTGTTATTTTTTTGGGCGCAGACATGTACGCGGGCTCGGTGGTCGCTTGAGCCTGCAGGCTCAAGGGAAAGGACGTCACCGAGAGGGCAAGACAAGTATAGGTAAGGCAGTGGAGGATCTTCAACCGTGACTCACTTTAAGGAAAATGAGCAGCTCTGTTTGAACCGCTGATTGATGTACTGTAGCCTATCCCCCTCATTCAGACTGATAAACCGCCATCGTTGACTCAATGAAGTGATTCAAATTGAAGTCACGCTCAGCGCGCGCACGTGCCTGCGCCCCCATCAAACTCAGCCGCGTCGGGTTAGCGAGGATATTCAACAAAATATCCTTGATCGACTCAGGACTGCGCGCCGGCACAATCCAGCCCTCGCGATCGTCAGAAACGTTTTCGGGCAGGCCTCCGACTCGCGTGACAAGCACTGGCAACCCCATCGCCATCTTCTCGCGACAGGCGAACGACAAGGCCTCGTGATACGACAGCACAAAGCCCAAATCGCACGCGGCCAAGACTGTACGCACGTCCTCGACCACACCCAGAAAGCTCAGATGGCTACACACACCGTGAGCAGTTGCCCGGGCGCGCAGCAACTCGTCAGGTTGTTCACCAATCACTGCAACGTGAAAACGCTTTCGCTGCTCAGGCTCAAGCAGTGACAGCGCATGCACCAAATCCAGCCAACCTTTCGCCTCATTGGTGCCGCTAGAGCTTCCTAAAATAATCTTATCTTGAGTGCCGGGCTCAAAAAACTGAGCTCTTAACTGCGTCTTCTCAGTCCGACTGACCGGCGAGAAATATTGAGTATCAATGCCGTGTTTAATTGTGGATATCGGGCGCTGCTTATAGGGCGAGTTCAACAACAAGCCTTTGACGTACTCGCTCACAGCAATCACATGATCTGTCGAAAAGCGCGCTCGCAAGTAATGCCCAACACTCGATACACCGCGATCATTATGTTTCGTAAAGATCACGCGCGGCGAACCACTCAAGCCGACCAGCGCGAGCATCACCTGCTTGTGGTCAGACGAGCCGTTGACGTGTATCACATCAAACTTCTCTTTCACAATCAGTTCACGCAGCGCTGCACGGGCCGAAAACCAAGAAGACGGACGCGTGGTGAACGACATATCAATCGTCTGAATACCAACAAGGGCCGATGCGCGTTTGAACAGACGACTGGTCGCGGGGCATGCCACAAATAGGCTATGCGTTGCTTTGATCCCAAGCAGCAAACTTTCAATATAAGTCACGTGCCCCCCGCCGATGCCGGGGTGAAAGTTTGTGAACAATATCTTCATCGATTTTTTGACGAGGGGATTCAAGCGCAGGATAAATTTCAAGCGAAATACAAACGCAACCTATCGGCGTACGGTCGGTATACTGACAAAAAGCTGAACACATCTTGAGGGCTATACGAGCTGGCGTCACTTGGTAATTACCCTAGTATGGCTCAATAAATTGCGAGTCGTTGTCAATGAGACAATTAATCCAATCAGCAAGCCGAGCAAGACTGCTTGCGCCACCGTAGATGCAAAGAAAAACCTGTGCAATAACGGATATGATCTTATGGTGAATGTTGACTTAGGTATTCGTTTGACCCTTCGGCCTTTCTACTCATCCAGGCAGCACCTTGGCTCTTTTTTAGTCACTCTGTTGATTGCCGCTATGCCCATCACGATGCTGACGGGTCTGGCACGCGCGAGCACGGTGTTTTATTTGTTGACGGCCGTCAGCGCAGTGATTTGTATGTCTCGGGCTGGCGGCTATCAGGTCGTCTTGAGCGACTGGAAAGACTACCGTGGCTTAGCCGCAGCTCTATTTGTATCGTTAGTCGTCATGACGATCGCTGCAATGCGCGGCAGCATCAGAATCGACAACGAAATCGAACGCGCGTTGCGCTTAAGTGTGGGCACCTTTCTGATCTTGGGTGCCTGCCTGTCACTGATTCCGCAGTGGTTACGCCAGGCGACTTGGGGCTTGGTCATTACGACCTGGTTCGCCACAGGGTATACCCTATGGTACTCACTGCCAACCTTTCGTCGACCGTTTGAGGTCCCTCAGCATAACGCCGTGTCGTACGGTAATTTGCTCTTAATGATGGCGGTGCTAGCCACGTTTTCGATCGGCTGGCAGCTGACCCGCTTTCGTAAGACAGAAATTGCTTTTAAGGTCTTGACCCTGGCGATAGGCCTACTTGGCTTCATCACTACCCAGACGCGAGGCGGCTGGCTGGTTGTACCATTTTTTATCGTGATTGGCTGGGTACTGTTCACGGGCAAAACCAGTCTGCGCAAACTATTGGTGACTGGGTTGGTCGCAATCCTGGTTTCAGGCGCTATTTCAGCCACTAGCCCAATGCTACGACAGCGCATGCAGCAGATGGTCACCCAAACGGCCGAATGTTTGTCAAATCCGTTAGCGATTTCATCTGAGTGTGGTCGCATACAACTTTGGCATGTCTCTTGGCTGATGTTCAAAGACAATCCAGTCTTTGGCAATGGCACCATACAGACTTTTGGCCCCAAACTTGAAGGATATTGGCGTCAAGGCATTGTGTCCGATTTTGTTTATAGCCAAGGGTTTGGCGAGCCGCACAACGATATGCTTTTTAGTATGGCCAGCCATGGGCTTCTAGGGTTAGCCGCGCTGTTGCTCATCTACGCGGCACCGATCTGGCTCTTTACGCGACGCCTGCGGGCTGGGGTATCGCAACCTGCGAGGGTCGCCGCCGCAATGGGCTTAGCCCTATGTCTCGGTTTTTTTGTCTTTGGCTTGACAGAACTCATGCTGCGAAGCATTCGCACGATCGGCTTTTATGCGATGACGATGGCGTGGTGTCTTGCCCTGTCGGATGAGAAATTTTTAGCCCGTCAAGAACACTAACGTCTAAAAAACCTCAGCTGCCTCGCTCGGGCGCAAAATCGCTGTTTGAGTGTTTGAACCATTGCAGAGCTCAACGGCTTAAACAACTCAGCGTTATAAGACGCACAATAGGGCACACCGGCTAGCTCGCCATATCGAATTGAAGCATCAAGAGTGTTGTTCTGTGATCGGGTCGGGTCCATCGAAGAAACTGGAATCGTTCCAAACGCGCGCTCAACATTAGAGGCATTGGGGCGCATATCATTTTGAATAATCTGCTGCGCTGCAATCGCCATACGTCTTGCGCTTTCAGCGGGTGTCCCGTCTTTGACTGCCGGGTCGACGTTCACCGCAATAATTGAGATTGTGTAATCACTATTTAAGTAAACCTGCAGCGTGCGAAATTGCTGGGGAAAGTCATGTAACGAACTGGTCTCAATTTGCCAAAAGCCATTCTCTGGAGGCCCCCCGGGTGCTGCCTTAAAGGCCTTAATGGCATTGACATGACGATGGCCGGCGAGCAGGCACAGTACGTTGCCATTGGCTTGAATCTCAGAAATCAAACTTGAAAGTGTGATCGCGTTATATAACGTCGCATTTGGATCTTTTGTAGATTCCCACCACTCCATTTCACTACCAATGGGCGCGACGGCAAGCGGCACATGCGAGGCGATAATGACTAACTCATTGCGCATCTTGGCTTGCAGCAACTCAGCACGTAACCACTTCACACGCGTGGCACTCAAATAACCATGACCATGAATGTCATGACTCTGATCGTTAGGGTCTTGTACGTTATCCAACACGATGACTCTTAGCGGAATATTCGCCTTCGGCAAGAAGCTGTAGCAAGAAAAATCAGGCTCTTCTTTCGTATATTCAGGGTCGACCAGATGATACCCATGGCCTTTAGGCAAGGAGCTTGAATTAAATAGTTCTGCGATCCATTCGTTTTTAGTCAAAGACCGGCGGTCAGGATTAGGCGAGTTCAAAGGCTGTGTATCAAAGGCGTTAAACAGCCCTGCCCCAACAATCTCGCCAAACTCTGAGGCGCCATTGATAGTGCCCATATACATAGCGGACGACTTTAAGGTCGACGTCGTATCAAACAGACATGGAAAGTACGGAAAACCTTTGATAGGCTCAAGCACGTTACCAATCGCCCAAATCAGATTATTGGTATACGACTCTCGCAGCCTTAAAGTCGGATCCGCATCGACCGCAACGCTGCCAATCATAAATAAATCGTGATTGCCATTCACTTGGTACCACGGGATATCAGACGCTAGCCCGGCAGCTTTAAAAGGCTGCTGAAATGAGATCGCATCTTGAGAGGCCTCAGCACTTGTATTGGGATAAATGACTTTGCCATCCATGACATCAACATACCAACGCGTCTCGTTGTATTGCGTTGAGTTACAGGTATCCCCTAAAGATAAGCCGAAGTCAAACGCGTGAGTGGTATGTAAGGCATTGACTGTTTGCACTGCCGCATCCAGCACCTGAGTCGTTGTTAGCATGGTGGGTGAATAGATGGATGTCATCGGTGCACCAAATTCAGGATCCAGTTGCTGAATCGCAATGAGCTGGTTACCTGCCTGCTTATCCGTCACATGAATATCGCTGATCGTAAAAAATGACGTTAAGCACTTGAGCCGATTGATACCCGTGGCTCGATAATCTTCGGGCATCAAATCAAAGCGACGTTCGACCGGCAAGCCAGGCCCGTAGGTATAGAGGCCATAGCCATACTGACTATATTGATCGACACGATGCAATTCAATGGGGGCAAGCCCTTTTCCGGCACCAGGCGCCCTCACTCTCTCGGGCATTTGAAATGAGAGCATACGATCGACTGTCGTCTGAACGTCCTGCGAGATGGAATATGCAGTGATATTCGTAAATGGCACAGAAAGAGTCATGCCAGAATAGGATATGAAAACACTTCCAATTGAATATTTCATGAACCTGCGGCGGTCGATGGTGTAGTCTTTGGTCGCCTGAGCGATGCAAGGATCGGGCGTGCCGCGCTGTTCGTGGCCCCTCATTCTCGTGATCCTCGTCATGATTGATCCTCGTCACTGCTTAGCTTAGCCCCATCACTCGCCAGAACAGAAAGTGTTGGACACTGCTCATTTTATGGCTCGTGCAGCAAGCCACATTGACTAAAATCAAAAAGAGCGCAGATTATGCCCAAGAAATAGACTACGCTGCCTGTATCCAGTGTGCTGCGCAAGGGCGCTGAAACAAAGCTTCGGTTCTAATAGAGGCAAACCTAAATTCACTCAACGGCCATCTTCGTTTAATCACGAATTTTTTCTTGTAAAGTGGTGCGAGACAATTTCCAGGAGCAACCCGCATGAAGCCCGTCATACTCATTACCGGTGCGAGCCGTGGTATTGGGGCTGCCACAGCCCTACTGGCCGCAACAAAAGGCTATGCCGTCGTCGTTAACTATGCAAGCAACGCTTTGGCGGCTGAACAGGTTATTACCCAAATTCGTGCCCAAGGTGGAACCGCCATCGCTATACAAGCCGACGTTGCAGACGAAGCGCAAGTGCAGGCCATGTTTAAAAAAGTGGACGCCGAATTAGGGCCACTTAGCGCTTTAGTCAATAATGCTGGCATCGTGGATGTCTCAGCACGGGTCGACGAGATCAGTGTCGCACGCTGGCAACGCATGTTCAACATCACCGTCTTAGGCACCTTTCTTTGCAGCCGTGAGGCCGTCAAGCGCATGAGTACACGCCACGGCGGAAAAGGCGGTGTCATCGTCAACGTATCCAGTGCCGCGGCGCGGATCGGCGCTCCGGGGCAATATGTGGATTACGCTTCGGCTAAAGGCGCCGTCGACACGTTTACAATCGGCTTAGGCAAAGAGGTCGCCAACGAAGGGATTCGGGTGAACGCTGTACGCCCAGGCCTGATTGACACAGACATTCATGCTTCGGGCGGAATCCCAAACCGCGTACGTGATCTTGAGCACCTTGTGCCAATGAAACGAGGCGGCACAGCGCTTGAAGTCGCGCAGGGCATTATCTGGCTTGTTTCAGACGAAGCGAGCTATGTCACCACAACAATACTAGACGTCGCTGGCGGGCGTTAGCAAGCTCTCAGTTATTCTCTTCACTCACTCCTAAAATATCGGAATCCTATGTCTATTTCTATCTACACCGCAACCGTTCCTGTTTTAAAGCAGATGCTCTTGGCACTTAGCGACGTGCTCAAAAAGGGCGAGCAGTATGCCGAACAGCGAAAATTCGATTCGTCTACGTTGTTGCAGTCGCGTTTGTTTCCTGACATGCTTGCGCTTGTTCGCCAGGTTCAAATTGCCTGTGATTTTGCCAAGAGTGTGCCCTCTCGTATCGCAGGCGTTGAAGTCGCAGCGTACGAAGACACCGAGCAGAGCTTTGCCGAACTGCAGCAACGCATCTCGAAGACGCTTGGTCTGATTGACACCTTTACGGCGGCACAATTAGAGGGCAGCGCAGTCAAAGAGGTTGTGTTGCGTCCAGGCACGCCGAAAGAGAAAAAACTCTCTGTCGAAGACTATGCCTTGAAATATGGCATGCCGCAATTTTTCTTTCACATCACAACGGCGTACAACCTGCTCAGGCACAATGGCGTCGAAATCGGCAAGAAAGATTTTATGGGTTCGTACTAAACAAGGAATACCGACATGACCACTGCAACACCTTCAGTTCGGGGCCGTTATTTTGAAGACTTTGAAGTGGGCGCCGAGTTTGTAACGCCCGCGCGCACCATTACCAGTACCGACATTGTTAATTTCGCGTGTTTATCGGGCGATTTTAATGAAGTGCACACCAATTTTGAGTACTGCAAAACGACTCAGTTCGGCGAGCCCATTGCCCACGGTCCGTTGATTTATGGTGTTGCAGGTGGCCTGCAGTATGCAAGCGGCATTAATGACGGCACGCTACTGGCTTTAATACAGATCGATAAGTGGCGCTTGCTTGCACCAGTCAAACACGGCGATACGATTCGGATGAAATCAACGGTCATCGAAAAAAAGGAATCAAGCAAACCTGACCGCGGGACCATTACCTTTAAGCGCAACATCGTCAATCAGCATGACACAACGGTGCAAGAAATGATTGCGACGATCTTGTATCGGCGTCGGCCGGTGTAAGC
>CANCMG010000134.1 GCA_947378965.1 Alcaligenaceae bacterium | reverse complement strand
CCTGAAATCGGTCTTGATGAAATCCACGCATCGGTCGTCGAACACATTATTCGCCCAAGCTTTCCTGAAGAGTTGTTGACACCTAAGACCAAGTTTTTGGTCAACCCAACTGGTCGTTTCGTGATCGGTGGCCCTCAGGGCGATTGCGGTTTGACAGGTCGCAAAATCATTGTTGACACCTATGGTGGTGCTTGCCCCCACGGTGGTGGCGCGTTTTCGGGTAAAGACCCCTCAAAGGTCGATCGCTCAGCCGCCTATGCAGCCCGCTATGTGGCTAAAAACATTGTGGCCGCTGGTTTGGCAACGCAGTGCCAGGTGCAGGTGAGTTATGCGATTGGCGTGGCAGAGCCGATCAACATCACCGTCTACACCGAAGGCACTGGCGTGATTTCGGATGATGCCCTGGCCTTGTTGGTGCGCGAGCACTTTGACCTGCGTCCAAAAGGTATCGTCAACATGCTTGATTTGTTGCGCCCGATCTATACCAAGACAGCAGCGTACGGTCACTTTGGTCGCAACGAGCCCGAGTTCACCTGGGAAGCCACTGATAAAGCCGCTTTGCTTAAAAAGGCTGCTGGCAAGTAATTGTTCTGTTGGTTTAGCACGCTAGGTTGCGTGGGTAAAACCTCTGCAACAAGCGTGTGTGACCTGGCATCGATCATTGTTTAATTTGGTAATTGTTCAAACGCGGTAAAAAATGTCCCCACACGGGCACCTGTGTAGGGGCATTTTTACGTGAGTCAGATCACAGTGCTATGCTGCACCGATGACTCAATCGCCCCACAAATCCAACTCCACCGCCATTCATCCAAGCGCCGAAACGGCCCCAGAAGTTGGTCAACCCGGCGCGGCAGACTCGCCCTGTGTAGCCGTCTGTTCAACCCTCTTTGACGATATCTGCCGCGGCTGCGGGCGCACCGTCATGGAAGTGTCAAACTGGGTCTTTATGGACGACGCCGAAAAACAGGCCGTCTGGGTCAGAATCCGTGCCGAAGGCTACCCAAGGCGCCCCGGAACAACGTAAAAATTTTAGGCTAACGCAAACCCCAAGGTCAGATCGGAGGCACCTAAATTTGCTCAGCACAATTTAGGTGCGTAGAGCCTGACCGGGCGCAGGCAAAGAACAAAACCCAAACGCCCCGCGAATAATCTACTTATCAGACAACACAGTCCCAGCCAGCTTCTCAGACATCTTAGCCACCGCAGTGTGATCCTGGCCAGGCCCGAGCATCGCGGCTGAAGCTGCCCACAACTCGCGACACAGCGCTGAAAAGGGCGTCGGCGTGTTGGTATCTTTGCCAATGCCCAGAGCAATGCTTAAGTCTTTGACCATCAAATCCAAGCCAAAACCCGCGTTGTACTGACCTGACAACACAAACTGTTTGAATTTTTTCTGTGTCGAGTTGTTCATGCCGGTGGATGAGTTCAACACGTCGACCATCGCGGCAGGATCTAAACCAAAACGCTTGCCGATCAGAAGCGCTTCGATGCCGATTAAAAAGCCGCCTGCAGAGACCAAGTTATTGAGCGCTTTCATGGCATGGGCCGAGCCAACATCACCCGTCGGAGTAATCGAGGTGCCCATACAGGACAGTACCGGACGCACACGTTCGAGCAAGGCTGCGCTGCCACCAAACATAATGGCTAGTTCACCGGTCTTGGCGCGCGGCACGCCACCTGACACTGGGGCGTCAACCAAATGGCCTTTGGCCGCAGTGACCTGCTCAGCCAGCGTGCGGGTGATGGTCGGTACGCCTGAGCTCATTTCGACGATCACGGCGTCTGGGCGCAGGCCAGCCAAGACACCATCTGGGCCATTGAGCACCGCCTCAACGATGGCGCTAGTGGGCAAGATGGTGATGATGATGTCTGACGCCGCCGCCAGCGCACGATTAGATGCAGCAACCGTGCCACCAATCTCTTTGCAAAAGGCCTGGGCGCGTTCGGCCGAAGCATCAACAATTTGAAGGGAGTAGCCGGCTTTGTGCAATAAAGCGGCCATGGGCCATCCCATGCTACCTACACCGACAAAACCAATGGTTGGTTGAGCGCTCATGTTTGACGTGCCTTTTTAAAAAGTGGTTACAGCTTTGCGAAAGCGGCCAAAAGAGCCGGTGTGCGAAGACATTGTGAAAATTTATTTTTAGCCGAGGCGTAGCATCCTAAAAAGAGAGGTGTTAGCCCCCAAAAAAAGGATGTTTGCGACTCAGCGTTGAGCCTGATTGTCTGTGTTTGGCTTTACCCGTGTCAAGTGAGGCGTACCAGAGCGGGCTTGACAAGCACCGTGGGCAGCTCTCAGAATGACCCACAAGTGAGCTCAACGGTAAGCTCTCAACACAAATGAGTCGCGAAACGAGCACAGCGATAAGCTATCAGAACGACTAACAAGCCGAGCGAAACGGCATCCGGGGACACCATGACACTACCTAATTACGAAATTTTTGCGCTGCGCTACGCCACCATGCCTAAGCGCACGCGTCGCGAGAACTTTATCACCCACGATCCACACGATGAACCCATGCCCATGGATTATTTTGTTTGGCTGATCCGTGGCGAGGGCAGAACCATCATGGTGGATACGGGCTTTAACGCAGAACAAGCTAAACAACGCGGGCGTGCACTGACGCGCTGCCCCGTGGGTTCGCTGGCATTGTTAGGCGTTGCCCCGGAAGATGTCCAAGACGTTGTGATTACTCACTTACATTATGATCATGCAGGCAATATTGGCTTGTTGCCTAATGCTAAGTTTCATATTCAAGATGGCGAAATGGATTACGCCTGTGGGCGCCATATGTGCCAGGGTTTGTTCAGGCACGCCTACGACATCGAAGATGTCGTGACACTGGTGCGCCGCGTTTACGCAGATCGGGTGGTCTTTCACAATGGTCGCGAAACCCTTTGCCCGGGCATTGAGTTAATGAAAATTGGTGGCCACACAAAGGGCCTGCAATCGTTACGCGTGCACACCGCCCGCGGTTGGGTCGTACTGGCCTCAGACGCCAGCCATTACTACGAAAACATGGAAAAACCCTCACCGTTTCCGATCGTGTTTCATCTAGGCGAAATGCTCGACGGCTATGGCATCTTGCGTGACGCGGCTGATTCGCCTCAGCATATCGTGCCAGGGCACGATCCACTGGTGCGGGCGCGTTACCCGTTTCATGGCGACCCAGCCAACGATATCGTAGCGTTGCACTTGCCACCGAAGGCCTAACATTTGGTTACACAATAAACGAGAAATACGTATTGCAAACGAGGTCGCAAGGCTTTTAAAATTGTGTCATGGAAACACGACTCACTCGCTTAGAAGCCCTCATTCCAACCCTCGCCACGCGCGAGGATTTGGCATGCCTCGAAACTCGCATGACTGCCTCAATTGGCAGAGTCGAAACAACGCTACATAGCGAAATGACCAAGCTTACGTGGCGCATCATGGCTCTGTTAGCAGGCTTGTTGCCAAGCCTGTTTGCGGCAGCGGTGTACGTGACCAAATACGCTAATTGAGCTGAGCAAACCAGCCAACACCTCGAGCCAACCGGTCAGCCCGACAGCTAAGTCAGATGTCAGTGTCTCTGCGAGTGCCGTGCGTGTCCACGCGGTCGAGACTGTGCTCGGTGAGGTGAAAAATCCTTTGGGCGCAAGAGGTTGTCGGCTTGTTTCGGCCAAAAACCCTTCGCCTTTAGTCTGTTGTTCCACAACATTTTGCTGCAAGTGCAAATTAAACACGCTACAATTGCTACGCTTTTGAGGAGCGTTGCGACGAATCCGCTGCAGTTTGCCGATTCGCCAGGCTCATAAGCTTCTACGTTACCGTTGGTCATTTTGCCAACCTTAACGGCGCTCACCCAATCCTGCCAGACAGCGATTGCGGTGGTGCTCGATTTCACCCCAACATCGCATTGCTGAGCAGGCTCACCGGAGCCCTTCTCGCTATGACTGTTGCTACACAAACAAAATTTACTGACTTCTACGTTGCTGACCTCTCTCTTGCAGACTGGGGCCGTCGCGAAATTCTGATCGCTGAAACTGAAATGCCAGGCCTGATGGCTACGCGTGCCGAGTTCAGCAAAACCAAGCCGTTGAAAGGTGCCCGTATTACAGGCAGCTTGCACATGACGATTCAAACGGCTGTGCTCATCGAAACACTGCAAGCACTGGGTGCTGAAGTGCGCTGGGCATCATGCAATATTTATTCAACCCAAGACCACGCCGCAGCGGCCATCGCAGCAGTGGGCACGCCAGTATTTGCCAAAAAAGGCGAAACTTTGGTTGAGTACTGGGATTACACCCACAAGATTTTTGAATGGCCAGGCGAGCACCAAGCCAACATGATTTTGGATGACGGCGGCGATGCCACACTGCTGTTGCATCTGGGTACCAAGGCCGAGTCAGATTTGTCGGTCTTGAACAGCCCAAGCTCTGAAGAAGAAGTGGTGTTGTTTGCTGCGATCAAAGCAACGATCAAGCGCGATCCAAAATGGTACTCAACTCGTTTAGCCCAGATCAAAGGCGTCACCGAAGAGACCACCACAGGTGTGTTGCGCCTGTATAACATGTCAAAGAAAGGCGAGCTCGCCTTTGCTGCGATTAACGTTAATGATTCGGTCACCAAGTCAAAGTTTGACAACCTGTACGGTTGCCGTGAGTCGTTGGTTGACGCGATTAAGCGTGCAACCGATGTCATGATCGCCGGTAAAGTTGCAGTGGTGGCAGGCTACGGCGACGTAGGTAAAGGCTCGGCGCAAGCCTTGGCAGCTTTGCGCGCACAAGTTTGGGTGACTGAAGTTGACCCAATTTGTGCGCTGCAAGCGGCGATGGAAGGCTTCAAAGTGGTCACCATGGAAGAGGCCGCCGACAAGGCTGACATCTTCGTCACTGCCACGGGTAACTACAACGTCATTACGCGTGTCCACATGGACCGCATGAAAGACCAGGCAATCGTCTGCAACATCGGTCACTTCGACAACGAAATCGATGTCGTCGGTATTGAAAACCTGGTGTGGGAAGAGATCAAGCCACAAGTTGACCATGTGATTTTCCCTGACGGTAAGCGCATCATTCTGTTGGCCAAGGGTCGTCTGGTGAACTTGGGTTGCGGTACTGGCCATCCATCGTTTGTGATGTCATCATCGTTTACCAATCAAACGATGGCGCAGATCGAGCTGTTTAGCCGTAATGAGCAGTACACCTCAGGCCAGGTGTATGTGTTGCCTAAGCACCTTGATGAAAAAGTAGCTCGTTTGCATCTCGACAAAATCGGCGCACACTTGACAACATTGACGCCACAGCAAGCCGCTTACATTAGCGTTAAGCAAGAGGGCCCCTTCAAGGGCGAACAGTACCGTTACTAAGCCATTCACCGTACGGTCTTGTCTGTAGTTCTAGGCAAGTCCGTGCGGTCTTGCTTTGCAGTGTTAGGTAAGACCGTACGTTTGGCTTCAGACCTTTCTCAATCACCCGAGGTTCATCATGACTTTGTTACTTGTCTGGATACTCAATGCAGTTGCCTTATTGGTTGTTGCATATGTCTTGCCCGGAATCGTTGTGGCGAGCTTTTGGTCTGCGATGTGGGCAGCGTTGGTGCTGGGTTTGATCAACATGTTGGTCAAACCCTTGTTTGTGTTGTTGACCTTGCCGATCACAATTGTGACCGTTGGCTTATTTTTGTTTGTGATCAACGCGCTGATGTTTTGGCTGGCGGGCTCAATCCTCAAAGGCTTTCAGGTCAACGGCTTTTGGTGGGCAGTTGGGGGCGCGCTGCTATACAGCTTGATTTCTGGATTTTTGACGAACTTAATCAATAAATAATCAATGACGATGCCAGCGCGCATGGCTTTTAGCCTAGAGTTTTTTCCGCCCCGCGATGACGCTGCTAAGCAGCGTCTGGTTGAGGGTGCCCAGCAGATGCTGGTGATGAATCCGCATTACTGCAGTGTGACCTTTGGCGCAGGTGGTTCGACGCGAGATGGCACGTTGGATACGGTGCGCGTGTTACGCGACATGGGGCGCGATGCGGCACCTCACTTGTCTTGCATTGGGTCAAGTCGAGATGAGCTTAAGGCGTTGTTGCAGTTGTATCGTCAAGAGGGTGTACGCCGCATTGTGGCCTTGCGGGGTGATATGCCTTCTGGCATGGGCGCTGACGCCGCCGGTGCGTTACGCCATGCCAGTGATTTGGTTGAATTGATTCGCCACGAAACCGGTGATTGGTTTCATATCGAAGTGGCAGCCTACCCAGAGATGCATCCGCAGGCGGCAGGGCCTGCGCATGATCTGACGCACTTTGTGAATAAAGTGAACGCCGGTGCAGACAGCGCGATTACGCAGTATTTTTTTAATGCAGATTCGTACTTTGATTTTGTCGATCGCGCGCAGGCTAAGGGCGTGAACATCCCGATTGTGCCGGGCATCATGCCTATCACTAACTACACGCAACTCATGCGGTTTTCAGAAATGTGTGGGGCTGAAGTGCCGCGCTGGATCCGCTTGCGACTGGCAGAAATGGGCGACGATAAAGAGTCGATTCGCGCGTTTGGTGCCGAGGTCGTCACTGATTTGTGCGAAACCTTGCTGGATAACGATGTGCCAGGTTTGCATTTTTATACGTTGAACAACGCCGAGGCCACGCTCGCAATTTGGCGCGGTTTGGTAGACTAAGTCGTACTACGCTAGCCCCTCGACAGTTGGGTTCAATCTGGCCGTCAGGTCGGGCTGAATAAAAAAGGGCTTCTTTTCAGAAGGCCTTTTTGCGATAGCACCGAATCAATCCATTAATCGGCGTATTGGTTGGCGGCTTTCAGTAAAGGCGCCCATTTGTCGATTTCTAACTTCAACCATGCTTGCAAGGCGGCTGGAGTTTGTTTGGTTACCGGAACGATCACCGCACCTAAGTCACCGGCTTTTTGAATCACGTCTGGATCTTTAAGCGCGTATTGCACCGCTTTATTCACCTTGGTGACGACATCAGGTGCCATGCCCTTAGGGCCGTAAATGCCATGCCATACCACGATTTCAAAGTCTTTTAAACCACTTTCGCGCAGCGTAGGGGCGTCGGGCAAGTAAGACAAACGTTCGGCCGAGGTCACGCCGTATAGTTTGACAGTATTGCCTTTAATTTGCGGCAAAGTCTGAGTGGTTTGATCGCACAGCACATCTAGTTGGCCACCCAACAGTGCCACCATGGCTGGGCCCGTACCCGAGAACGGAATGGCAGTAAAGCCTACTCCTAGGGCTTGTTGCAGTAAGGTGCCACAGAGTTGAGAGACGGCACCTAACCCAGCGTTAGCGAGATTGATTTTGTCGCCTTGCTCTTTTGCATATTTAATGAATTCAGGCATGGTGTTGGGCGGAAATTTTTTGCTACCCAATAAAGTCATCGGTACATCGGCAACCAAGCTGATATAAGTGAAGTCGGTGAGCGCGTTAAATGGCAGCTTGCGATAAAGCGTTGGGGCAGTTGCCATGCCATTGTGGTGAATGAACAGGGTGTAGCCATCGGGGGCGGCCTTAGCCACAGCGTTTGAGGCGACCGTGCCACCTGCACCCAGGCGATTTTCTACGACCACGGTTTGCCCAAGGCTTTTAGACATGGATACCGCTAACGTGCGTGCCAGAACATCTGTGGGACCACCCGCCGCAAACGGCACAATGAGTGACACCGGTTTAGTGGGGTACGTCTGTGCATGGGCGATACCGGCAACGATCGAGGATACCAATCCCGTCGCGAGCAAGGCACCACGAATGGTGTTTGAGAATGTCATGGAAGTCTCCCTGTACGTGTGTAACAACAGGTTGTAAGTGTAGACGATGCAAGCCGGCTTGAACCGTTTCTTGAGTGGGGGTTACGCGATTTGGCGGCAATGGATGCAAGGGCAAGCTCAGGCAGACCTTGCTGAGAGGTCGTGGAGTCGACCCTGGGGTCTCGCGGGCAGCTAGGCAGCAGGACCGACAGGCAGCCACCTACCAGGTTTAGCAGGGAGCCACACCTCAGGCGTCGCAATCGCATCCAACAGCACATCATGAGGCTGCGGGGTAAACGCGTCGACTTCGGTCAACAGACCTTGTTGCCACGCGATGCCAATCTTAAGAGGCGTGGCCCCCGCACGCTGTAAGGCTGCTAAGCTGCGGTCGTAATACCCACCACCATAGCCAAGTCTGGCCGCCTGAGACGTAAACCCGAGTGTGGGCACCAACACGATGTCAGGCACTAGCGCTTGTTGACGCGGGGGTTCCTTGACCCCAAAGCCTTGAACAGAAAGCTGCGTGTCGGGTGTCCACCGATGAAACTCAAGGGGGGCATGGCGTTCAACGATCACCGGCAAACAGATGATCACTTGATTCAGGTCAAGCTGTTTCAAAAGTGGCCGTAGATCGGGTTCGTCAGCAAGTGGCCAAAAGCCGGCTACGACGAGTGGGCTCGAGCGCTGTGCAGCCGCGCACTCGGTAAGGTGCTGGTCGAACCAGTGTTGTAGGCGAGCGCACAGCGCGGCGCTAGCGTGTTGGCGTTCAGCCACAGACATGCTTTGGCGAAGGGTGCGCAGGCGCGTGCGCAGCTGGTCTGCGTTATTCTTTGACATATGTCGCAACGGTGCTGACAAATAAGCGGTGATGGGGCGGTGTATGCTCGTGCAAACAAAGTATCAGAATTGTGGGTTGAGCGCTTGGCTGGCCAGTGCCTGTGTGCTCTTTGCCATGACCCAAACGCCTGGTTGGGCTCAGACAGCAACGCAGGCGTCAGCGCAGACAACCGAGGCCACGGGCCCCGCTAGATTTGTCTTGCAAGCCGACGGCACTTTGGTGCCCGTTACCGGCACCGCGCCTGCGCCCTCGACCTCGCCCTCGACCTCGACCTCGACAACCGACTCCCCGTTAACCAGCATATCTCCAGCCAACGTCTCTTCAATACAAGCGCCATCCATCACTCCCAACACGACCGTGCAGGCGGGCGCCACGATTGCCGCCCCAGACTCAACGCCTGCCGCACGAGCGGTGGCTGCGGCCCGCAACGCGATGAATGCCAAACAGTGGGCGCAGCTGTCGAGCTTTGTGCCGCAGGCGCGCGCGGATGTGTTGGGCATTTATCCAGAATACTGGTCGTTACGCACGCAACTAGGCTCGACCCATATGTCT
Source organism: Alcaligenaceae bacterium (assembly GCA_947378965.1). Lineage (GTDB taxonomy): Bacteria > Pseudomonadota > Gammaproteobacteria > Burkholderiales > Burkholderiaceae_B > Zwartia. Next base: position 9 of record CANCMG010000134.1, on the reverse strand, counting down.
GGTGTGCAG
>CANCMG010000133.1 GCA_947378965.1 Alcaligenaceae bacterium | reverse complement strand
TGGGCGCCCACGCTTTGCTTGCAGCGCCCTGAAATCACCATGGATATGGCGCATGCTTTTTTGACTAACATGTACACCAACCGAAGCGACTTTGTGTTTACCGTTGATCGCGATTTTGTACGCAAGTGCAGCACACCCACCTTGGTGTTGCCGGATGACAGCGTGCACCATCCTTACGTGGTGGCCAAAGAGGTCGCTGATCTGTGCCCAGGCGCAGAAATCAGCATTTACCCCTGGAAGCAACCCACAAGTTTGGTACCCCAAGCGGTCGCGCACATTCGTGAGTTTTTAGCTAAGCACGCGCCGAAGTAGACTAAACCGCCAACAAGTGGCAACTCACCATGCGCCCTGAACCCAGCACAGTTTGTGCTGGCGCTTCAGTTTTACAGCGCTCAAGAGCCACTGGGCAGCGGGTATGAAAATGACAGCCACTTGGTCGCCTGACAGGGCTCGGTACATCGCCCTGCAAAACCGTGCGCTGTGTTTTTTTCTGTGGATCTGGCACGGGCACGGCAGACAACAAAGCCTTAGTATACGGATGTAACGGCTCTGAGAATAGTTCGCGACGCTCTGCAAGTTCAACGATTTTGCCCAGATACATTACGGCCACGCGGTGGGTCATGTGTTCGACAATCGCCAAGTCGTGGCTGATAAACAGCAAGGCCAAACCTAGCTCTTTTTGCAGATCTTGCAAAAGATTCACAATCTGCGCTTTCACCGATACGTCCAGCGCTGACACTGCCTCGTCGCAAATAATTAAATCAGGTTCAGCGGCCAATGCGCGCGCAATACAAATACGCTGACGTTGCCCACCAGAGAACTCATGCGGCCAACGTGCACCAGCGTCTTTACCCAAGCGAACTTTCTCTAACAGCTGCGCCACTCTTGAATTGATCTCGGCGTCTGACTGCGCCAAACCAAAGTTACGGATGGGCTCGGCAATGATATCTTTCACCCGCATTCTGGGGTTCAAGCTTGAAAAGGGATCTTGAAAAATCACCTGGATCCGTTTACGCAAAGGCCGTAAGGTTGACGCACTGAGCGAATCGATGCGCACACCATCTAACCAAACCTCGCCTGCTGTCAAATCAAATAAACGCAAAATCGAACGACCCACCGTTGACTTGCCACAGCCCGACTCACCCACTAACGCTAGCGTTTCGCCTTTGCGAATTGAGAACGAAACATCATCGACCGCGTGCACCTGCCCCGTCACCTTGCTAAACAAGCCCGTCTTAATCGGAAAAAACTTTTTCAGGTGGCGAACCTCGAGCAGCACGGGGTTTTCGTTCTTAGACATCGCGTCACGATCGGTTAGGTTATTCATTGGCAAAGGCTACCTGGCCGGCAAAGTGGCACGCGACCAAATGTCCGTGCCCTTTATCTTGCATGGCGGGCGCAATCTCAAGGCAAGGCTCTTTCGCCAACGGGCAGCGCGAAGCAAATACGCAGCCTTTGATCTTTTGCTTCAAGCTAGGTACCAAGCCCGGAATTTCTTTTAAACGAGAAGTGTGACCCTCTAAAGACGCGCCCAGTTTAGGCACCGCACCCAGCAAGCCTTGCGTATAAGGGTGCAGCGGGTGTGCAAACAACTCACCCACGGGTGCTTCTTCAACTTTACGCCCGGCATACATCACCATGACGCGCTCGGCCACTTCGGCCACTACGCCCAAATCGTGCGTAATCAATACAATTGCCGCGCCAATCTTATTTTTAAGATCAGCCATCAAATCCAGAATCTGCGCCTGAATCGTGACATCCAAGGCTGTCGTCGGCTCATCGGCGATCAACAACCGGGGGTTACAAGCTAAGGCCATCGCGATCATCACCCGCTGACGCATACCACCAGACAATTGGTGCGGGTACTCGTTTAAGCGGCGCGGTGCCTCTGAAATCCCCACCAGCTCTAACATCTCTGTCGCACGTGCGTTAGCCTGCTGGCTGCTGATAGCCTGATGCAACAGCAAAGTTTCGCGCAACTGCCGGCCAATGGTAAGCACTGGGTTCAAGCTCGTCATTGGCTCTTGAAAAATCATCGAGATCGCGTTGCCGCGAATCGACTGCATTTGTTTTTCAGACAACGTCAACAGATCTTGATCCATGAAACGAATCGAACCCGCGATTTTTCCGGGCGGCTCAGAGATCAACCGCAAAATTGACATGGCCGTGACCGACTTGCCACAACCCGACTCGCCCACGATGGCGAGTGTCTCACCTTCGTTGACTGAAAAGCTGACACCATCCACCGCACGATTCACACCATCGGGGGTACGAAAGTGGGTTTGTAAATTCTCGACTTCAAGCAAGGCCAAAAGAGTTCTCCAGTTAAGCTGACTTAGATTTACGCGGGTCTAGCACATCGCGAAAGCCGTCACCTAACAAATTCACTGCCAACACCGTGAGCGATAAAAACACGGCTGGGAAAAAAATAATATAAGGCTTGATCTGAAACAACGTACGCCCGTCAGCCATGATGTTTCCCCATGAGGGAATGATGGGCGGCACACCAGCACCGATAAACGACAAGATCGATTCGGTGATCATGGCAGACGCGCAAATATAGGTCGCTTGTACAGTCAAGGGCGCGAGCGTATTGGGCAAAATGTGCCGCCAGATCAACATCGGCGTGCGACAACCACAAGAGATCGCTGCATCAACATAGGGTTGCTCACGCAGGGTCAGCACCACGCCACGCACTAAGCGCGAGACCCGTGGGATCTCGGCAATGGTGATGGCAATGATCACGTTCTCGACGCTTGCGCGCGTGAGCGCCATCAGCGCGATCGCTAACAAAATCGGCGGGATCGACATCAAGCCATCCATAATGCGCATGATGATTGAGTCGGCACGGCGGATGGTGCCCGAAACCAAACCGATCAGCAAACCGCTCACAGACGCCAACAGCGCAACAGAAAAGCCGACCATCAACGACACCCTGGCGCCGTACAACACACGCGAATAAATGTCTCGACCGAACGCATCGGTCCCAAACCAGTATTCCCACGAGGGCTCACGATTGCGCTTAATCGGTTCGAGCGCGGTCGGATCAACCGTGCCCAACCAAGGTGCTGCGACTGCCAAGAACAACATAGAAAGCAGCAAGGCCAAACCAATCGCAATGGTCGGATTGTTTAATAAAAACCCCACCCAGCCTTTGCGGATTTTTTTGGGAGGCAAAATATCAGGCAGCGCGGGTGCTGCAGCGTAGGTAGTCATTAGTAGCGAATCCTGGGGTCAATCACGGTGTAGATCACATCTACGAGCAAGTTCACCAAAACGTAAACAAAGCTGAACACCACCACCAAACCTTGAATGAGCGGGTAGTCGCGACGCACGATCGCGTCAATGGTTAAACGCCCGAGCCCGGGGATGGCAAACACGCTCTCGGTGACCACTGCGCCGCCGATCAGCAAGGCAATACCAATACCAATCACCGTCACCACAGGCACCGCCGCATTTTTTAAGGCATGCAAAAACAAGATACCCATTTGGCCCATGCCTTTGGCCTTGGCGGTGCGGATGTAATCTTGCGACAGCACCTCAAGCATTGTGGCGCGCGTGATGCGTGCGATCAAGGCGATATAAACAAAACCAAGCGCGATTGAGGGCAATACCAAGGTTTCGAACCAGGGCCAAAACCCTTTTGAAAAAGAGACATAACCTTGCACCGGAAACCAATCAAGCTCAAGCGCCAAAAAATAAGCCAGCAAATAACCGACAACAAACACCGGCACCGAAAAGCCCGCTACAGAAATCGCCATGATGCCGCGATCGATCCAGGTGCCGGATTTCCAGGCGGCGATCACGCCAATGGGCACCGCCACGGTGATGGCAATAATGAGCGTCAACAACATGAGCGACAAGGTAGGCTCAACGCGCTGACCAATCAGCTCAGTCACCGGCATACCGGTAAACATCGAGGTGCCAAGATCACCCTGCAATAAATTAAAAAACCATTCAGAGAATCTGATTAAGAACGGTCGATCAAGACCGAGGTTTTTACGAATTTTTTCAACATCTTCGGGGCTTGCTTGATCACCTGCAATCACGGCCGCCGGATCGCCTGGCGCAATGTACAAAAGACTAAAGACGAAAAGCGCAACAATCAGCATCACTGGAATCGTCGCAAAGACACGTCTGAGGATATAACTAAACATAGGGGGAAGAATCCGTGGGCCGCTACCTAGCTTGCACAAGGTAAAAAACAATGGGCTCGGTACGCGCGCTGGCGCGCACCGAGCAAAACCTTAAGCTAAATGCTTAGGTTTTTTTGACACCGGCAAACCAAGGCAGAGGACCGCTCACAATACCTGTGATATTTTTACGCCAAGCTTGGTAGGTGTAGAAGAAGCCAGTTGGGATATAGACCACATGGTCCATGGCCGCTTTGTTCACGCCTGCAATGGCGGCTTTTTCTGCCTCAAGATCAGAGGCTGCAAACCACGCATCGACGCCTTTTTCGACATCTGCATTGGCGGGCCAGCCAAACCAAGCCTTTTCGCCATTGGCACGCACACCAACGTTACCGGCAATCGTGGCGCAATCAGCGCCCGCATGCCACGAATGGAACATGCTCCAACCACCTTTGCCAGGCTCGTTCTTCGAAGCACGCCGTTGTCCAACCGTACCCCAGTCGGTTGCAACAAAGTCGACATTCATGCCGATTTTCTTGAGAATATCGGCAGTAATCTCACCCTGGGCTTTCGTGATTGGATTGTCTTGTGCGACAACGCAGGTGACCGGTTGACCGCTGTAGCCAGCCTCAGCTAACAGTTTTTTGGCGCCTTCGATGTTGCCTGAGCCTTTAAACATGTCACCGCCGGCCTCTGAGTACAACGCAGTGCCAGGTGTAAAGAAGCTTGGGCATTTTTTCCAGAGTTTCTCGTCTGAACCCACCACCGAACGCATGTAGTTTTCTTGGCTAACGGCCATTTGAACAGCACGGCGGATTTTGATGTCATTGAACGGTGCATGCAAATGATTCAAGCGGAACGAACCAATATTGCCCAGTGGATCGGCGATATCGACCGCAATATTGCGGTTGCGCTTAAGCAAAGGGATCAGGTCAGAGACAGGGCTCTCCCACCAGTCGATTTCGCCGTTTTGCAAGGCGGCCGAGGCGGTTGCTGGGTCAGGCATCACGATCCACTCAATACGGTCAAAATTGATGACTTTGCCACCCGACATCCAGTTGGTGGGTTCGTTACGTGGCTGATAGTCGTTGAACCGTTCAAACACCGCCAGCGCGCCTGGCTTGTATTCGTTGCGTGCAAATTTCATTGGGCCAGAGCCGACATATTCTTCAATTTGCTTGAAGGGGTCGGTTTTTGCAATGCGCTCGGGCATGATGAAACAGCATGGGGTGCCTGGCTTGCCAAGCGCCAACATCATTTTGGGGTACGGTGCTGAAAGCACCCATTTAAAGGTGTTGTCGTCTACAGCGACTAAGTCTTTTTGCAGCGCTTTAAGCATCAAGCCCATCGGGTCACGTGCCGACCAACGGGTAATACTGGCGACACAGTCGACCGCGCGCACAGGCGCACCATCATGAAACTTTAGACCAGAGCGCAGCTTGAACGTCCAGGTCAGGCCATCGCTTGAGACCTCTTCGCTTTCGATCATTTGGCGTTTAGGGATCAGCTTGTCATCGACTCCGTAGAGTGTGTCCCACACTAGCTGAGCACCATTACGCACAACGTACTGCGTGCCCCAAATTGGATCAAAGTTGGCAAGATTGGCCTGTGGCACAAACTTAAGTACCTTACTCGACGACTGTGAAAATGCTGGTGCACCGATCACGCCCGTAGCGGCGAGACTCAAGCCGGCGGCGCCTTTCAACAAACCGCGACGATTGAAATCCATATATAACCCCTTGTGATTAAAAACGCTTCTTTCGTTTAAGCTTCATGTAATCAAGCAAAAAACATGCCTGACAAAATCGACCGCCAATTGACATAACAAGATCGATGGCCAACATCCTCTAAGACTCAACATTCAACCCATATACCAAGGCCGTTGATTAACCTGCACTCAGGCTCAGCCATCCGCCCGTGCACCAAGGCCGTTCGTTAACCTTTACTCTGGCACAGCCCTTAACCCATGCACCAAGACACTACTCATTCGCAAAATAAGAGAGTACCCGTTCGCAAAACAACATAAACTAATTTTTATTTAGCGATGGGGCCAGACTACTCAGTGAGTCTATCGCCTAGAATTGATAATAGCAATTTCTGTTTACCCTGAGCGATTAGCAGGGCACACCAATAAAAATCTCGGAGAACTCGTATGAGCGTCATGAACTATCTAGGTCGCACGGCTTTGGCCACCACGCTGGCACTGGCCACAGCGTCTTTTAGCGCGCAAGCAGCGTACCCCGAGCAACCGATCAAGATTTTGATCCCCTTCACACCAGGCGGGGGCACTGACTTTGTGTCAAGAATGGTGGGCACAAAACTGAGCGAACTGACAGGCTGGCAAGTCGTACTTGAAAACCGCCCTGGTGCGGGTGGCAACTTAGCAGTCGAGGCAGCCTCAAAAGCCCCCGCTGATGGCTATACCGTGGTGATGGGCCAGACCGACAACATGATGCTTGGCCCTTGGCTATACACCAACCTGTCTTACGACAGCGTCAAAAGTTTTGCTCCAGTGATACAAGTTTCAGTCACGCCTGCTGCGATTGGCAGCGCAGCCAATTCAAGCATTAAAACCCCACAAGATTTAGTCGCAAAAGGCAAAACTCCTGGGGGTCTGAAGTGGTCAACAGCAGGCGCGGGCACGCTTGGCCATCTAGTTGGCGAAGATTTTAAAAAACGTACGAGCATCAATTTGCTGCAAGTGCCCTATAAAGGTGCAGCGCCCGCCATCACCGACGTCATGGGAGGTTCGGTTGATGTCTATATTGGCACGCTCACTTCGCTCGTGCCGCTGATGAAAAGCGGCCGGCTCAATGCAGTCGCCGTGACAACGGCAAAGCGCTCGGTCGATTTTCCTGATATCCCAACACTTGATGAAACTGTCGCAAAAGGCATGGACTTTGGTATTTGGATGGGGATGTTCGCCCCAGTCGGCACCCCGCCAGCCGTCATCGCTGTTCTGAACAAAGAAATGAATCGCGTATTGCAATCGCCTGACGTCATTGAAAAGCTAAAGGCAGGCGGAGTTGCCGCTGGAGGAGGCACCTCGCAAGCGTTTGCCGAGTTTGTCAAAACGGACTACGCCAAGTGGGGCGAGTTGGTGAAGGGCTCGGGCATCAAGCTCACCGACTAAAGTCATTTAGGCTTAGGCGTACCGCGCAAATCAGCACAGATCCCTGTGCCGGTTTGCGCGGCCTGACCGTGCCAATTTTCTTATTTTGGCAGCGGCTCGCCTGAGGGCGCCAAGCCAAATTTTGACATTGCGCTCGCACGACGCTGCAGCCACCAACCAGATGACTCATTCCAGTGCTTAAACTCGGCATCAGGTGCCAAAGCCTGCAAGGCATGAAGCGGCCAAAACGGATCGTACAGTGCCTGACGGCCCACCGCGATCAGATCAGACTTACCAGACTGCACAATATCTTCAGCCTGCTGAGGATACAAAATCAAGCCCACCGCCATACTGGGGACTTTGGCCGCGTTTTTAATTTGCTCAGCGTAGGGCACTTGATAGCCTAAGCCTTTAATCGAATTTTGTACGGTCGGCGAGCCGTTAATACCGCCTGATGAGCAGTCGATGATGTCAACACCACGCTCGGCCAACAGCGGCGCAATGGCCAGCGAATCCTCAAGACTCCAACCTTCTTTGCCCGCACCGTCTTCAATCGAGATTCTAAAAAAGAGCGGCTTGTGACTTGGCCAGTTGGCACGGATCGCCGTAGTGACATCTAGCGCAAATTTCATGCGCTTGTGCAAATCACCACCATAGGCATCTTGACGGTTGTTTGTCACTGGGCTTAAAAAGCTCGAAATCAAATACCCATGGGCGCCATGGATTTCAACAATATCAAACCCTGCGCGATCCGCACGCGCCACGGCCTCACCAAATTTTTGAATTAACTCTTCAATCTCAGCAATCGTCAGGGCGTGAGGTACCGGAAACTCGGAGCCATAGGGCAAGTTTGACGGGCCGCGTGGCGTCCAGGGCGCCTCGCCATTGGCCGCGTCGGCTGCAGTGAGCGGCCCACCGCCCTCCCAGACGCGTTGACTGGAGGCCTTGCGCCCAGCGTGGCCAATTTGAATCGCGGCAAGCGCCCCTTGTGAATGGATGAAGTCTGTGACACGCTTTAGGCTCGGAATGAATTCATCAGACCACAACCCCAAATCACCGTGAGTGATACGCCCCGCCTTCTCAACAGACACCACTTCAGTCATCACTGTACCAAAACCACCCAAGGCAAACTTACCGTAGTGCGCCAAATGCCAGTCTGTCGCAAAGCCGTTTTCAGCCCGGTACTGCATCATTGGCGCGAGCACGAGGCGGTTCGGTAAGGTCATGCCGCGCAAGGGCATGGGGCGAAACAATAAAGGAGTATCAGTGTTCATGGCAAAGAGGTGCCTCGAGATAATTTGTTTGAATGTGACTGCAATGTTTGAGTATAGTAGGCGAAGTCACATTGAGGATTGAGGATTGAGGCCGTATGACACCCTACCGCCCGGCACAACGCCTGCTGCATTGGCTAGTCGCGCTATGCCTTCCAACGTTGTTGGTGTTGGGTCTCTGGATGACGGCACGCGCCGGTGCAAACCTGTGGGATGAGCAGACCAACCTACTGTACGGCTTGCACAAAGCTTTGGGCTTTACTGTCTTATTGCTGATGTTGCTGCGCCTTTTTTTCAAACTGCGCATAGCAGCGCCCACTTATCCTGCAAGCCTCACACCACTGCACATCCTCGTTGCCAAAATCATGCACGGGCTGCTATACACCTTGCTGTTCGTGGTGCCGCTTTTGGGCTGGGCTGGGGTGACTGCCTACCCGGCGCTCATCACCGTCGCAGGCTATCACTTACCGCCGATGCCTTGGGTTGTGCAAAACGAAGCGTTGGCGAAACAGCTGTTTGCACTACATGGCACACTTGCGTTTGTGCTCGCAGCCTTGATTGTTTGCCACATCGCCGCTGCTCTTGTGCATCTTTTTTTAAAACGCGACGGCGTTTTTGAAAGGATGTGGCCAAGCAAGCAAACGCAACCACGCTAAGCGCTGCTCACAACCACCCCTAGCCCGGCCCTCATGCAAGATCCCATGAGGCGTCTGCAGGGATTCGGCCGCGGCAGGGCTGT
>CANCMG010000132.1 GCA_947378965.1 Alcaligenaceae bacterium | reverse complement strand
TAATTGCGCTCAAGATTAATCGCGTCAGCAGTCTTGCGCCAAGTTGCAAGTTGATCTTTGTTGAATTGATCCATCTCGGCAGGCGTAGAGCTCTGAAGCTCAAAGGCGATTCTTCCAAGCTGCTCGCGTACGTCTTGCCGCGCAGCAACATTTTTCATGGCGAGCGCAACGCGATTCACAACTTCTGTTGATATTCCAACGGGCCCGTATAAGCCACCCCAAGGGCTAATTGACATATTTTTGATGCCGACCTCTTGTGCCGTTGGTGCGTCAGGCGCCAGAGGACTGCGACTAGGCAACAAGGTCATCAACACTCGCACGCGACCCTCGTCAACTTGCTGTAAGGCGCCACCTGGGGTACCAATCAGCATTTGCACTCGCCCTGCAATCAAATCGGTAGTCGCTGGTGCATCCCCTTTGTAGGGAATATGAACCATGTCTAATTTAGTTTCTTGTGCAAATTGAGCTGTCGTAATGATGCTGGTTCCGTTGCCGCTGGCGTAGTTCACTTTGCCCGGATTGGCGCGAACGTAAGCCAGAAACTCAGTCATGTTTTTTGCGGGCACCTCGGCGTTAATCATCAGAAAAAAACCAAATTTTCCGACCAAAGAGATCGGGGTGAGGGCAGTCAAAGGATCATACGGGGGTATCTTGCGCATCGTTGGCGCAGCATTCATCCCAGTCGTGGTGGCAAACAGTAACGTGTAGCCGTCTGGTAGCGAATTGATCGCAGCCACACCTGCAATCGCTCCGTCAGCACCGCCTCGATTGTCAACAATGATCTGTTGCCCAAGATCTTCAGACAAGGCTTTTGCCACAATGCGAGCGGTCACGTCAGCAGCGCCGGCGGGAGGAAAGGGCACGATCATCTTAATGGGCCGATTGGGATACGCCTGCGACCAGCTCGTAGCGGGTGCGCCGCCAAGTGCGAGTGCCGACATGACGAACATGAGGATTTTTTTCATTATTTTTCCTTTATAGATATTCGATTGCCACGATAATCGTTTATGGCAGCATCGTCTACAAGGGTTATCCACTTATATGCTAATGCCAAAATTTGATTGGCGGTTTTTCGGGCTCTTCCCTATGATGTGAACAGATAGAGTGGTTCGCAGTTGATTACAAATTGAAATTTTTGTCATTTGTCTTTTTGAACACACAGGAAAAAAAATGAAAATCGAAACGTTGGCTGTTCATGCAGGGTACACCCCCGAACCAACCACCAAAGCAGTCGCTGTGCCAATCTATCAAACGGTTGCGTATTCTTTTGATAGCGCACAACATGGCGCCGATTTATTTGACTTAAAAGTTGCGGGCAATATTTATACACGCATCATGAACCCGACTAATGATGTGCTTGAAAAGCGTGTGGCGGCACTTGAGGGCGGCATCGCGGCATTAACGGTATCTTCGGGCATGACTGCGATTGCTTATGCGATTCAGACGATCGCTGAGGCGGGTGACAATATCGTTTCAGCCAGCACACTTTACGGTGGCACCTACAACCTTTTTGCACATACATTTCCGCAACAAGGGATTACCGTGCACTTTGCGGATTCGCGTGAGCCCGAAAGTTTTGCCAAGCATATCAACGAAAAAACAAAAGCTATATTTTGCGAGTCGATTGGCAATCCACTAGGCAACGTGACCGATATCGCTGCGCTCGCTAAGGTCGCGCATGCACACGGAATCCCCTTGATTGTTGATAACACTGTGCCAAGCCCTTATTTGATGCGCCCGATTGAACACGGTGCAGATATCGTTGTGCATTCTTTGACAAAATATCTAGGGGGACACGGCAATAGCATTGGTGGCGCCATTGTTGATAGCGGCAAGTTTCCGTGGGCAGAGCACAAAAAACGTTTTGCTCGCTTGAACGAGCCAGATGTGAGCTATCACGGTGTCGTCTATACCGAGGCTCTTGGCCCCGCAGCTTACATTGGCCGCGCGCGCGTTGTGCCTTTGCGAAATACAGGTGGCGCGTTGTCGCCCTTCAACGCTTTCTTAATTTTGCAAGGTATTGAAACCTTGGCGTTGCGGATGGATCGTATTTGCGAGAACACGCTGGTTCTGGCTAAGTACCTTGAAAAACATCCCAAGGTTGAGTGGGTGCGTTATGCAGGCCTACCCAATCACCCAGATCATGCGTTAGTGCAGCGCCAAATGGGCGGACGGGCTTCGGGGATTTTGTCGTTTGGCATAAAAAGTACAGACTCTGATCCTCGGGCTGCTGGTGCGCGTTTTCTCGATGCCTTGAATCTATTTACACGGCTGGTGAACATCGGCGATGCGAAGTCACTGGCGACACATCCAGCGTCGACCACACATCGTCAGCTGAATCCTGAAGAGCTTGACAAAGCTGGGGTCTCAGAAAGTATGGTTCGGTTGTCAGTCGGTATTGAGCACATCAGCGACCTACAAGAAGATCTTGAGCAGGCGTTGGCAAAGGCTTAAAAGGTTAGGTTGTTCGGCTCGCCGTACCTGAAGGTTTGCTTTGAGTCGCTAGCGTGGCCATGTTCTTTTTGTATCGAGACATGGCCACGGTTGTTGATATTGGTTTATCTTCAATGAACTTGCATTGACGGGTACTTTGGGCCTTGGGAATTGCAAGACGATTAGGTGAGAGTGGGCCATCGTAAGAATGATGCTGGTTCCGTTGCTGCTGGCGTAGTTCGCTTTGCCCGGATTGGCGCGAACGTAAGCTAGAAACTCAGTTATGTTTTTTGCGGGCACCTCGGCGTTAATCACCAGAAAAAACCAAATTTTCCGACCAAAGAGATAGGGGTGAGGGCACTCACATGCGCGCGTTGCGCTGCAATATTTCTACACATATTGGAAAATTTAAAAAAATATGTTGGTAAATAAGAAGTATTCACTGAAAAAGCGCGGGTAAGTACCCGTACGTCATTGGGTTCGTCTGCGTAAACTACAAACGTCTTACTCTCCATTCCTACCTGGGATTGTCATTAGGCGGAAGAGAACACCACGCTACCTGCAAGTAGCTGCCATTTGTTCAGTTCGAACAAAAACAAAGCATCCCGCTAAGAGATGCTCCCGCAGCTCAATGCGACAAAACAATCGAGAAAAAATGAAAAAGAAATTGGTTTCAGCAGCTATCTAAGCTGCTGTCTTTTTTTAGATTGCAGCCTTGAAAAAAAATCGAACGACATGCATCGTTTGAATCATTGATTAGTAAGGGAGAGACACAATGTCCAAAGGTTCAGAGTCACTGGTGAAGGCTTCACGTCGTCAGTTGTTAAAAAGTGCCCTATTGGGAGGTGCTGCGGTAACTGGGAGTTTGCCTTTAATGGTCAATGGCGAAACCAAAACGCCAGCCGCACTGCCGGTTAACAGTGGCCCGGAAGCTCCGCCCAAAGGTTACGTGTTTCTAACGCCGAGTGAAGCAAGTTTTGTCGAAGCGCTTGCTGATCACATGGTGCCTGCCGATGCGCTTAGCCCTAGCGGCGTAGCATTGGGTATCCCGGTCTATATTGATCGTGCCCTCGCTGGCAGTTGGGGAAAAGGAGATCGTTTGTATCTTCAGGGACCCTGGCAAAAAGGTCTTGCGACACAGGGATATCAGTTACCGCTCACACCCTCTCAGTTATACCGGGCTGGCATTGCTGCCACGAACAGTTATTGCCGTAAAAGTTTTGGCAAAACCTTTGATGCCTTAGATGCGCTTCAGAAAGAAGCGGTGCTCAAGGATTTAAGCGCCGACAAAATATCCTTCGAAGAGGACCTCTCACCCAAAGTGTTTTTCGCTGCCGTGTATCAAACTATTGTTGAGGGTCTCTTTGCTGATCCTATTTATGGTGGTAATGCAGATAAGGCAGGCTGGAAAATGGTGGGATTCCCTGGGGTGATCGCAACCAACGCGCAGAACATCATCAAGTTCAAAAATAAAAAATATATTGGTCCAACTCTGGACATTGCGGACGCAAGTTAAAAGGACTGATCATGGCAAAAAATTTCCCTGAAGTGGATGTGGTCGTGGTTGGTATGGGCTGGACTGGAGGCATACTGTCCAAGGAGCTCTCAGAGGCTGGCTTGTCGGTAGTTGGTTTGGAGCGCGGTGCCCCTCGCTCGTCGCAAGAAGATTTCTCGGTGCCGCATATCCGAGACGAATTGCAGTTCAGCATTCGAACCGGCTTGATGCAAGACGTAAAGCGAGACACGCTCACTATTCGAAATAACCCCACGCAAACCGCTTTACCGATGCGCAGGCTCGGCGCTTTTTTACCCGGAGAAGGCTTGGGTGGCGCCGGCGTGCACTGGAATGGACATACGTGGCGCTGGAACGATCAGGAATTTAAAATTCGCTCGCGCTACGAAGAGCGCTACGGAAAAAAATTTATCCCAGAGGATATGACCATACAGGACTGGGGGGTGACTTACGACGAACTAGAACCGTATTACGAAAAATTTGAACGCGTCGCTGGGATTTCTGGTCAGGCAGGAAACATTCAAGGAAAGATTCAGCCTGGTGGAAATCCTTTCGAAGCATCCCGTAAAAACGGCTATCCCATGCCACCCTTGCAGAGCAGTCTTGCTGTAGACCTGTTTGGTCAAGCTGCAACCTCTCTGGGGTATCACCCCTTTCCTATGCCAACCGCTCAGGCCTCAATGCCTTACACAACTCCGGATGGCGCGAAGATGGGGCAGTGCCAATACTGTGGCTTTTGTGAGCGCTACGGTTGTGAGGCTAATGCCAAGGGTGGCCCTCACATTGCTGTGATTCCGTTCGCAATGAAGCAAAAAAGCTTTCAGTTACGGACCCATAGCTGGGTGACGAAAGTTGTGATGGATGCCGACAAAAAAATTGCCACAGGTGTTGAGTACACCAATATGCAGACTGGAGAAGAATGCTTTCAACCTGCAAAGTTAGTGATTCTGGCGGCTTACGGCTTGAATAATGTTCACCTCATGTTGCTGTCTAAGATTGGCAAACCGTACGATCCCGTCACTCAAAAAGGCGTAGTGGGTAAAAACTATTCTTATCAGACCGGTACTGGTGCGACCTTGTTTTTTGACGATAAAATTTTTAATCCGTTCATGTCAACCGGCGGTCTGTCTATGATGATGGATGATTTTCATTCGAATTGGGATTTTGATCGCGGACCTCACGATTTTATAGGCGGTGCCACGATGAGTGGTGGTATGTTTCATGGTCGTCCAATCGAATATCACCCCGTACCGCCTGGCACTCCGCAATGGGGAAAGCCGTGGAAAGAGGCCATGGCAAAGTGGTATTCGAGATCGATGTCGCTGGGCTCTAGTGGCAGCGTAATGTCTTACCGCAATAACTACTTGGATCTTGACCCTACCTATCGCAATGCGTTTGGCCAACCCATGATGCGTATGACGTTTGATTACACTGATAATGAAAGGCGCTTATCAATCTTCAGTGCAGATATTTTGCAGAAAATTGGCAAGAGCTTAAATCCAACCATCATGACTAAGCCAAATCCGAGGGTTGCGCCTTGGTCGGTTGTGCCTTACCAGTCAACCCATAACACCGGTGGTACGATCATGGGCACAAATCCATACAATAGTGTCGTCAATCCGTTTTGCCAGGCTTGGGACGCGCATAATATTTTTGTAATGGGTGCGTCTGTGTTTGCACATAACTCAGCCTATAACCCGACTGGCCCAGTCGGAGCACTTGCTTATCGTGCTGTGGATACGATCAAAAACACTTATCTTAAGCAACCGGGGCCTCTCGTTTCTGCATGAAAAAACTTTACAAAACTCTCAGTGTCTTAAGTGTCTTAAGCTTTGCTCTAATGGCACAAGCCGCTCGGTCTCAAGATGTTCAACACGGACGGAAGATGTTTCAAGAGTGTGCGGCCTGCCACAGCCTGGATGCTGGAGACAATGCCTTAGGGCCTAGTCTAGCCAACGTACTGGGGCGGCAGGCTGCTACGCTGAGCGGTTTTCGTTTTTCAAATGCGTTAAAAAAAACCGGCGTGACTTGGGATCAAGCCAAGTTAGATGAATTTTTGACCGAGCCACAAAAGTTTGCACCCGGTAACCGTATGCCGTACTCGGGTATGTTAAGCGCTAGCGATCGAAGCGCCCTAATCGAATATTTAGCATCGTTGTCGGCTAAGTAGTTTTTCATCAGCCGCAAGAGCGCACTACGTTACACGCACGTCGCTGTCATTGTTTCATTTGGACTGAACTCAAAGCATCCCAACAAGGGATGCTTCTGCAACGCAATGGCAGCTCTGCCACGTATGTTTCAACCTCCAAGCGCGCCTTGTGTATTTACATACAACGAGTAGATTGAGTGTGAAGAGGCCATAAATAGGCGGTTGCGCTTGAGCCCACCAAAACACAGGTTGGCACAACGCTCTGGTAAGGCGATGCGACCGATCATTTTGCCCGCCGGCGAGACGACCATCACGCCATCGAGTTCGGGCGTACCCATGCCCCAACCGCACCAAAGATTGCCATCGATATCTGCACGTAAACCGTCGATGCTGCCAGCACCGGCATCTAGAAACACGCGGCCGTTTGCTATTTTGGTGCCGTTGTCGACTACGTCGTACACCTGAATCAAGCGATTGGGTGTGGCGCGTGATTCAATGATGTAGAGCAAGCTTTCGTCTGGTGAAAAACATAAACCATTCGGGCCTTTGAGCTGATCGGTCAAGAGCGTAGCAGCACCGGTTACCCCGTCGATGCGGTACACAGAGTGTGGTAACTCGAGTGGAGATTTGACGCCTTCGTAATTGCCTAAACTGCCAAAGGGCGGATCAGTAAACCAGATTGAACCGTCTGATTTGACGACCACATCATTAGGAGCATTTAGTTTTTTACCTTGAAACGAATCCATCAGTACCGTGATGCTGCCATCGTATTCGGTGCGGGTGACGCGGCGCCCGTGTTCGCAACTGACCAAGCGGCCTTGGCGGTCGCGTGTGTGGCCATTGGCCCAGTTCGAAGGTTTACGAAACACGCTGACCGCGCCGGTTTCTTCTTCCCACTTCATAATGCGGTTATTGGGGATGTCGCTCCAGAGCAAATGGCGCCCATCGCCAAACCAAACTGGGCCTTCTGCCCAGCGAAACCCAGTCGCAAGGCGTTCGACTGACGCGAGTGCCAAGCGATAGGCATCAAACGAGGGGTCTAACGAGATGACGCGGGGGTCGGGGTAGCGTTCGCTTTCTTCCCACATAGCTGGCTCCTGAGTATTGGTTGTTGTAGCACCAATATACCTGTTTGCCAAACAGCTGTGGGATTCAGCAAAATTGAGGCAAGCGCACCTCGCCTCGGGTCTTGCTGCCGGCGTGCCGAAAAAGCGAAAAAATACGCCTCCCCGTATGATGTGAATTCTGTAATGACTTCTCAGGTGTTGCTCTGATGGACTCTAACCCTCTTGTCGCGTCTGCTGTGACAAAGCTGACGATTACAAAAACGATCTCAGTTGGTTCGTATCGTTCGATTCCCTTTGTGCGCCTCGAGGGCATAGCCCACGGCGAGTTGAGTCCTATAGAAAATATCCCCGATTTGGACAAAGCCCCGCGTAACGCGCGCGGCAACGTTGAGTATCAAACACGTGTTGTTCTCATTGCACCGGCAGACCCCAAGCAAAGCAAGGGGCGCTTGTTGGTAGATGTGCCAAACCGAGGCTTGCCGGTGAGCCATGCTTTTTATAACAGTCCGCGCCAGCGTCCGTTGCCGATTGGTTCACTCGACGCAGGCTTAGGCTTTTTGCAAGAGCAGGGCTTTATGCTGGTGTCGACGCAATGGGAGCTTGGCCAGGGTTTTGAGCCGCCCGAGTTTGTCGATACAAACGGTGAGACCCGTTATGTTGAGGCAGCAGGGTTTGCGGCAGTGCGTGATGTG
Source organism: Alcaligenaceae bacterium (assembly GCA_947378965.1). GTDB lineage: Bacteria > Pseudomonadota > Gammaproteobacteria > Burkholderiales > Burkholderiaceae_B > Zwartia. The sequence goes on along the minus strand of CANCMG010000132.1, from coordinate 1,734 downwards.
GCATGTTTTTTACGTGATAGCGCACAGCCGGATAATCCGCTTGCGGGTGCGGTCCAACGTCTTTACGCCGCCGGCTATTCGCAAACCTCACGATTCTTGAAAAGCTTTTTACTTAATGGTTTTAATGTTGTAGGGGGCAGGCAAGTCATTGAGGGTTTTCATTTAGTGGGTGGAGCGGCAGGGCAACTCCCTCTCATGGCCTCGGGCACAGGCCCAGGCACTGTGGCGGGCAGTACGCCGGCACCGCCTAATCTTGAGCATCGGAGCGTGCACGAAGAACCTTTCACCTACGCTGCAGTGATTGCAATGCTGCGAGCGCGCGACGAACCGCTCCCTAAAATATTTGTGACGCACTTCAACATTGACTACATGGGCGGTCGCGCGTCGTTAACCCGCACCGGTGCGCATGGCGTTGCTGATCTTGCGCTGCCTGATACGGTACGCATGTACGATATCGCCGGCTCGGCGCATCTCAACATGCGTGATCAATATAAGGTGTGCGAAGCGATGCATGGGCAACTCGATTGGTCGCCTCCGTTGCGTGCGCAATTGCTTGCGCTAGAACAATGGGTGTCCGAGCAGCTGGATCCTCCGCCCAGTTGCTTGATGCCCTTGAGAGCCGCGCGTGTTGACGAGACAGTGTACGGCGCGCCGCGCTACTTACCTGAGGCCACGGTGCTAGTGCCTCAGACCGATCTCGACGACAACCCGTTGGGTGGGATTCAAGTGCCCGATGTGGCTGTACCTTTGGGTACCCATGGTCGACCCAATGCGCCCTTGACGCATGTGATTTGCCGCTTAGCTGGCACCTACAAGCCTTTTTTTGCTTTGCAACAAGAGCGCTTGCAGGCGAATGACCCAAGGTTGTCGCTTGAAGAGCGTTATCCTGAGGGCTTAAATCAGTATGTGCAGTCGGTGCGAGAAGTCAGTGAGCAACTTGTTGCTCAGCGGTATTTGTTGGCAGCTGACGCAGCCGTGATTGTGAACGCAGCAGCTGATGAGATCCTTTTTAAGCCGATGCCAACGCGGTCAATTTTTCGGTTGTAAAACCGCATCGCTGCAAGGCATCAGGTCTGCGATCTAGACAAGTCTGTGAAAGGCTTGAGGCCCGCCGTTTTAGGGCGTCAGTGAAATGCCTAAGGTCGGCTATGTAGACAAACAGCGCTCAGAACAGCGCGCGGCCTCGTAGCGCCTTAGTTTCAGAAAGCTTACGTTTGCCCTCAAGGCGCCGCTGCTTTGAACCATAGGTGGGCTTGGTCGCATGCCGAGTTTTGGGTGGCCGGGCCACGCTGTTAACCAGCTCGTTGAGCCGTGCCAACGCCTCGGTGCGGTTCATGTCTTGGCTACGGTGCGTTTGAGCCTTGATCACGATGGCCCCGTCACGGGTGATGCGATGGTCGTTAAGCGCTAACAGGCGGACTTTGACGTCTGCACTGAGCGTTGAGGTGGGGATGCTGAAGCGCAGGTGGATGGCGCTTGAGACTTTGTTCACATTTTGCCCACCCGCGCCTTGAGCACGCACCGCGGTAATCGTGACATCGTCTTCAGAAAGGGTAATTTGGGCGTACATTGTGAGAATAAGCGTTTGACCTGTAAACTACATTATCGTTTATCTCAGGGAGCTTATCGTGGCCAAAGGTCAGCAAAAATCCAGTAAAGAATCAAAAAAGCCTAAAAAAGATACTTCGACGCCCAAACCCGCGTCAGGGTTGGCGGATCCCGTACGGGCTACCA
>CANCMG010000131.1 GCA_947378965.1 Alcaligenaceae bacterium | reverse complement strand
TATAAACTCTAGAATCTCTTCATGTTTAGGAACCCCACCATGAGCTCACTGACCTCAAAAACGCTTGGCTTAGTACTCGCGCTGTTTTTTTGCGCGCTCTCAGGCTCGAGCTTTGCCCAGACCTGGCCCACTAAAGCCGTCACCTTTGTGTCGCCGTTTCCACCAGGCGGTTCAGTTGACCCGATCGCCCGCTTATTAGCCGCAAAATTAACCGAAGCACTCGGTCAACAATTTATTGTAGAAAACCGCGTAGGCGCCTCAGGTTCGATCGGTACCGGTTATGTGGCCAAGTCTGCACCCGACGGTTACACCTTTGTCTTCGTTTTTGATACGCACGCAGTAAATCCCTCATTACTTCCCAAGATGACCTTTGATACTCTCAAGGATCTTGCACCGGTGATGTTGATTGGCACTGCGCCGATGGCGCTAGCGACTGCGCCCGGCAAACCTTACAAAACTTTTGCAGATTTTGTTGCAGCAGCCAAAGCCAAGCCAGACACTGTTAGTTACGGCTCAATCGGTAGCGGCAGCCTGGGCCACTTGACCATGATGCTGGTACAAGAGGCTGGCAACTTTAAGGTCGTGCACATCCCGTACAAAGGTGGGGGGCCAATGGTCACTGACGTGTTAGGCGGTCAAATCGACTCTGGTATCGGCTCGGTTGCCGTCATGAGCGCTCACATCAAGAGCGGCAAAATGCGCCCACTCGCTGTCACTGGCGAAACCCGCTCAGCTGCGATGCCTGAGGTTCCGACGCTTGCTGAACAAGGTTATAAAGGTTTTTCAGCAGTTGCCTGGTGGGGTGTTTTTGCGGCGGCCGGCACGCCACAACCCATTATCGATAAGCTGAATGCAGAGCTTGCAAAAATTTTGCGCTCGCCCGAGACCAACAAGCAGCTGACTGAATCGATGGGCATGGACATCAAAGCCAGCAGCCCTGCGGCGCTGCAACAATGGACCGAATCAGAACTGAACCGTTGGGCCAAGGTCATTAAAGACAACAACATTAAGCCCGACTGAGCCACGGCTTTTGACCGCCAGCATCGACCACAGTCCTTAATAGTCAAACAGACTTTTGGGATCGAACTGAAAGTGGGTCTCGAAAGGCGTTTAAGTAGTGAGTCTAGTCCGCTTGGTGATAACAACGATCACCGAGCGGCCTAAATCATTTTCTTGACCAAATCCTGCGTTGCGGCAACAAAACGATCGATCTGCTCACGATTATTCCAAATACAGGCGTTCACGCGTTGTGGGTGATCCATAGGCGCAGGTGCCAACGTTAGCGGATCGCGATTTGGAATTGTTCCAGAAGGGAACTTCGCAGCTTCTGGGTCAGGTTTGCGCGTCAACCCGTTGTTACCCACGCCCAGCCCAGAAATTCTAAAACCATATTCTTTCAGGATACGGGCACGAAACTCGACATTCAACTTCTCATCCCAGCGCTGCTGCTGTGTTGGAAAAGGATTAAACGCAATGATTCCGGATTTCAGTGCAGGATCACGTTGGGCCCCCAACACCGCGGCCTCACCAAAGGCCGTGACAAGCTGATCGCGAAAATAATCTCCTAAGCGTAAGTGCCAGGTTTCGATTCGTTTACGGCCCATCTGATCCCATAACTCACAAGCCTCGCCCAGCGCACGCCAGTCAGCCGACTCAGGAAAACCATACATGGATAAGGCCTCGCCGATATCCCAATCGCCACGCGAGCCATCAAACGGCACGTTACGAGATTGCGATCGACTAATAAAAAACTTGGGCAACTCGGTTGCGTTTGAGGCGAGCTTCTTGTTGCGAATATAAAGCGCTCCTGTGCCTCCGGGGCCACACTGCCACTTATGCCCGCACAGAGCAAAAAAATCGATTCCGGTTTCATCAAGCTGTGGATCAAACATGCCGTTGTAGTGCGCACCATCAACGATGGTAATGGCACCGGCTTTTTGAGCTAACTGAGCAATGCGGCGTTCAGGCAGGCGTTGGCCAATCGGCCACAACGGTGACGAAAAGAAAATCGCTTTCGTTTTTCCTGGCACCACTTGCCGCTCAAGCGCAGCCACAACCTCGTCAACAGTTGCGTTAGGGTGTACGGGCACGCCCCACTGCTTGATCACAACACCATACCGCGCAGCAGTTCGAAGCGCCAAGGTGATTCCTGTGGGGTGTTCGAGCGGCGTCATCAGCAACTCATCACCAGGTTTCCAGTCGATGCCATTGAAGATGAGCGACAGCGCATCAGTCGTGTTGCGTGTGATGGCAATCTGATCAGGCGTCGTCCCATAGCACTTAGCAATCTTCGCGCGTGTCTTTGCCGAGGGCTCAACGTACACCGGAAACGGATCGCGCGCGCCCTGATCTAGCCCGTCTTTGTAGTGCGCCACAACACTCTTTGGCATCGAACCTTTTTGCGCCGCCATGAAGTACACAACGTTTGGGTCCAACGTGAACTCTTGTGCAAACTGTTTAAAAAAAGGCTCTTGCTCAGTGAAATACGCTTTCGCCTCTGCAGTCAACGAGCCCGACACTGGTATGGTCGCCCCAGTTTTACCAAGAGCAGTCGTCTGAGCCATCGCAGCGGCGGGGGTTAACAACGCCGAGGCCAAGCCCAAGGTCATGGCACGCCTAGAAGTATCGATTGAATCCGTCATAAGAGCCTCAAAAAATATCGTTTGTGCGACGCACAGCCTTTGAACAACTAATCTTAGTCTGTCGAGGGCTAAAACGGGAGTTTTCCTGCTTCATGATTCGGCGTGAACAATCTCACCCCCCCGCGCCATCCAGTGCTTTTGCTAGGACCTTGACGACGGATGCAATCGTTAACGACCGCGCTCGCGACAAGTTGAAACCTTCGGCACGGTCTTGAAGTTAAGATTAGCGAGAACTAGTCACAGTCTGGCACATAAATTGCTTAAACTTGAGTGGCAATACCCTCTTAGTGGCCTCTCGTGATAGCCTTACCCGCATGAACAAAAGAGAATTTCAATGACCTGGTCGATCTTGGCCCGTGACGATTCGGGATACTTTGGCATGGCGATCGCAAGCCGTTTCTTTGCCGTCGGCTCCCTTTGCGTGCACAGCCGAAGGGCAGTGGGTGCACTCTCTAGTCAGGCGCTGCTTAACCCCCTCTATGGGCCAGCCGGTTTAGATCTGCTCGGGCAGGGGTTTTCACCCGAACAAACCATTGCGACGCTCATTGCCACCGATCAAGGGCGCGACCAAAGGCAACTACACATTTTGCCTTTCAAAGGGCTGCCTGCCGCCCATACGGGCTCGGCCTGCGTCGATTGGTGCGGACATCTGCTTGAAGACGGCTTAAGTGTCGCGGGCAATATGCTTGCCGGACCAAAGGTGCTTGAGCACACGGCACAGGCCTTCAAAGACACACGCGGCAGACCAATGGGCGAACGCCTACTCGCGGCGCTCGATGCCGGCCAGGCTGCGGGTGGCGATAAGCGCGGCAAGCAATCTACCGCGCTCAACATTCATAATGATGAAGACTATCTACAGCTAGATTTGCGCGTGGATGATCACGAAGAGCCTTTCGTTGAACTCAGGCGCCTCTACGACAAGAGCCTTGAGCGCTTTCAACCTTTTCTTGAGTGTTTGCCAAGTCGCCATCGGCCCTCTGGTATCACCGAGCGCAATGCAATCGACGCGCACATTGAACAGTATCTTGCCCGCATGAAAGGCCGCTAGGTGACTGCACTACTTGAAGTCTCGAATTTAAAAACAAGCTTCCTCACCGATGACGGAGAGGTGACGGTCGTCAATGACGTGAGTTTTAACGTGCAGGCCTCGCGTACGCTCGCCATCGTGGGCGAATCAGGGTGCGGAAAAAGCGTCACCGCGTTATCAATCATGGGGCTATTAGCCAAGCCTGCGGGGCGCATTGCGCAAGGCTCGATTCGTTTTGAAGGTCAAGAACTTGTTGGCGCGCCAGAGCATGCGCTACAAGATTTACGCGGCAATGGCATGTCGATGATCTTTCAAGAGCCCATGACCTCGCTCAACCCAAGCTATACGGTGGGCGAACAAATTATCGAAGGCTTGATTAAGCACCGTAAACTGGGGCGACCGCAAGCGCGCGACAAGGCCATCGAAATTTTGCGCAAGGTTCGTATCCCGTCACCTGAACAGCGTCTCGATGAGTTTCCACATAAACTGAGTGGCGGTATGCGCCAGCGTGTCATGATCGCCATGGCCTTGGTGTGCGAGCCTCGCGTCTTGATTGCTGACGAACCCACTACAGCGCTGGATGTCACCATTCAAGCGCAAATTCTTGAGCTCATGCGCGCGTTGCAACAGGATACCGGCACGGCGATTGTTTTAATCACACACGATTTGGGCGTGGTCGCTGAGGTCGCCGACGAAGTCCTTGTGATGTATGCCGGCCGTGTGGTCGAACGCGCGCCGGTGCACGCCCTGTTTGACATGCCACAACATCCATACACCATTGGCTTGCTAGGTGCGATTCCGCGCCTCGACCTTGAGCAAACGCGCTTGGTGTCGATTGAGGGTCAGGTACCGAGCCCAGCACAGCCGCTCTCAGGCTGCAGCTTTGCCCCGCGCTGCCCTTTCGCGCAACCTGCGTGCTCCAACCAAGTTCCTGCGCTCCGCGAGGTGGGCAAGGCACATTTTTCAGCATGTCTGCGCGCCCCGCTTGAAGCTGACGAACTTTTGAGCGGTGCAGTCGATGAGGCCAACTTATGACAGTCTCGACAACGTCTCGGTCAGCGCCGCTGTTACAGGTCAACGGTTTAGAAAAATATTTTCCGGTGCGGCGCGGATTTTTTGGCCGAGTTCAGGATTATGTTCGCGCGGTAGATGGTGTTGACCTCACGCTAAACCATGGTGAAATCCTTGGCCTTGTCGGTGAGTCGGGGTGTGGCAAATCAACTCTTGGACGCTTGCTGCTGCGCCTGCTTGAGCCAACTGGCGGCAGCGTGCACTTCGATCAGCAAGATCTGCGTGCCTTAAGTACAAAAGCCTTACGCGCTGAACGCCGCAAGATGCAACTGATCTTTCAAGATCCATATTCGTCGTTAAATCCGCGTATGACGATTGGCCAAATGCTGACCGAGCCGTTAAAAGTACACGACTTACACTCGGGCAATGAAGCAGCCCGTGTCGCCGAGTTGTTGCGTACTGTCGGCTTAAGACCCGAACACGCACAGCGCTATGCCCACGAATTTTCGGGCGGGCAACGCCAGCGCGTTGGGATCGCACGCGCCCTTGCGGTTGAACCCAAACTGATCGTTTGCGACGAGGCAGTCTCAGCGCTTGATGTCTCGGTGCAAGCGCAGGTCATCAACCTGCTACAAGACTTGCAGCAGCAGTTTGGCTTATCGTATTTGTTCATCGCCCACGATCTGGCGGTTGTGAAGCATATCGCGACCCGCGTGGCCGTCATGTATTTAGGGCGCATCGTCGAGCTCGGCGATAAAAAGCGTTTATTTGCGGCGCCTGAGCACCCTTACACGCATGCCCTGCTGCAAGCGATCCCGTTGCCTGATCCAACCATCACCCGGCAAGGCGTACTATTAACAGGCGATGTACCCAGCCCGCTTAAGCCACCTTCTGGGTGCCACTTGCATACCCGCTGCCGCTATGCGCAAGATAAGTGTAGTCAGGTGACGCCAGTCTTGACGGGCGATCGCGAGCATGCGGTCGCCTGTCATTTTCCGTTAAGCATGACAAACGCAACGCAACACTCACTGCCCGCTTCAACACCCTCGCGGCTACGCTTGCAACGTTTGCAGTCTGCTTTTCAGACAAACGGTACGAGTGCAGCCCCGTCAGTATCGGTCTATCGTTAATCCCCAACTTGCCCGTAAAACAGAATTGAACGATTGAAGCCCGAAATGAAAGACCAATCAGAGAAAAGTGAAAATACATTATTAAATGTCATACAGCTTCGCTGACATCAATAGAAGTTCACCGTAAATTTATTTTGACAGGACACGCCATGAAATGCAGCTACCGAACCTTGTTTGCTACCTCGCTAATCGCCTGCTTACCTTTCGTAGCAAGCGCCCAGACCTTACGCATCGGTCTAGCAGAAGACCCTGACATGCTCGATCCAACGCTAGCAAGGTCGTTTGTTGGTCGGCTTGTGTTTATGTCGTTGTGCGACAAGCTTTTTGACATCGATGAAAAGCTTAATATCGTGCCGCAACTGGCGACTGGCTATGAATGGTCAGCCGATAGCAAAGCACTCACGCTCAAGCTGCGCGATGGGGTGACGTTTCATGATGGCGAAAAAATGGATGCCGAGGCTGTGAAATACAACCTCGAACGCCATAAAACTCTAAAAGGTTCGAGCCGCTCAGGCGAGCTGCGCCCCATTACTTCAATTGATGTGATCGATGCTAGTACTGTACGCCTTAACCTCAACGCACCTTTTGCACCCTTGCTTGCAGTACTGGCCGACCGGGCCGGCATGATGGTCTCACCTAAAGCAGCACAGGCGCTCGGCGAAAAATTTAGTAATAGTCCGGTTTGTTCAGGGCCGTTCAAGTTTGCAGATCGTGTTGCGCAAGATCGCATCACACTTGAACGCTTTGGCGCCTACTGGAACAAAGACGCTGTACATTTTGACAAGGTGGTCTACACACCGATTACCGACGCTACTGTGCGTTTAGCAAACTTGCGTTCTGGGCAATTTGATTTTATTGAGCGCGCTGCCTCAAGTGATATTGCCTCGATTCAAAAAGACGCCAAACTCAAGTTCAGCAAGATCACTGAAATCGGCTATCAAGGTATCACCATCAACACCGGAAAAACCGAGCGCGCGCAAAGCCAACCGCTTGGGCAATCGGCCAAGGTACGCGAAGCTTTCGAACTTTCACTTGATCGCGCAGGAATCGTGCAAGTCGCTATGGACGGCCAAGCCACGCCAGGCAACCAGTGGGTCGCTCCGAACAACAGTTATTACTCTAAAAATGTACCCGTGCCCAAGCGTGATCTGGCGCGCGCGCGCGCGTTACTGAAAGAGGCGGGCGTTACCAATCCCACTTTTACGCTTATGACACCCACCACCTCTGACTCGCAAAAAATCGCGCAGGTCGTACAGGCCATGGCTAAAGAGGCAGGGTTCAATATCAAGATTCAGTCCACTGAGTTTGCAACGTCACTGAGCCTGGCAGACAAGGGCGACTTTGATGCCTATATTCTTGGCTGGAGCGGTCGGGCCGACCCTGATGGCAATATTTACAACTTCGTCGGCTGCAAGCAACCTTCAAACTACTCAGGCTATTGCGTACCCGAAGTAGATGCTTTGCTTGACGAATCTCGGATGAAGTTGCAACCGGCAGAGCGCCTTGCAGCCTATCAGGGAATTGCTGCTCAAATGAACAAAGATCGTCCTTTAGTTTATTTGTATCACCGCGATTGGCTATGGGCCTACACCAACAAACTTTCGGGGGTGCGCGAAGTCCCTGACGGCTTGCTGCGCGTGGCCGGCTTAAAGCTGAACTAACCGTCGCCAACAAGACCGCTTCATGTTCACCTTCTTCGTACGCCGCCTAGTCACCTTGGTACCAACACTCGTGTTCGTATCGATACTGATTTTTAGCCTGCAGCAATTGCTGCCTGGAGACCCAGCCTTGGTGCTGGCCGGAGAAGACCCTAGTCCTGAAGCGATCGCCCATATTCGCGCCAAGCTACACCTCGATGATCCTCTGCCCGTGCGCTACGGTTACTGGATCGCAGGTGTCTTACACGGCGATTTGGGTGAATCGGCACGTACCCATCAACCGGTGCTTGAACTGATCTTGCAAAAGCTTCCGGTTACGATCGAGTTGGCTCTTTTGGCTTTACTGATTGCATTAGTGATTAGCATCCCAGCTGGCATCGTGTCAGCCGTCTACAAAGGCGGTGCACTTGATACCGGCGCAACAGTCTTTGCCCTCACTGGCCTATCCACGCCAAACTTTTGGCTGGGGATTATGCTGATCCTGCTATTTTCAGTTGAGCTAGGATGGCTACCGGCCTCGGGATATATCAGCCCCTTTGAAAACTTACGCAGCAACCTCGCCTCGATGATTATGCCAGCCTTTGTTTTAGGCAACGCCATCGCCGCCTCACTGATGCGCCACATGCGCAGTTCAATGCTACAAGAGCTCGGTGCGGATTATGTTCGCACCGCGCGCGCCAAAGGCTTAAGCGAGCGCGTTGTCGTACTCAAACACGCCCTGCGTAATGCACTGACACCCGTCATCACTTTAGGCGCGCTTGAACTTGGCACTTTATTATCAGGCGCAGTACTGACCGAGCAAGTCTTTACGATCCCGGGTTTTGGCAAACTCATCATTGATGCGGTCTTCAATCGCGACTACGCGGTGGTACAAGGCGTCGTGTTAGTGACCGCAACCACCTACATCATGCTTAACTTGTTTGCAGACATGGCCTACTTTATGTTGAATCCCCGACTGCGCAAATGATGAATCCCGCCATCACCTCAAACTCGGCGCTTAGGCCCCTTGCCCTCAAAAAAGAGCCGGGCCCCTGGCTACGTGCCTGGCACAAACTCAGGCGTAATCGTAAAGGTATGTTTGGGCTTTACGTGGTGCTACTTTTTATCGCGATGGCAATTTTTGCACCACTGATTTCGCCTTTCGATCCGATCGAGGCGAGCTGGAGTGCGATTCGCAAGGCGCCTACCGGCACGCATTGGTTTGGCACCGATGAACTCGGTCGCGATGTACTGGCGCGTGTCATCTGGGGTGCACGTGCATCGCTGTTAGCGGGCGTAGTGTCCGTGGCGATTTCATTGCTCACCGGCGTCACCATTGGTATGCTGGCGGGCTTTTTAGGTGGCACTGTTGATAGCCTCATCTCGCGGGCAACGGATGCGTTTTTAGCCTGCCCGTTTTTGATACTTGCGATTGCACTCGCCGCGTTTTTAGGGCCCAGCCTCACCAACGCGATGATTGCCATCGGGGTGTCAGCCTCACCGATTTTTGTACGCCTAACCCGCGCGCAAGTATTACAGATCAAAGTCGAGGATTATGTGGAAGCGGCGCGTGCGGTGGGTTGTCATCCGTTCAGGATTGCCGTGTCTCATATTTTGCCTAATGTGACCGCGCCCTTGATCGTGCAAGCGTCGCTAGCAATCGCGTCAGCAGTGATTGCAGAAGCCAGTTTGTCATTTCTAGGCCTAGGGCAACAACCGCCTGATCCGAGTTGGGGCAGCATGCTCAATACGGCGAAAAATTTTATGGATACCGCCCCGTGGATGGCGGTATGGCCGGGCCTGGCAATTTTTGTTTTGGTACTGTCGTTTAATTTATTGGGCGATGGCCTGCGCGATGCGCTTGATCCGAAACATCGGTAAGCTCGTCACGTAAGAATTAGGTATTTGATGGCCGCGTACGTTGTGCCTTGTGCCTTGTGCCTTGTGCCTTGTGCATTGTGCGTAGTGCGTTGTGCGTAGTGCGTTGTGCGCGCTATTCACCCAAACACTCGAGCAGACAATTTCTGCAGGCTTCCTCAGCCGGTCAATTACTGAGAATTGAGTCGCTGGCTGATCTTTTGCTCTTGAGCATCAAGTCGCTCTGAGATTCGATCGAGTCGATCAGCCGTTTTAGCAAATTGGGTCGCCATGGCTTTACCCGAATCATACGCGGCTAACAGAGCTTGCATCGTCGCCACATTTGCCGAGTAAAGCCCAATCACAGACGCCACACCCGTGGTGACAACGATATATTTTAAGTTTGTGATCTGCTTAGTGAATTGCACTTTGAAGTCACCCAAATCTTGCCTTATTCTGGAAAACTCTTC
>CANCMG010000130.1 GCA_947378965.1 Alcaligenaceae bacterium | reverse complement strand
TTGCAAGGACTTTCAGTCGCGCCCAGACATCGCGAAGTCGGCATGGTGTTTCAGTCTTATGCTGTGTGGCCGCATATGACAGTCAGGCAAAATGTCGCCTATCCTTTGAAGCACCGTGGTATTGATCGAAAAGAGATTGAACAGAAGGTTAAAGACGCACTTGAATTAGTGGATTTACTTGAATATGCGGATCGACCTGCAACTGCATTATCGGGTGGGCAGATGCAGCGCGTAGCGTTAGCACGCAGCTTAAGTTATCAACCAAAAATATTATTACTTGACGAGCCGCTGTCTAATCTAGATGCTAAGTTACGCCTGCGTTTGCGCGCTGATTTACGCCGTATTATCAAGCAAGCGGGCTTGACCGCGCTGTACGTTACGCATGACCAGTCCGAGGCCGTGGTGCTGGGTGATCAAATTGGCGTGATGAATCAAGGCAAGCTCTTGCAGATGGGAACGCCACAACAGATTTATAACCAGCCCTCTGATTTGTTTGTCGCCAGCTTTACGGGTGCGTCAAACGCCTTGCACGGAACTGTAGTCAACCATGATGGTGTCGATCATGTCGTCGAGCTGGCACAGGGTGCGAAGGTGCGGGCGCGGTGTTTGAGTCCGTTGGGTCAGGGAAGGGCGGTCGTGATCGCCGTGCGTCCAGAAAACATTTCTTTATCTGCCATGGCTACGCAAGGCTCGTTGCCCGTTCGCGTTCGGCAATTACAGTTTTTAGGTGTTCAGACCAATTACGAACTTGAAGTGTTTGGTCAAACGCTTGAAGTGACCGAGCTGGGTACCTTGCCGCGCTTTGAAGTCGGGGCGGTAGCCTTCATGACGCTACCCCCTGAACAGTGCTGGGGTTACCCAGCCTAAGCTGGCGCTTGAGTTATCCCGAGTAAGCTGGCGCTTGAGTTATCCCGAGCAAGCTGGCGCTTGAGTTACCCGAGCAAACTGGCGCTTGAGTTACCCCGCCTGAGCTAGCGCTGGGGTTACCCGTCTAAGCAGCTTTACTTGCTTTGATCTTGCTCAACGACTAGGTGGGTGTGAGCAAGTTTTAGCAAGGGGCAGGCAACCCCTTTACTCACACCACGTTGAATGAGTTGTCCCAAAATATGCTCGTGCTCAGTCATATTGCCTTGCGTCAGATCTCTGAGCATGGATGCCGCAAAGTTTGACTTCACGTTGGTCAGCATATCAAGTGAACGCTTTTGTGCGCTCTCTTTGGTTGGGAAACCATTCGCTGCTGCGATGGCACAGCTTTCGGCATAGAGGCTGGTGGTGCTTTCGATCCCCCAGGGGGTGGCCGAAATTTTACCGACGTGACCACGACAAAGGGTTGTCATGCCAGCCAGGCTTGCCAAAAACACCCACTTATCCCACAACGATTGTTCGATATTTTCGCTGTACAAACGATCGAAGCCGGCGTTTTCGCATAACGCATAGAAGTCTCTGGCAATTTGCTCGTGCGCAGCCGAGCGATGACCAACGGTTAGCATGTGCAGGTCGTTGAGTTGCTTGACTGCACCGGTTGACGAAATGGTCGCGGCAATCTGAGCTACGCCACCCATCACGCGGTCTTTTCCAAACTTGGCATCGAGTTGTTGAATGTGATCCAGGCCGTTTAAGAAGGGCAAAAACACACCTTTGGCGCTTGCGCCTTCAAGCGAGGCGAGGGCATCTTCAAAATCAAACGACTTTGGTGCCAGCACAATCAAATCATATTCAGGCTTCAGTTGGTCGCGCGTGATAGCTTTTGGCTGAACCGTAAAGGTGTCTTTGGGGGTCTCAATCACCAGGCCTTCGGCCTGAATCTTTGCGTGACGCTTATCGCGCAGCAAATAGGTCACATCGGCACCGGCCTGAATGAGTCGTGCCCCAAAATAACCGCCTACGCCACCTGCGCCCAAAATTAGAATTTTCACTTGCTATCTTCCTGAATGTTTAGTTGTGTGGTTGGTTTATGATCAGCGAATACCTGATGTGCATCATTGCATAAAAAATACAATACCGGAGGCTGTTTTGCGTAAGCTGCTCAAAACCTTGAATTTTCTTTGGACTGCGGTTTTTTTGTTGATCCCTAGCTTTTCTGCCTTAGCCCAAGAGTCATATCCTAGCCGATCTGTGAGCGTGGTGGTGCCGTTTCCGCCTGGTGGCGTGGCTGATATCGTGGCACGCCCAGTGGCGCGCGCGATGAGTCAGTTTTTGAATCAGACGCTGGTGATCGAGAATAAAGCGGGTGCGGGCGGTGGTATTGGTATGGCGCAAGTCGCCCGGGCCGAGCCCAATGGTTATCAGGTGTTGTTTGCGTTGTCGTCGTTCGTGGTGATCCCAGAGGCTGATAAAGTGCTTAACCGCGCGCCAATGTATCAGTTAAGTCAACTCAAAGCGATCGCGCGCTTTGCCGCTGATCCGACGGTATTGGTTGTTCGGGCCGATAGCGCCTGGAAAACCTATGCTGACTTTATCGCTTACGTCAAAGCCAACCCAGCGAAAGTCTCTTTTGGTTCGTCGGGTAATTATGGCTCGATGCATATACCGATTGAACAGCTAAAGGTCGCGACCGATACCAGCATGTTACATGTGCCGTATACCGGTGCTGGCCCTGCTGTGGCTGCCTTATTAGGTGGGCAGATTGAGGTCTTGTCGACAGGGCCTGCCAGCGTGGTGCAGCATATCCAAGGTGGCAAATTACGTGCCTTAGCCCATTGGGGGACTGATCGGCTCGCGGCCTTACCCGAAGTACCTAGCCTGACCTCGCTTGGTGTGCCCATTGCGTATGCGCAGTGGGCGGGGCTGTTTGTGCCAGCCGACGTTCCCGAGCCAATCATACAAAAGCTTCGTGACGCTGCGCGGTTTGCGGCCAATGATGCTGCCACTCAACAAGCCTTGATTGCTGCGGGTACAGTCATGCAGTACCAAGATGCGAGCGATTTCACCGCCTACGTTACCGCCGATGCCGCAGCGATGAAAACGCTGGTGCAAAAAATTGGAAAACTTGATTAATTTGATCCGCGTGATTCGTTTGACTACCTTGAGTCGCCCGGTTGTCTTGCCTGTGAGGGCCTTGTCATGTTGTGCGAGACAAACCTCTGGTGGTTTGTCATTTGTCTAAAACTCAAAGCCACCCAGTCGGCGAACTTGCTCAGACTGAGTGCCCGTGAGCCATGTTGCGAGCGTTTGCGCTAAAACAGGTTGAGTGGTTTGGGTGCAGACGCCAAGTGTGTAGTCGGTGGACAGCTCAAAGGCCTTGGGCAAGTTCGCGACTAATACCACTCCTGCGGTGTAATTGATTTCAGTGGCCTGTGTACAACCGATTAAATGGGGCTCAGTGCATTGAGCCATTTCTTTCATGGCCGTTGCGCCATTTGCAAACTCGCGTAGTTTACTGTTGACGTCCTGTTCAAGGCCGAGTTCAGTTAAGACTCGCATGAAATGAATCCCTGCGGTCGATTTTTTGGTATCTGGGCAATAGATGGCCTTTGCTTGTCGAAAAGCCTGGGCTAAGGTTTCAGGCGAATCGACCTGTGGAGCTTGCTCCCCCTGTTTAACTGCGATTCCGGTTTGCACCTTGCCTAACGATTGCGCGCTGTCGGCACGTACATGACCAGAAACAATTAATTGTTCGATAAGCGCTCGAGTCAAAATCACAACATCGCAGGGGGCACCGTTCAGTAACGCATCGCGCATTTCACCTACTGCGCTAAACCTACCTTCGATGGTGCAGCGATGGTCTGCTTCAAAGGCAGTTTGTATGCCTTTGACGGCCGAGGCAGCGGCGCCGCCACTGAGTATGTTTAATATCGACATGTTGTCTCGCTCAAGTTTTTAATGCAATGCGCGGAAATACCCTCGGTTCAGGGGGCGTGTGAATCGCGCGGACACCACAGGTATTGAAGACGCTAGTGCAATCTAGTGCTTGCTGTTGCGTTGATCACAACGCACGTTAATCTGATTTTGCACCCGATAACTTTACGATTTTTGCCCATTTGATGACATCGCGCTCAAGATAGATTTGAAATTCGAGCGGCGACATGCTGAGCGGCATCGCACCTTTTTCGGCCCATTGTTTTTTAATCTCTGGTCGGGTCACAATGGCTGTCACTGCAGAATTCAACTGATTAATGATAGCAACAGGCGTGCCTTTTGGGGCCATCAAGCCCAGCCAAATCGTCGTTTCGTACCCTGCCACTCCCGCTTCAGACATGGTTGGTACATTTGGCAAAATGTCAGAGCGAATCGCGCCAGTGGTTGCAAGCCCTCGAACAGTTCCGGCTCGTGCGTAATCTGTCATTGTTGTGACCGCATCAAACATGAAGTCTACTTGTCCGCCCAACAGATCAGTACGTGCACCAGAGCTGCCCTTATAGGGGACATGAGTGATATCAATACCGGCCATCGCTTTAAACAGTTCACCCGCCATGTGATACGGCGTGCCTGTGCCCGACGAGGCATAATTGAGTTTGCCTGGTTGGGCTTTGGCTAAGGCGATGAGCTCAGACAGATTTTTTGCGGCAACACTTGGATGTACGACTAAGAGTAAATCTGAATAATTAATGGGTGCGATCCCCACAAAATCTTTTAAGAGCGTGTAAGGTTTTTTCGCCACCAGCGACTCATTCACTGTTTGCGCATTGGACATCATCAGTAGCGTATAGCCATCTGGTGTGGCCTTGGCGACAAAGTCAGTGCCAATAATTGAGCCGGCGCCGGGTTTGTTTTCAACAATAAAATTTTGCCCCAGCGAAGCCTGTAATTGCTGTCCCATAAAGCGGGCGTAGTTGTCGGCCGGGCCACCCGCTGCGAAAGGTACGACGATTTTTACTGCGCGGCTGGGGTAGTCTTGTGCGTGAGCGGGTTGCTGACCTGCTAACAAAACTGCAGCGGCGATCCCTAAATAGGCGAATTGACCGGTAAATCTCATCTCTGTGCCCCTTCAAAAAGCCTATTTAGGAGTTCAAAATCGTCAACGTAAAGACTAAAAATATTATTTCTTTGCAGCGCCAGTCACCAGATAACATTTGCTTTCTGCTAGTGGTAAAAAGGCCTCTTCTCCAGGGATCGTGGCAAGGATTTTGTAATAGTCCCATGGGTACTTGGATTCGGCAGGCGTTTTAACCTTGGCCAAATACATGTCATGAACCATGCGACCATCCGCCCTGATACGGCCATTGGTTGTATAAAAATCGTTAACGGGTGTATCACGCATGGTTTGCATGACGGTTGCAGCGTCGTCAGTCTTCGAGGCTTCAACCGCCTTTAGGTAGTGTAGTGTTGACGAATAGATTGCCGCTTGAGTCGAGGTTGGCATTTTGTTGGTGCGCGCAAAAAAGCGTTTTGCCCAAACACGACTCTGTTCATTCTGGTCCCAATAGTAAGCCTCGGTCAACATCAAGCCCTGCGCTTGAGCCAAACCAAGGGCATGAGTATCGTTGATATTAATGGCCAGGCCAACGATCGCCTGTTGATCATCGCGACCGATCCCAAATTCTGAAGCTGTTTTGATTGAATTGATCGTGTCGCCACCTGCATTCGCTAAGGCGATGACTTTAGCCTTTGAGTTTTTAGCTTGCAAAAGAAACGAAGACATATCAGACGAATTTAAGGGGTGTTTGACGCCACCTACTACCGTGCCGCCAACCTGCTTTAAGGCAGCCTCAGCATCAAGTTGCAAAGAGTTGCCGTAGGCGAAATCGACCGTCACAAAAAACCAAGGATTGCCGCCCTGTTTGACCACTGCACGCGTGGTGCCATTGGCGATCGAGTAGGTATCCCAGTTGTAATGGATGCTGTTGGGCGTGCAATCTTCGTTGGTCAGGCGCGAGGTGCTTGCGCCATTGACGATTGCAATGCGATTTTTCTCTTTGACCAGCCGCACGACTGCTAACGCCACAGCAGAGTTCATCACATCCGCGAGCATATCAACCTGCTCAACGTCCATCCACTCACGCGCTTTTGCGACGCCGATGTCAGGCTTATTTTGATGGTCTGCGCTGATGACTTCGATAGGCTTGCCTAGCACCTTGCCGCCAAAATCTTCCACGGCCATTTTTGTTGCAACAATGCCTCCTGGCCCGCCGATGTCTGAAAAGGGGCCGCCCATATCGGTGAGGACTCCAATTTTTACGACATCGTTGGATATTTTTGGAGTCTGCGCCTGAGCCTGCGCAGCGATACAGAGGGCCATCACGGTAGCCGCAGTCAGCGACTTAAGACGAAAGTTCAACATACATTCTCCTAACGTTTCGGTTAATTGATAAAGGGGCGCAGCTCGATAAAATCGATCGATCCTGAAGGCGCTTGGCTTAACGCAACGTGTGCGATCGTGTTGGCAACATCAGCGACCGTTAGCGGCACTGTCTTGCGCTGAGCTTGTGCTGCCAAGACTTCGGGATGATTATTGTTTTTTCGAATCTGTGTATCGACTAAGCCCGGAGCCACTTCAGACACGCGAATTCCTTTTGGCTGCAATTCGAGACGCAGGCTTCGCGTGATGGCTGAGATGGCATGTTTGCTTGCGCAATATGCGCCCGCAAAAGGAAAAACCTCTCGTGCTCCGGTGGACGTCACCATAATGAGATGGCCGCGGCCGCGAGCGAGCATACCTTGCGCAATGGCTTGGGTTAAGGCAAGCGTCGCAAACACGTTGGTGTTGAACATTGCCACATAGTCATCAGGTTGTATCTCAAGAATCGGTGCGTAGGTGAGCACACCCGCGTTATTGATCAAGATATCAACCTCGCCAGCAAACAACGTTAACGCACGAATAAAGTCGTGATCGTTTAAATCGCCAGCAAGAGTACGTATCGGTTGACCCAATTCGGCGCATTCTTTTGAGAGTTCAATTAAGGCTTCGTTGCTTCGTGCAGTGGCGATGATCGTGGCGTTAGCTTGGGCTAATACTAATGCAGTCGCGCGACCAATACCAGCACTGGCGCCGGTAATCAATACGGTAGGATTTAGCAGCATGGTATCGGTTCAGATTTTTGGCGGCTCTAATATTTGTCTGTTCGCTCGTTGAGTCACGGTCACATTGCAATAGATTAGACTGAATTGCAATAGATCAATGTGTAAGGTAGCATCTGAACGTCAGTTTGACTACTGATTCTATAGATTTACTCCCTATATCGATGGTTCGTTTATGGCGTGTCGACCTCTGTGATGAAACTTACGTTAGATCATTTTATGTACGCAGCATCCGATTTAGATGCTCTGCGCGAACAGTTCTACGGTTTGACCGGGGTCAGTGCCGATCGTGGTGGGGTGCACCCTGGGTTGGGTACCCGCAACGCCTTAGCATCGTTGGGCAAAGATGTTTACCTCGAGCTCATTGCGCCAGACCCCGAGCAAAACGTGCCAGGCTCTTGGGGGGCGTTATTTGGCAATTTTTCGCAGGCTCAAATCTTCACCTATGTGGTGAAGTGTGCCGACATTGAGTTGTGTCAAGAGCGACTGGCGGGGTTGGGATTCAAGACTGAGTTGATCAATGCCTCTCGAACAACACCCTCGGGGCAGGTGATCCGCTGGCGCTTGTTGTTGCCAGAGGCCAATCGCTTCGCAAATTTTTTTCCTATTTTTATCGACTGGCTTGATAGTAAACACCCGGCTGAGTCGGTGGTGACGGGTTGCCAGCTAGTCAGCTTCGAAATCGGCCACCCCGAAGCGGCCGAACTGAGTCGCATCTTTGCGGCACTTGCTGTGGATGTGGCTGTTGTGCACGCCGACCGGCCTTACTTTCAAGCTCGGATTCAAACCCCGCAAGGGTTAGTCGTTTTGAATTCAGCGACATAATTTTTTCAGGGATTCGCATGCAAGTTGTTAACCGTACCGAAATGATAGAGCGGTTGCTTAAAGAGTCGCCATTTATTTGTTTTATGGGTCTAGAAATTATCAATATCGACCTTGAGAACAGCGTGATCGTCATGAAAATGCCTTTGCGACCAGAGTTTGAACGTGGTGGCCCCCTGACAGGCCAATTTCACGGAGGGGCGATTTCGGCTTTGATTGACACAGTTGGTGATTTCGCAATCGCGCTAGTGGTTGGGGCGGCGGTACCGACCATCAATTTTCGTGTTGATTTTTTACGGCCGTCGACCGGCGCGTTTCTGATCGCAAAAGCGACGGTCCGTCGCAGCGGCAAGACTGTCGGGGTCGCCGATGTTGATATCTTTGATCATCAAGATCGATTGACCGCCATTGGGCGGGGCTGTTACAGCACGCAAGCTGGTTAAGTGATCATGGGTTTAACCAACTTGGGTGAAGTGATCGACCGCGCGACCCCGCCGCAAACCCCGTGGCTGATTGAGGTGACCTCCAGCGGGGTGGCTAACACCTTTACGTTTGAATGGATGCAGCGTGCTGTCGATCGTTTGGCAAGTACGCTGGCACAAAGGCCTCTTAAAAAAGGTGCCTGTATTGGTCTGCTGGCTCAAAATAGTTGTCAGTATCTTGTCGCTTATCTGGCGATTATGCGTGCCGGCTTTGTCGCTGTACCGATTAATTTCAAGCTAACTGCCGAGACGATCCAGTACATCATTTCTGATGCTGAGATGTCTCTGGTTTTCGTTGACGAGCAACGGCGCAGTTTGGTGACGCACGCTGCCGTACTACCTCTTGAAACTGCGCTAGAGATGCAACAGCCTGGCGATAGCGTAGCTTCGGTGTCTGTGGTGATGCAACCTGAAGATACTGCGACGATCTTATATACCTCTGGCTCAACCGGGCGTCCGAAAGGTGTGCCCCTAACTCATGGTGGTTATATTTGGGTGATTCAAACCTTGTTGCGAGTATCCCCGCCCTTTAAAAACAAACGTGCGTTGGTAGCTGCCCCGCTCTACCACATGAATGCGGTCATCCAGTGCCTACTGACTAGCGCGATGGGTGGCACGAATGTGATGCTTTGTCAGTTTTCTGCCAAAGAGTATCTATTGGCAGCCGCCCGATTTAAGTGCGAGATGTTGACAGCAGTCCCAACGATGTTTGCTTTGGCTGCGCGCGAAACCGCGCTTCTCAAAACGATCGATCTGAGCCATGTCAAAACAGTCAAATCAGGGTCCGCACCCGTCACTGAAACGCTGATGGATCGCTTGGCTGAGATGTTTCCGGCAGCGAGCATTACAAATTGGTGGGGCACAACGGAGTCGGGGCCTGTAGCCTTTGGTGCCCATCCAGAAGGCGTAGCAAGACCGAAATTAGCCGTTGGGTATCCCTTGTCGGAAGTCGAGCTTGAACTGCGCGACGGCGTTGCACCAGACCAAGGCGTGCTCTGGATACGTAGCCGTGCCATTACAAGCGGTTATCTGAATCTGCCTGAAGAAACGGCAAAACGTTTTGCTGAGGGTTGGTACAACACTGGCGATGTGATGCGTAAAGACGCGCAAGGGTTTTACTATTTTGTTGGCCGTGTGGATGATATGTTTGTCTGTGGTGGAGAAAATATTTATCCTGGCGAAGTTGAGAAAATGCTAGAAACACACCCAGGCGTGTCTCAGGCGGCTGTACTGTCAGTCGCCGACGAGATCAAGGGGCAAATTCCAGTCGCCTTTGTGGTGCAGAGAGCGGGATTTTCTTTAGATGCAGAGGCCGTCAAACAATTTGCGTTGACTCATGCGCCGGCCTATCAGCATCCTAGATTTATTGAGTTCCTTGACGAGATGCCGCTAGCAGGAACCAATAAAATTGATCGTCACGTGTTAAGACAGCGTGCCATAAAATTTAAAAGATAACGATGATTCGTCACTCAGGCGCTCAAGATCAATAGTCATTTCAACGATCGTGATGAATAGTCATTTAAACGCTGCGATGA
>CANCMG010000129.1 GCA_947378965.1 Alcaligenaceae bacterium | reverse complement strand
CTTTTACACCTAAACTTTTATTTCCTTACTTCTTTGTGAGCACTTGATTTCGTTTGCAATTTACTAACCTGTTACAGCTAGCAAACCTGCGACACTCATTCCAAGCGCCCACACTTATCGGTTGTCAAATTTTTAAAGAACAAGGTATTCGGTACTGCTTACTTTGCTTTTGACTCAGAGCCAGTTGCCTGTCTTTGTTTTGTCACCAGCACAGAAACGAGATTATGGAGGATTTTTTTGTCTGTGTCAAATTAGCTTTTAAACAATTTGCACCGACGACTGCTAAAAAACCGCTACCAAAACTTTTGCCCCGCCAAGCCCGCTAATATAGCATGAATACGGATAGCACATCTACCCTGAGAAACTTATGACTGAAGATATTCTGATTAACGTCACCCCTTTTGAGACCCGCGTGGCCTTGGTGGCACAGGGGGCCGTACAAGAGTTGCATATGGAGCGGGCGATTCAGCGCGGGCAGGTTGGCAACATTTACCTAGGTAAGGTCGTGCGGGTCTTACCAGGCATGCAAAGTGCCTTCATTGATATTGGCCTTGAAAAAGCCGCTTTCCTGCACATCGCAGATTTGCGCGAAAACCGCAACGCACGCACTCAAAACACCCCTGCGATCGCAATTGAGAAATTGCTGTTTGAGGGGCAAAGTCTGATGTCGCAGGTGATTAAGGATCCCATCGGCACCAAGGGAGCACGGTTATCGACCCAAATTAGTATTGCCGGGCGGATGCTGGTGTACTTGCCGCACGAACCACATATCGGCATCTCGCAAAAAATTGGCTCTGAGAGCGAGCGCCAAGCCTTGCGCGACCGGGTGCAGGCGCTTGTCCCCGCGAAAGAGAGTGGGGGCTTCATCGTGCGCACGCAAGCCGAACTTGCGACCGATGACGAACTGGCGGCGGACCTGACGTATTTGCAAAAGTTGTGGGCCAACGTGCAACAGGCTGCGCGCACACTACCGGCCACTAGCCTCTTGCATCAAGACCTGAGCCTGGCTCAGCGAGTGCTGCGCGACATGGTCACACCCAACACGCACCGCATCTTGGTGGATTCTCGTAGCACCTATGCAGAGCTTGACACTTGGGCTCAAACGTACACACCCTCAGTGACGACACGCATTGAGCACTATAGCGGCGAGCGCCCACTATTCGACACAGCAAACGTTGAAGAAGAAATTAAATTAGCACTGTCGAGACGCGTCGATTTGAAATCGGGCGGTTACCTGATCATTGATCAAACTGAGGCGCTCACCACGGTCGATGTGAACACCGGCGGCTTTGTTGGTGGTCGCAATTTTGACGACACGATTTTTAAAACCAATCTTGAGGCAGCGCAGGCTGCAGCACGTCAGTTAAGGCTGCGCAATCTGGGCGGCATCATCATCATTGACTTCATTGATATGGATGAGCCAGGGCATCGCGAAGCCGTCATGGCCGAACTAGAGAAAGCACTGGCACCAGATCGCACACGCATGACCATTAATGGTTTTACGCAGCTGGGTTTGGTCGAGATGACACGCAAACGCACGCGCGATTCACTTGCGCATCAACTCTGCGAGCCCTGCCCCACCTGCCAGGGGCGCGGCAACGTGCGCACGAATCGCAGTGTCTGCTACGAAATTTTGCGTGAAATTTTGCGCGAAGCGCGGCAGTTTAATCCGCGCGAATTTAAAATCCTGGCCTCGCAAAATGTTGTGGATTTATTTTTAGAAGAAGAGAGTCAACATCTTGCGTTACTCGGTGATTTTGTGGGCAAGCGAATCTCGCTTGAAGTTGCGAGAGACTACAGCCAAGAGCAGTACGACATTGTGCTGAGCTAAAGACGTCAAAACACCGGCAGACTACAAGACGTTACGTGGTGCAGATGCTACTGCGCCTGATTCGTCTTGCGCCACACCCCTCACGACTCAAGCACGTTGGAGTCGAAAACGCTACTTCAAACTGAATGTTTGTGCGCGAATATATTCGCCAAAATTGTCACGCTCGGGCATTGAGTAATGCCGGGCCTTATCCTCAGACCAGCCATTGAAGTCAACATCTGGGTAGCGCGAGCTATAGCGTTGTTTACGTAACGGAAACAACGCATGGCGGCGCTGATCGTATTCGTCGATCTGCGCGCGCACAGCCGCTTCGTCGAAACGATCTGTGTGCACAGTCGTACCCAGTGGCAACCGAGGAATAATGCGCCCGCCTTCGACGGGGTAGCCAACACATAAGCCTGCGATCGGGAAAACCGCCTCTGGCAACCCAAGAAGGTCGCTGGTTTCACGCGAGTGATTACGCACCGCGCTAATGGGCACAGTACCTAAACCAACGGCCTCGGCCGCGCGTATAAACTGGGCCAAGACTAAGCCCGCGTCAACCGCAGCGTTCATAAAGTGATCAAGGTGCTCGTTGACAAAGGGCTTGCCGCGCCACTCGCCGATCTGTCGGATCCGGCGATTGTTACCGCAGAACACTAAAAACACCGGCGCATCGTTGATCCAGGGCATGTCGGGGATAAATGACGCGATCGCTTTGATTTTTTCGCGGTCTGTCACTTGGATAATATCGGCCTGCTGCAAATCAGATTTAGAGGGGGCTGATAAGGCGCAGGCGAACAGCAGCTTCAGGAGATCGGCGTCGATCGGCCGCTCTGTCCAGCGGCGATGTGAACTGTGGGTGAGCATGCGTAAGAGTTCGCTCGCATTGGGCAGGCCCTCAGGAACGTTAAACGTTTCGCCGAATCTGGCCTGCGCTGCGCTGGCTAGCTGCTCGGTAATAGGATCATTTGGATGACTCATGTGTGCCCCTGTCGCCCTTACCTGAACGCTGGAATGCCTCAGGCTTATTTATTTTATATATCCGGATTATTTTAAATTATTAGTTATTTAGTTCTGTTATTTTTTAATTTATTTTAAAAAATATATGTAAGTATTTCATATAGATATAGATTTAATCTAAGATTTAACCTGAAATTAGATCTCTTAGGAAAGTGTATTTTTGTACAACCGGTTATTTAATCTTACTCGTTTCATCTTATTCGTCACGAAACTGCATCTGATATAAGCCGGCATAAGCACCGCCTAGCGCCAGCAACTCGGCGTGCGAACCCTGCTCGATCACCATGCCCCGATCCATCACCACGATCTTATCCGCGTTTTGTACGGTCGATAAGCGGTGCGCAATCACCAAGGTAGTGCGCCCTTTCATCAAGGTTTCGAGTGAGGCCTGCACCTGTCGCTCGGATTCGTTGTCTAGCGCAGACGTGGCTTCATCAAGTATCAGTATCGGGGCGTTTTTAATTAATGCACGTGCAATCGCCAGACGCTGACGTTGCCCACCCGACAAACGTGTGGCGTTTTCACCGACCTTTGTTTGGATACCCAAGGGCAGGCTATCCACAAACTCAAGCAAATTCGCTGCTTGCAACGCCGCGCGAATTTCAACCTCAGAGGCCTCGTGCAGCGCCCCGTAACCCACGTTGACCGCGATTGTGTCATCAAACAAGACAACGTCTTGGCTCACCAGCGACAGTTGCTCGCGCAGATTGCGCAACGAGACCGACTCAATATCCCGGTCGTCAATCAACACCTGCCCGCCGCCTGGGGCAACAAAGCGAGGCAGCAAATTGACCAGGGTCGTTTTGCCGCTACCCGAGCGCCCTACCAAGGCGATCGTTTGGCCCGGCTCAGCCACGATACTGACTTGAGCCAACGTATCAACCTCAGCTTCTGCAAAGCGATGCGACACCGCTCTGAATTCAACTCGGCCGTTGACTCGACCTTCAAAGCCTCCGGTGCCTTGGTCGACCTCAGAGGGTTGATCAACCAGAATAAACACACTTTCGGCCGACACCAGCATCTTTTGGGTACGACTCGCGACCTTGGTTAAGCGCTTAACCGGATCAAAAATCTGCGCAAGTGCTGCCATGAAGGCGGCAAAACTACCCACCGTTAAGGTGCCGGCATTGCCTTGACTTAACGCAACCGAGATCACCGCCGCAACAGCAATCGCCGTCACAACTTGAGTAATGGGGGTCAAGGCTGCATCTGAGGTCGCAGCCCGCATATCAAAGCGTCGCAAGCGGCCGCTGACATAGGCAAAGCGCTTACGCTCAAACGCATACCCATCAAACAGTTTCACCACGCGCTGTCCGTCAATCCCCTCGTTCACAACGCGGGTGAGCTCGGCGTTCATGTTGACGGTGTCTCGGTTAATACGGCGCATGCGAGCAATGAAACCGCGCGAGATCAATACCGAAATCGGCATCGTGAGCAAAATGATGAGCGTCAACTGCCAAGACATGTATAGCAGCACTCCGATCATCGCGATCACCACCAACGACTCGCGCACCACGACTGTCAGCACATCGGTGGCGTAGCTTGTGACGTTGCCCGCATCAACGGTGAAGCGGTTTAACAAACGCCCGGTATCGCCTTTTTTGAACTCGCTATCGGGCATCGATAACAATTTTTCGAACATGTCAGCACGTACGCCCAACAAGACATTGTTGGCCACCCAAGCCAGCAAATAATCACTAAAAAAGTTACAGACCCCTCGTAGGGTAATCAACGCAATGATGGCTAGAGGTACTTGCCAGACGTACTCTGGCTTGGCACCAGAGAAACCCTCGTCAAGCAAGGGCTTCATTGCCACGGCGAGCGTGGGTTGCGTCGCTGCAGCGCCAGCCATAAACAGCACGGCGAGCGCAAGGCCTTTCCAGTAGGCGCCAACGCGTTCGTAAATACGACGCCACAAGGTGACGCTCAAGGGAGACGATGAGCTAGCAGGAAGGCCGGTCAATTGAGTCAAAATAACGCTCGGGTCAGCAGAAAACTGAAGTTTACCCGCTCTGCGTCAGATCTATACTGGGCGGCTCGCTGAGCACCAACGCACAAAACGTCGGGATTTGAGAAGAATGCCTGACCACCTCTTGCAGCGCCACCCGTCGCTTTGAATCCCTCTCAATCCTTCGGGCTAACTCCTTTGAGGGTTGCGATTCATCCCCGGCCTAAAGGCCAAGGCTTTGCGCGCAACCCGGTAAAAAGAAGCCTGAGTGAGGCGACTTGGGCGGCAGGCGCACTTGTCGTATCCTT
Source organism: Alcaligenaceae bacterium (assembly GCA_947378965.1). Taxonomy (GTDB): domain Bacteria; phylum Pseudomonadota; class Gammaproteobacteria; order Burkholderiales; family Burkholderiaceae_B; genus Zwartia. The sequence continues at coordinate 5,053 of CANCMG010000129.1, read as the reverse complement.
ACGCCATGAAATTAAGGTTAAATCAGTCATGCAACAAGAACCAATTTTGATCCGTTTACCAAACTGGGTGGGCGACGTCTGTATGAGTCTGCCAGTGCTCGATATGCTGCGTCGGTTAAATATACCGTTTGCGGTTTGCGCGCGAGGTTGGGCAAAAGACCTATTGGCCGGCGTAGGGATTGAAGGCTTTTTACCCATGTCTGGTCGGCTGCTCGAAGATGTTTTTGAAGTGCGAGACTGGCGCAAAAAGCACCCACAATACCGGCGTGGGCTCATTTTGCCCGATTCGCTTTCAAGCGCCTTATGTTTTCGCCTTGCTGGCTTAACAAGCGCTGGTTGGCGCGACGATGGCAGAAGCTTATTGCTGCGCTGGCCGCTGCACAAACCCACTGAGTCCTTGCATGCGGTGCAAAGTTACTTTGCCTTGGCCAAACAAGCCCTTTCAGCTTGGGGCATTGATGCACAGCCGCAAATGTTGCCCGAACGCCTACATTTGCCTTTAATCAAGCAACACACACAAAGCGCCCACGACAAGCTAAACGCGGCCGGCCTGAAAGCGGGTGAGTTTGTGCTGATCGCCCCAACCGCAACGGGCACTCATAAAGGGCAGGCGAAGGTCTGGCCGCAGTTTGATGCCTACACTCGCATCCTACAAAATAACGGCGTACGCGTGGCCATGTGCCCGCCCAAGGCTGAACAAGCGGCCGCGCTGCGGGCCGTGCCCACGGCCGATTTGATCGATCCTTTACGACTGGGTGGCTTTTGTGCGCTCACACGTTTGGCCAAAGTTGTCATTTGCAATGATTCAGGGGTCTCGCACCTGTGCGCAACGGTCGGTGCAAAGCAAATCACTCTGTTTGGTGTCACCGACCCCGCGCATACCGGCCCCTGGAGCCCTGAAAGCATCAATGTGGGGCAACTTGGCCGCTGGCCCACTGTTGGTGAAGTCGTCGCACGAACCCAGCCATTTTTTGTTTCCAACTAACGCGATCTCGACATTTAAGTTTTCTAAGATCGTTTCTATTTAAGCTAGCTGATGTTCACCAACTTTCTGAAATCTTTTTTCTATCGAAGCTATCTGACTATCATCAATTTTCTAAATTCTTTCACTCGTGCCCGTTTCACCAGAAAAACATAAGTTTCTCATATGCAACTAGTTGATTTGATTGAGCGTGAGATACAAATTTCAATTCAAATCGGCACCAGAGTAAATTGACTCAAGAGCCGCTTAAATACTAGCTCTTACTAAAAATGCAATCAATTAAACCGGACAGTAGTGAAATTCTTTAAAATTTAAGTGATCTGACTGCCATCAGTTTTCTAAACTCTTTTCGACTTAAGCTACCTTGCTTTCACAAATCCCGTTCTCGAATTTGTTTTTGTATCCACCTAGCTTGGGGCTGATGCTCTTGGTCATTGCAGTGCTTTTTGCACTGTGGTCGCACAAGCGCACTGCAGTGCTCTTCTCAGTATTAGGGTTGGGTTGGATATTGCTGTGGTCGCTGCCGATTACCTCGCTTTATTTTGGCGGCAAACTTGAAACGCGTTATGCCTACTTCGAGGCCGTGCGCGCACCACGCGCTGACGTCATTGTGGTGTTGGGTGGCAACACGCAAGCCGATCGCACCAACTGGTTTGAGCCTTACAACCGCGCAACAGCATTTGATCGGATTGACCGCGCTGCGGCTCTGTATTTTGCAGGACGTGCACCAAAAATTTTGTTATCAGGTGATGCGCTAGAGGGCAAAGTCAGTCAGGCACGCATCATGGCCAAAGTTTTGCGCCAGCGAGGCGTGCCAGAATCGGCATTGATCCTAGAAAATGATAGCCGCTACACCTATGAAAATGCGCAGTTTTCAGATCGTATGATGCAACAGGCTCAGCTTAAACGTGCACTGTTAGTGACCTCAGCTCTGCATATGCCTCGCGCGTTAGCAACATTTATCAAGCGCGGAATTGATACCTTACCGGCATCAAGCGCGCCGCAGATCACACTGCCCGATGACGAACCTCTTAACCCTTGGTTACCGCACATTCGCAGCCTTGAAGCCAGCCGCACCATCATCAAAGAGTATTTGGGGCTACTGGGCTATTGGATGCGCGGCTGGGTATGAACTGGGTATGAACTGGGTATGAACTGGGTGTGAACTGGGTGTGAACTGGGTGTGAACTGGGTGTGAACTGGGTATGAACTGGGTGTGAACTGGGTGTGCGTTGAACTTCGCAGTCACCAAAGTTCAAGTTGTGCGTCAGGTGCTCGCTTGAGCCGAGGTCGTGGCTACTCGGCGAGCCTCAATACTTTCTGCATACAGTGCTTCGTATTTTTGCGCTGCAGCCGCCCAGGATAACGATCCCACCAACTTAGCTGAGTGAGACAAAAGATGTTCGCGCAAGGTTTGATCTGAACTCAACGCGCGCAAGCCCACAGCGATTTCGCTTGGGTCTTCTGGATTGGTTAAGACCCAAGCATCATGGCGATGAGTCACGTACTGGCCAAAACCGCAAAACTCGGGCCCACTCACAATCACCGGTAGACCGTGCGCCATGGCCTCAAGGGGTGCCATACCGAAGCTATCTAGCAAGGTCGGATGCACGTAGACGTCGGCAGCCTGGTAGTAAGGCGACACATCGGAAGTTGGTGCGATCAGATTGACCCGAGCAACAAGCTTGGGGTAATTCGCTTGCAAATAATCTATGATCTCGGGTTGCGCGCCGACCACAGCGAGTCGAAAATTTTCAGGCAACTGGCTTAAGGCCTCAAGAACGGTAGCGAGCCCTTTTCGCAACGGGTTACGTGCTACCAGCAGGCACCCGATATCGTCTGGCGCCCAGCCCAAAGTCGCACGGGTTTGTGAACGCACCACGGGATCAGCGGCCACGCTGGTGGCCCCGGGAGCAATCGTAGCCACAATGAGCTGCTCGCCATAGGCATCGTGGATTCGCTCTTTGAGCCAATGCGACACAGCGACGACGCGCGAGCCAGTTTTGACATGCATCGCTGCTGCCTCGAGCGACAAATACGCAACATTGCTGGGTTGCAAATAGACCAACAATCGTCGCAAGGCGCCAATACCGCTTAAACGGCGATAACGAATCGGGGCGACATGAATCACATGGATATGACCCGCACCACCATTCATGTGCGAATGCACAACATCAAAATTGTCGCGCGTGAGACGCTTCGCTTGGCGCGCAAAATGCCATACGCGCAGCCAGCTTGGCCATTTTCGATTCACCGTCACCCTAACCTCTTTGACCGGCAAATCGTGCTCAAAGTCATGCGCGATCACGGTCACGTCATGGCGCCGAGACAGCACCTCAAACAAATTGACGCCATAGGCCTCAGCGCCACCAAAGCGACGACCAAAGCGATCAATCAAAAGTGCAATCCGCAAACGTTCAGACACGGCGACGGTTCTCGTGTTGGCTTAGACATTGAAACAAAAAGCGTACTAATGGAGTTGTACGCCAAATCCCGACCCGTGGAAGCGCATAGAAATCATCTGAAACATCTGCCAACCCTCGAGCCGTGGTCGTGGCGTTTGTATAGCCTGCCTCTTGAGCTAAGCGCTGATGTTCAGGACCAAAATCACCATAGGGGTAGCAGAACGCAGTGACCTCTGCACCAAGCACTTCAGAGAGAACAAGGCGAGAACGAGTTAATTGCTCTCGCGCCGCCTCAAGGGAGAGCTCTGGCAGATGGACATGGTCTAGTGTATGAGACCCGACCTCTTGACCCGCTTGCGCCCAGGCGAGTATCTCGCGCTTAGACATCAAGGCCGAAGGCGTAACACCTTTTTGGGTGTCCCAGACATTGCTGCCATCAAATTGATTGGCCACAAAGTAATTGGTGGAGGTAAATTGATACTTGTGTAACACCGGCAACGCGTGTTCAAACACGTTGCGAAAGCCATCATCAAAGGTAATGCCAAACACTTTTCCTGTTTTTTCGTTTTTAAGATAGGGCATTAAATCGCGCATACTTAAGCCGCGATAGCCCAAGCGATGCATCCAGCGCATCTGCCTGGCAAAGCTTCGGGGATGCACCGTTAAACCGCGATACGAAGTACCACGCGGTGCGGGCACTCCGACTTGGTGGTACATCAAGATTGGTATCGACATATTCGCCAAATAGTAAGCATTGGGGCTACTGATAAATCGCAAGCGTTGCTTTCACAAAGTCGGTCAAACCAAATTCGCGTTCGGCGCGTTGACGTGCTTGAGTACCCATCTGTAACAGTTGATCGGGATCAAGCAAAATTTTTTGCAACACATTTTTAATTAACTCGGGGCTGCGTGGCGGCACAATCCAGCCTTCGCGCTGATCAGACAAGTTCTCGGGCAACCCACCGACCCGCGTGACCAGCACTGGCAAGCCAAGAGCCATCAGTTCGCGGCACGCAAAAGACAAAGCCTCTTGATAGGACAAAACATAACCAATATCGCAGGCAGCCAGCCAGGGCCGGACATCATCGATTAAACCCGGAAAACTCACTTGCCCAGCCATCCCGCAATCGGCCACCTGCGCACGTTTGAGTGCGTTGGGCTGATCACCAATGACAATAATATGAAAGCGGCTGCGCTGCTCGGGCGACAATAACGAAACAGCTGTCACTAAATCTAACCAGCCTTTTTCATAATCAGTGCCACCCGCACTACCCAAAATGATTTTTTTATCGAAATCTGGGCCAAGATATTGTTCGCGCAACCGCAGTTTTTCGCGAAGACTGACTGGTGAAAAATAATCGACATCAATACCGTGCCGGACGGTTGTGATGGCCTGACGTTTGTAAGGCGACTTCAATAGCAAGTCTTTGATGTAATCACTGACAGCAATCACGTGGTCGGTCGCGAAGCGCGCGCGTAAGTGATGACCAAAGCTCGCCAAAGAATGATCATTGTGTTTGGTAAAGACAATGCGCGGGGCATGGCGCAGCCCAAACGACGCCAACATCACTTGTTTATGATCTGCCGAGCCGTTGACATGAACGGTATCAAAGGCATTGGCCACGAGCAGTTGGCGCAAGGCTGCACGATCAGCCAGCCATGAAGA
>CANCMG010000128.1 GCA_947378965.1 Alcaligenaceae bacterium | reverse complement strand
GAAGCCGCCGCCAAGTAAAGACCTCATTATAGGCAATCCACTATCGTCTGTGGCATTTCTAAACATTTCGAAACAGTTTAAAGGGCCTGCAAACGCGTTTGCACCAACTGACGCAAAATCAAAAGTTTGCCATGAAAAAAGTGCCCCGCTTCGGGGATCACCACAATGGGCATACTCAAGGGGCGTGCCCAATCCATCACCTCAGACAAGGGCACGACTTCATCCACCTCGCCGTGGATCACCAACGCATCTTCAGGAGCCTTGACCTCGCTATGACGAAACCGCATGGCGGCCGAACCAGTCAACACCACGATATTTGGCAAATTTTTGCCTAAGCGATCCCACTTGGCATACAGCTGCACCGCAATCGAGGTGCCAAACGAAAACCCACCCAACACCCAAGGCATGGCGGCAATCTCTGTGTAACGCACCCGAAACTGCTCAACCAAGGCCGCCATATCCAGCAACTCGCCCTTGCCATGATCAAAGGTGCCACCCGAGCTGCCAATGCCACGAAAATTAGGGCGTATTGCCAGCAGGCCATGCTGAACACAGGCGCGAGCAATCGTAGTCACCACTTTATTGTCTCGGGTGCCGCCTTGTGCGGGGTTGGGGTGTAGCACCAGCGCCCATCCGATGGGGGCACCCTCGGGCCAATCTAGCGCACAATCAATCACACCGGCTAAGCCGTCAAAGGTCGTCGTTTCAGTATAAGCAGGCATGGTCAATCATAAAATTTCTGTTAGTGGTCACTCAGCATCAAACAAAATATCAAACGTCATTCAGTCAATTCACTACACGGCAGCGCCCGTCACAGCACGCCGTCAAACAACAAACACTCGCACCTATCGTGTGTTACCGCTTGAACTGTACAGTCAGCCATTGTGCCACTTGTTCAGCCGCCTGTTCTGTAGCGTCCCGCAGGGCTTGCGCCCCGCCCACTGCATCTTGCGTGCCGGCAGGTACCTTAATATCCACCAACTTCTGCTCAATCACTTTGGTGCCCTTTATAAAAATCGCCTGCAAGCTTAATTGACCAACGCTTGAGCTGCCATCCGCACTAAAGATTTGTTCAAAGCGCTGCAGATTTAGCCAGACTTGCGGCATGTCGCCCACCGCATTCTGCTGCAGCACAGGGCCTTGCAAAGACAGCCGATCAACAATACGTTGTGTGACCAGACGCACGGGCGGCGCCACCCACTGGTACGTCGTGTAGGCCTGTGGCTGACCCGCATCTCCGACCCGCCAAATGACCGCAGACTCAGTCAGCAGTGACGCGGCCGAACCTGCGGGCACTGCAATTGGGGGGTGCCGCACCGAAGCGATTGGGCTCACGTTCGAGTCAGCATAGCCCGCACCCAAATCGAGCTGCTGAGGGGCTGAGCCGCTACGACCCGCGCCACAACCTGTTAGCAAAACAAGCAGCAGAGACGCCATTGCAACCAACGCGGCTTGTTGCCAAGTGGCTTGGGATATCAGCGCTCTGGTCAACGGGTTGCCCGGTCGATGCTCTGAGCGAGAAGTCGCTCGCGTGGCTAGAGTGCTAGACAACCAAGTCGGCCCACCAAGGGGTGCCCGTGGGCGGAAAAAAGAAAAAATAGGCTGCATCAGCGCAAATCCCTAAGCTTAAGAAACACTTTAGCGCGGTGTCGCACCAAAGCCCGAAAATCCCGGCTCACCTGGGCCTGGCACCGCGCGCGGCGGCCCAAAAATCAGCGACTGCGGCGACTGTGCGAACTGACGCGCCGTCACCGAAAATGAACGCGCAGCATCGGTCAGGCTAGACGACAACCTGTTGACCTCTGGCAACGTCGAAGCACGCAACTGCGCCGCGATGTCTTGAATGCTTTTTAAACTTTGGGTCGCCTGATACAGCGGCCCATACGGCGCGTTGAGCAGCTTGATCGTGTCTTGCGACGACAACGCTAACTTACCGATCTCGCCCACGGCGGCATCCACTCTCTTGGTGGTTTCGACTAAGCCCTCAATCATTTCAGGGATTTTTTTTAAGCCTGGATCCATCACGCTGACCGACCGCTTGATTTGCTCTGATACAAGCGCTACGTTCTGCAAGCTTGTTTGCAAGGCCGCAATATTTTCATCACTCGCGAGCTTTTCAATTTGCACCAAGATACGATCGATTGCCGGTAAGGCTGCAGTGGTCTGCACCGACAAGCGTTCAAGAAAACTTGGGCGAATCGGAATCAATTGCAAATCAGTCGCTGAAGACACCAGTAGCTTGCTGGATTTACCATCGTCGCGCAGCTCAATATTTGAAATGCCGGTCACGCCGGCAGTGATGATTTCGGCCCAGCTCGACTCGGTTAATGGGGTTTTAGGATCGACGCCAATCAAAATGCGGACCTGGCCCGGTTTGTCGGGCATAAAACGCAACGAGTTCACACGCCCGACTGGCACGCCTTGGTAGCGCACGGCCGACTGTACCGAGAGCCCTGTGACCGGAGAGGTTGCCACCAGTTCATAGGGCATTAAGGGAATATTCTTTTTACTCACCCAAACCGCACCAATCGCACCCGCAGCGATCAAGAGCAAAGTAAACAACCCCGCTATCAAAGCGTGGCTACGGTTTTCCATGATTTACCCCCTTGGCCTCATGGCCTCCAAGCGCCCGAGCGCCACGTTCACCATGAAAAAAAGCTTCTATAAAAGGGTGTTGCGTTTGCATCACTTGTTCAAGCGACCCTTCTACTAGCACTTTCTTTTCAGCTAACACGGCCACTCGCGTGGCCAACGCTCCAATCGTATCCAAGTCATGCGTCACCATCACCACGGTAAAACCTAGCTCACGATGCAAGACACGGATTAAATCCACAAATTCATCCGAGCGCTGCGGATCAAGTCCCGCCGTAGGCTCATCCAAAAATAGCAACTCAGGATCTAGCGCCAGTGCCCGAGCCAGTGCCACGCGTTTAACCATGCCACCCGACAATTCGGACGGCATCAAGGCCGCATCACGAGGGGTTAACCCCATCCAGCTTAAACGCATGAGCACCACATCACGAATCAGATCTTCTGGCAGATGATGCACTTCGCGCAAAGGCAGCGCAATGTTGTCGAACACTGGAAGTGCCGAGAACAACGCCCCAGCCTGAAACAGCATACCCCAGCGATGTGTCAGCGCAATGCGCTCTGCCCCAACATACTCGTGCACGGGCCGACCAAACACCTCAACCACGCCACAGCGCGGTCGATCCAGCCCCAAAATCTGACGTAACAAGGTGGTTTTTCCTGAGCCCGAACCACCCACCAAGGCCAAAATTTCTTTTGGAAATATTTTTAAATTTAAATGCTCATGTACAACATGCGAGCCAAACGCCGTAGTCAGGTCTTGCACCTCGATCAGCGGTGTTGCCGCCTGGTTGTTGAGCAGCACCTCGTTTGGTTGTGCAATGGCAACGCTTGTCATCATAGATTCATCTCATTGAAAAGAATCGCGTACAAAGCGTCGATCAAAATCACTCCGGTGATGGACGTGACCACCGAAGCGGTCGTGCCTCGCCCTAAGCTTTCAGTGTTGGGCTCAATCTGCAAACCAAAATGACAAGCCGCTAACGCAATCCAGCCACCAAACGTCACACCTTTAATCACACTGATCCAATAATTGGTCAGCCCGATGGCGTCGGGCAAGCGATCAAAGAACCAAATGATCGATAAGCCTAGCTGCCACTTTGCCGCGAGCATCCCGCCTAATAGGGCAACCGCATCGGTCCATAACACTAGCAGGGGCATGGCAATGGCCAACGCGATGACACGGGGCATAATCAAGCGCTGGCCGTGCGAGATCCCCATCACCTGCATCGCGTCAAGCTCTTGGGTCACTCGCATGACGCCAATTTGCGCAGTAATGGATGAGCCCGACCGCCCCGCCACTAAGATGGCGGCGAGCACCGGGCCAAGCTCGCGCACCGTGGCAACCCCCAGCAACTTGACGATGAACTGACCCGCTCCAAACACAGCGAGTTGTTGCGCTGACAAATACGACAACACAACGCCAATTAGAAATCCTACCAAGGCTGTGATCCCCAGCGCTTGTGCCCCTACGCGAAAGATTTGCGCAGAGATCTCTCGCCACGGGCCGCGCGAGGGACGCGCAAGCAGCAGGCCAAGATTGAAGACCAAACCACCTAACAGCAACAGCAACTCACGGCCATGATTGACAGCAACATAGCCGCTTTGACCGAGCGTAATAATCCAGCCGTACCACTGAACCGCTTGAGGAGCAGGCGCCGCTGCAATCGGGTGCTGCGCCAAAACCCCTAGTAAGGCTTGCTGACTTGGGGTGAGAACCGTACCTGGCGGGATACATTGCCCCCAGGCTTGCCAAAGCAATTGTGCACCCACCGCATCAAGCTTTCGGATGCCAGATAGATCCCAACGCACAGCGCTTTTCACCTGCGCTAAGGCCTGGCGACGCGCCAACACTGCACCGCGCGCCGAAAGCTGCTGTACGTTCCAGTCACCCACAAGCCGGCAAATCGTGCCGTCGCTCACGACAGTCTGAAGCGTTGCAGAGTTAGCTAACAGGGGGTCTGGCAAAGCTTGAATCCTAAAAATAACGGGTTTGCGGGAGGACAAGGAGCCTAACCCTATCTTAGTCGATCAACCTGACCTCAGCGCATACGTTGGTAAGATGATTCTTATGACAGATTTGACAGACAGCAAACATCGCGCTGAGTTCCTGACGCCGGCGGCGTTCGTTGAGCATTTACGCTTGGCGTTACCTGATTTTGGTTCGATTCAATGGGCGCAAGAGACCGGGTCTTCAAACGACGATCTTAGCCAGCGCCTCAAGCTCGGTTCAGACCACGCCATGCCTTGGTTATTAGGCGCGCACACACAGGGTGCCGCCCGTGGCCGTGCCGCGCGCCCCTGGCAGAACACAGCGGGCGACTCGTTGATGTTTTCATGCGCCTTTGCGCCTGACATACCGCTTGCACAACTACCGGGCTTATCGCCAGCCCTAGGCGTGGCAACCTGTTTGGCACTCAGACAACTGTTGGTGCCGCTGATTGGGCAGCCTGCTTGCCAAACACTTGCCCTTAAATGGCCCAATGACCTGCAATGGGGGCCAGGCAAGCTCGCTGGGATTTTGGTCGAAACTGCACAACGACCTGGTACGCGCCACCCCTGTCTAGTGGTGGGTATTGGCCTAAATTTACGTGGCGCCCGAGCACTATCAGCGCATTTGGCACGCGATATTGCGGATATGTCTGAAATCTTGGCTGGCGCGTCATACACCGCTAGCGTAGACACTGCGGCCCTGTGCCCTAGCAACATTGTGGCGACGATTGCTCGAGCGTGGCAAAAGGTCTTAGACGTCTACGCCACAACAGGTTATGCTGCCTTTCAGGATTTGTATCAATCAGTCGATTTACTTGCCTCAGTGCCAGTCGACATTGTGGATCAGGGACGCGTATTGCACACAGGGATCGCGCAAGGCACTGATTCAAGCGGCCGACTGCTTGTACGAACCGACGCTGCGGTAGTGCCCATTTTGGTGGGGGATGTTTCAGTTCGACGACAGCCAGACTCTGGGCCCGCCGCAACACTTAAAGGCACTCGATGATCGTATTGCTTGACGTTGGAAACAGTCGAATCAAACTCGGATGGCATCACCCTGCCATGGGGCGCGAGGCTGCCGTACACGCGATGGCGTTGAGTCCGTTGACACAGCTTCCTGATGCATTACGTAAATGGCTCAGTACGCTGCCGGTTCAACCGCGCGAAGCCCGTGGCGTGAATGTCGCCGGGCATGTGGTCGCACAATTAATTGAACAGGCACTGGCCGAGGCCGGCTGTCCGATTCAATGGATCTTACCAACGACTGCATATCTGGGCGTGCGCAATACCTACGATAAGCCATCGCAACTCGGTGCTGATCGCTGGGCTGCGCTGTTAGGTTTGGCGGGACACTTTCAAGACGTTCAAGCGCCGCTCGTACTAGCCACTTTCGGCACAGCCACCACCATCGACACACTCAGCCCAGACAAAGTGTTTAAGGGCGGCCTCATTTTGCCTGGCCCCGCTCTGATGCGTCAGTCTTTGGCGCAGGGCACAGCGAATTTGCCGCTGGCCAGCGGCGCGACCACCGAATATCCAACCCACACGCTACAGGCGATTGCCACCGGTGTTGTGGCTGCACAGGCGGGTGCCGTTTGGCGCCAATGCGATATTGCTCAAAAATATTTTGGTGCAGCTCCGATTCTTTCCGTGAGCGGTGGTGGCTGGCCCGAGGTCGAAGCCGAAGTCCGTCGCATGCACACTGGCTTAAAAATAGAATTTATCGCCAACCCAGTACTTGATGGGCTCGCGCGCATGGTGTAACCAGGACCGTCAACGCCCTACCTGATTGAAGGGCCGCAACTCAGCATTATCATTTTCACCGTTAATTTTCATTTTCACCGTTAATTTTCACCGTTAATTTTCACCGTTAATTTTCACTGTTAATTTTCACTGTTAATTTTCACCGTTAATTTTCATTTTCATTTCACTGTTCATTTTCACCGTTCATTTTTATTTTCATTTTTTCTTTATCTTCGTCTTCCTTTCTAACTTGTCATTTTTAAATAGTGAATCGAGCCATGTCACAGCAACAATCACAAGAACGTACACGCCTAACCGTCAGCCAAGCACGCGAACTCGCCGAGGCAGTGGTTCGCAAAATGGATTACTCGGTCGAAGATTCTGCCGTCATCGCCGAACACATCATTGATGCAGCGCTTTGTGGCTATGAGTACTCTGGTCTACCCAAACTACTTGATGCCATCGAGAGTCAGCGCAACCTGCGGCCTAGAACCCCGATGAAAGTCATCAAAGAAACGCCAGTTTCTATTGTGTTTGATGGCGGTAACAATATCGGTATGCTGGCGATTCAGCGCTTGGGCGAAGCTGTTCAGGCTAAAGCGCTCGTCAGTGGTTTCGCAATTGGTGGCGTGCAAAATAGCTGGATGAGCGGCCGTGGCGCACACTACGTTGAAAAACTCGTCAATCACGACTTGGTGGTCATTCATACCGTCAGTTCACAAAGCTATGTGGCGCCACTGGGTGGCATTGAGTCGATCTTAGGCACTAACCCAATTACCCTAGGTCTGCCTACGGCAAACGGCCCGTTGATTTTTGATATGGGTACGTCGGCCATTATGTATACGGACCTCACTTTGCGCGAACGCCGTGGTGAAAAATTGCCAGAGGGTGTCGCCATTGATGTGCACGGCAACCCAACTCAGGATCCCACCGCCGCGCGAGAGGGCGCCTTGCTACCCTTCGCAGGTCACAAAGGGTTTGGTCTGGCACTAATGATGCACGCGATGGGCTTGCTCACCGGCGCCGGTACCACTGCAGATAAAAATAACGGGCACCTGATCATCGCCTTCAAGCCTGATCTGATGTATTCAACCGAACAGTACAAAGAAGATGTCAGCGCCCTGATTACTCGCATTAAAACTTCAAAGCGGGCAGCCGGCGTTGACGAGATTCGTATCCCGTCAGAACGCTCCTTTAAAGAGCGTGCGCGCAACTTGAAAGACGGGCTTGAGTTTGATACCGCAGTGTTTAACCGCTTGCGCGAGTTTGCCGGCGTTTAAGTCAGTCGAAAAGATCTTTGATGGTATCGAGCCCCTGAGTCAACTCACCCGCTTCAAGCTGCTTCACACGGGCAGTCAAGGTTGTATGAAGCGGGGCCAGAACCCCTAGTTCACGAGCTTTCTGTGCGATCAATCCGTTAATTGAGTCGATTTCAGTGCGTCGCCCCCGACGAATGTCGTGCAGGGTTGAGGCTTGGCCCGTCACATCAAGACGCTCTTCCCATTTTTTTAGCTCTCGTTCGATTTGCGCAAAACCATCTGAAACATTCGGATTGCCCGCCAACCACACATCGGGGGCAATCGATGAGATTTTTTCTAACTGCAAGCCCATTGCGTGGCCGACCAAAACACCTTCTTGTGCCAACTTGATCGATAAGCGACGCGTATCGCGATGAGCGAACATTTCCACAATGCCCATCCCGGTCAAGGGACCAATCGCACTCGCCGTCGCATTATTGGTCAGCTTTGACCAGCGCTCACCCCACAAATTTGTGGTGACATCCGCGTGGTCACAAGACTTCAAGACTTCAGCGATCTGCCATGCTCGAGGTGTCACACGACCATGCAGCTCACCTATCCTAAAAACCGGATAACCCGCCGGCGCTGGCTTCATCCATCGCATCACCTGACCAGGCCCCGTCATTTCGACGCCAATGGTATTGAGTACACAACCAACCACGCGGCCCCAGCCAACTAAATGTGCAATGGCTTCCTCATTCATTCCATTTTGCATCGACAGCACGTAGCCGTCAGAAGACAAATAATCGCGCAAGAATAAGGTCATCCATTCTGTGTCATAGGACTTTACGCACAAAATTGCCACATCGACTTTATTCTTTAGCAGCGCTTGCGCCTCAGACAAGTGCAACGCCCGCACGGGCACATGAAAGGCCCCTTGAGATCCTGAAAGCGATAGCCCATGCTGCTTCATATGAGAAACATGCTCGGACCACAGGTCAATCATTGTGACCTGATGGCCGCCGCGGGCCATCATGCCTCCAACGTACGCGCCAACCGAACCCGCGCCAAAAATGCCGATATGCATATTGCTGCTCTGCGCTCGTTAATTGAGTTTCGTCGACGCCCAAGCCGTCAATAACAGCTTGCCACTGACTGCAGTCCAGACACCCAAATAGCGGTTGTAAAGATTTTTTTCAACCCCTTCGACCACTACAGTCATGTTGACCTTGCCTTCCACCAACACGGCATTGCCGATAGCGCGGGCGGTGACCTCTTCGCGATCTAGTCGAGTGTACTTTGAACGTCCAGTCGACACGCTGTCTACGTACGTGGCTTTGGTATCGCGACGACCAGTCGCGTGGGTATAGGTCAGCCCCTCGTCAACGATGGCTGCAAGCCCTGCACCATCGCCGGCTAGCAACACCTCGCAGCGGCGTGAATCGAGTTTAAGCGCCTCTTGCTCGAGAGCTTTTGACGCAGCGTGCTGATCATTAGAAGACATTTTATTTTCCTATTTGAATGGCAAGACAAAGTTGTTGAAGAGAGGTATTTTTTTGTTGCAATGAAAATATTTTTTTTACTGCTGTGGAATCTGCGCATTCTTGATCACATCGCGCCAACGAGCGATATCAGACGCTAAAAATTTAGCTTGTCCTTGCGGATCCGTGCCAATAATTGTGATTCCAATTTGAGCGTATTGCTCGATAATCTTAGGATCTTTGAGCGCACGCTGAATTTCTTTGGCGATTAACTCAGTCGCCTCAGAAGGTGTGCCCGCCGGTGCAAACAGCCCATTCCAAGAGCCCGCTAAAAATCCTTTGAGGCCAAGCTCTTGCAAAGTTGGTACATTTGGCAAAATGGCTAAGCGCTGTTCACTCGTCGCCGCAAGGGCGTTTAAGCGCCCTTCGCGGATATACGAAATCCCTTGTGTCGAAATCAGCACAACACAGTTGGTATGACCTCCCAACAAATCGACGACCATCGGAGCGTCTGATTGATAGGGCACTGGCATCAGTGGCACTTGGGCGGCAAATTTGAGCGACTCAGTTGCCATATGGTTACCACTACCAGGCACAATCCCGCAGCGCAAGGCATCAGGGTTTTGTTTGCCGTACGCTACAAATTCTTGAAACGTTTTGACAGGTAACGAAGGGTGCGTCACCAGCACCATTGGTACGGTTCCAATTAACGTAACGGGTTCAAAACTTTTTACAGCGTCATACGGCATTTCTTTTCTGAGGCTTGTATTAATCGAGTGAGGAGACCCTGCCATGAGTAACGTGTAGCCATCTGGCGGTGCCTTTGAAACAAACTGAGATCCGACAATGCTACTGCCGCCATTTTTATTTTCAACCTGAACACTCACCCCCAGTTGTTCGGTAAGTTTTTTTGCCATCGAGCGGGCAATGATGTCCGTTGTGCCACCGGGCCCAAACGGCACAATAATTCGGATCGGTTTATTTGGATAGGGCTGCGCCGTTGCGGTCAAACCAACCACACTACACACACTAAACAACAACGCGACTATTATTTTTATGCGCCTTTTCATTTTGTCTTATATGAACGCCTCCCGGTTTGGCAAGAAATATTTGATATCGACAGTAAAGGTGGTTGCAGTCTTATATCCGGTCTGTTTGTGCAGACGCGAAGCCTGCTGACCCTGATGGAATTCGCCGAGAAAGCCCTAGTCTCCGTAAC
>CANCMG010000127.1 GCA_947378965.1 Alcaligenaceae bacterium | reverse complement strand
GGCTGGGCAATGGAGTCGCTTGAGCGCTCATTGCGCTGGGACGAAGTCCGCTTTGGCCTCGAGCTTGACCTGGATCGCTTCATGATCGTGGCGGCGCGCGACTTCAATATGGGCGCCATGGAAAACAAAGGCTTAAACGTCTTTAACGCCGCCTACGTGCTGGCCGACCCAAACACCGCCACCGATGCAAACTACCAGGCGATTGAAGCGGTCATTGGCCATGAATACTTTCATAACTGGACCGGCAACCGGGTCACATGCCGAGATTGGTTTCAGCTCAGCCTCAAAGAGGGGCTCACGGTCTTTCGTGATCAAGAATTTACGGCCGACATGATGGCTCATGGGCTGGACGCCACCGCCGCGGCAAGTGCGCGTGCGATTAAGCGCATTGATGATGTCGTGGGGCTGCGTGGCGCACAGTTTTCTGAAGACAGTGGCCCGATGGCACACCCGATTCGCCCCGAAAGCTATCAAGAAATCGGCAATTTTTATACCGCAACGGTGTACGAGAAAGGTGCTGAAGTCATTCGCATGATGCACACGTTGCTGGGCGAGCAGGCGTTTCGCACAGGCATGGATGAGTACTTTCGGCGCCACGACGGGCAAGCTGTCACCTGCGATGATTTTGTTGACACGATGCAGTGGGCCTATCAGAAGCACCAATCCGAAAAATCACCGGCTCTGGATACGCTGAAGACTAACAGCGTAGAGCCAAGCCGCGCCAGCACAGTGAGCGCGAGTCTAGAAAGCGCAAGCCTGGAGGTATTCAGGCGTTGGTATCAACAAGCGGGCACGCCTAGAGTGCACGTGGCTCTTGATTACAACCAAGCACTGCAGCAATGCACGCTGACGCTGTCGCAAACGTGCGCACCGGTTGGTGTCGAAAAGCAAACAGATCTTGAAAAATTACCGTTTCATATCCCCGTTAAATTCGGCCTGCTGGATCAGCAAGGCAAAACTTTAACGTTTGCGCTGCATGGCCACACGACACAACAGGAGTTGCTTGAATCGGTCGATGATCAAACCCTGCACCAGGCTTTAATTGAGTTAAAGCAAGCAAGCCAGACTTGGGTGCTTCACGACGTAGCCTCGTTGCCGGTGCCGTCATTGCTGCGTGACTTCTCGGCCCCAGTGATCATAGACTACACCTACCAAGACCAAGACTTAGCCTTATTAAGCGCCCACGACACCAACGCCTTTGTGCGCTGGGAAGCCGGCCAAGAGCTTGTCTCGCGTCAAATTTTGCAGATGGCACAACGCTGGCGGCAGACTGGCGACACCGGCACGGTCGATACGATCATGCTCAGTGCTTGGGCCGCTACCCTGAGCGACCCGTCGCTTGACTCAGGTTTTCGGGCACGCGCCTTGAGCCTGCCCGCTGAAAAAACGCTGACTGAACGCATGGCGCCGATGGATCCACTCGCGGTATCGGTGGCGCGCCGTGCTTTGCGCGCAGCCTTAGGAAGCGCGTGCAGCACCGCCTTACAAGCTATTTATGAGACGCAGTCTACCCCGGGTAACTATTCGCCAGCACCCTTGCCCGCCGGGCGGCGTGCATTAAAGAATTTGGTGTTGTCGTACTTGGTTGCGGGTGCAGAAGCGCGATCCGCGGGGGCGAACACCGTGGGAACAAATACAGAAGCAGTGTTCACAAGCGCAGAGGCGGCAGACACAAAATATCGCTCACAGACATACGCGCTTGCGTTGCAACAGTTCAAACTCGCAACAAACATGACCGATCGTATGGCAGCGTTCTCAACGCTCGCGCACGAGGCACCAGGCATCGAGGCCCTGAATGTGATCGATCAGTTTTACCAGGCCTGGCAGCACGATGCGTTGGTCGTGGATAAGTGGTTTGGCGTTCAGGCCACCTCACCGAGGGCTACGGTTGCCACGATACAAGCGTTAATGGCGCACCCTGCTTTCACATTGCGCAACCCCAATCGGGCACGCGCTGTGATCTTTATGTTTTGTATCGGCAACCCAAGCGGACTGCACGCCGAGGATGGCAGCGGCTATCGCTTTTGGGCCGATCAGGTGTTGGCGCTCGATGCCATCAACCCTGAAATCGCAGCACGTCTGGCACGGGCCTTTGATCATTGGGCGCGCTTTATCCCAAGTGTGCAAGCACAGATGCGCGTCCAATTGCAGCGCGTGGCCACACACAAAGGCTTATCGCGTAATACACTTGAGATTGTCTCAAAGGCGCTGGCTTTGTGAACGACTTTGTGCCCGATGTTAAACCTCCCAACGAGCCCTCACCGGATTTCGTTGGGTCTGACTAACTTCGTTGTCCCTTACTTAATTTTGTTGCCTCTTACTTAATTTTGTTGCCCCTGACTAACTTCGTTGCGTCTTACCTAATTCCGTTAACCCTGACCTGATATCTTAGATTAAAGCCCACATGAAACGCAAAACACTTACCCAATATCTTGTTGAACAACAACGCTCAAGCCAGGCGCTCAGCGCCGAAGTTCGTTTGTTGATCGAAATCGTCTCGCGTGCCTGTAAGACGATTAGCCATGCCGTCAGCAAAGGCGCGTTGGGTGGAGTGCTAGGAAGCCTCGAAAGCGAAAACGTACAAGGCGAGGTGCAAAAAAAATTAGACGTCATGTCTAACGAAGTTTTGCTAGAGGCCAATGAATGGGGTGGGCATTTGGCCGCGATGGCGTCCGAAGAAATGGAAACCATCCACCTGATCCCCAATCGTTATCCGAAGGGTGAATTTTTATTACTGTTTGATCCGCTGGATGGTTCGTCAAACATCGATGTCAACGTGTCAATCGGCACAATTTTTTCAGTGCTGCGCGCCCCTGCCTCGGCCTCTGGTCGCGAAGTCACAGAGCAAGATTTCTTGCAACCTGGCAGCACTCAGGTCGTAGCAGGCTACGCCGTCTACGGGCCCCAAACCATGCTCGTCTTAACCATTGGCCAGGGCGTGGTGGGCTTCACGCTCGATCGCGAAATGGGCTCTTGGCTCATGACCAGTGAAGACATGCGGATCCCTGAGGACACCAAAGAGTTTTCAATCAACATGTCGAACATGCGTCACTGGGCACCACCCGTTCGCAAGTACGTCGACGAACTGCTGGCCGGCAAAACTGGCGCTCGCGACAAAGACTTTAATATGCGCTGGATTGCCTCGATGGTGGCAGACGTGCATCGTTTGCTGACACGCGGCGGTATCTTTATGTACCCTTGGGATTCACGCGAGCCCAACAAGCCGGGCAAGCTGCGTTTAATGTATGAAGCCAATCCGATGAGTATGTTGGTTGAGCAGGCTGGCGGCGCGGCCACCAATGGCGAGCAACGTATTCTGGATATTCAGCCAACGGCGCTACACCAGCGCGTAAGCGTCGTGCTTGGGTCAAAAAATGAAGTCGAGCGTGTGACGCGTTACCACCACGAAGCCAAAGCATAAAGCACTTGCGTTAAAAAAGCCCTCTTGCATCACAGCAAGAGGGCTTTTCACTTGTGCGCCCAGCATGGACGCACTCATGGACTGCACGAAAGCATCGCGCAACTGGCTTTACTCGAGCGTAAAGATTGTGGCGCCAGTGGTTTTGCGAGCGGCCAAGGCAGCTTGGGCCTCTGCAGCTTGCTCAAGCGGGTAACGTTGGTCGATACGCATCTTGATTTTCTTTTTCAAAACCAAATCAAACAGTTCGTCTGCGGCGGCTTGCATTTTTTCGGGGGTACCGACGTGTGCCGCTAAAGACGGACGTGTGACGAACAATGAGCCTTTTGCTGCCAAGATACCAAGGTTGACACCATCAACCGCGCCAGAGGCGTTGCCGTAGCTGACCATCAAACCGCGCGGCTGCAAGCAGTCAAGTGAAGTGGCCCAAGTGTCTTTGCCAACGCCGTCATACACCACTGGCACTTTTTTGCCTTTGGTGAGTTCAAGCACGCGCTCGGCGACGTTTTCTTTTGAGTAGTCGATCACAGCCCAAGCACCATGTGCCTTAGCCAACGCCGCTTTTTCTGGGCTTGAAACGGTACCAATCAGCTTCACGCGTAAGGCTTTAGCCCATTGGCATGCAATCAAGCCTACGCCACCAGCTGCTGCGTGAAACAAAATGGTTTCGCCGCCCTGCAAACGATACGTTTGACGAAACAGGTATTGCACAGTGAGGCCTTTGAGCATCATGGCTGCTGCGTCTTCGTAGCTGATGCCCTTAGGCAGGTGCACGACTTGCGCTGCTGGAACATTGCGTGCCTGAGCGTAGGCACCAATTGGGCTTTGGCCGTAGGCCACGCGATCGCCCTTTTTAAAGCGCTTGGCCGCTTTTTTACCGACGGCGATGACTTCGCCGGCGCCCTCAAAGCCCAAGCCTGTAGGCATGGCGCTTTTATACAGCCCAGTACGAAAATAAATATCGATAAAGTTCAAACCCGCAGCGTGCTGGCGAATGGTGATCTCGTTTTCGCCTGGTGCAGGCACTTCGATTTCGACCAGCTTTAAAACTTCGGGGCCACCGTTTTCTTCGATTTGAATGGCTTTGACTAGATTGCTCATGGGGTGCTCCTGAAAATGAGACTGACTGTATAAAAATCGCGTTTGAGGCTAAAACAGATGCTTGAACCCCGACGGCAAGAGTTTATCGCGCTGCCAAGGTAAAATGAAACTTTATCGTAACCAATTTTCAGGAAACCATGGCCGGACATAGTAAATGGGCCAATATCCAGCACCGTAAAGGTCGCCAGGATGCCAAACGCGGAAAGCTTTGGACCAAAATCATCCGCGAAATCACCGTAGCCGCGCGCGCCGGAGGTGCCGACCCAGATGCCAATCCGCGGCTGCGAATGGTCTGGGATAAAGCCAATGCGGCCAATATGCCAAAAGATAACGTTCAACGCGCGATCGCCAAAGGCGTAGGCGGGGCCGATGGCTCAAGCTATGACGAAATCCGCTATGAAGGTTACGGCATTGGCGGCGTGGCAGTCGTGGTCGACTGCATGACCGATAACCGTACCCGTACCGTCGCCGATGTGCGTCACGCGTTTGCCAAGCACGGCGGCAACATGGGGCAAGAAGGCTCGGTGGCGTTCATGTTTACCCACTGCGGTCAATTTATTTTTGCACCCGGTACATCTGAAGACGTTGTCATGGAAACCGCCCTCGAGGCTGGCGCCGACGACGTCTTAACCGACGAAGAAGGCGTGATTGAGGTCATCTGCCCGCCTTCTAGCTTTGCTGCAGTGCGCAGCGCGTTTGAAAAAGCCGGCCTCACCCCCGAAATGGCTGATATTGTGATGAAGCCAAATACCGAAACTGAGTTGGTGGGCGATGACGCGATCAAGATGCAAAAACTTTTAGACGCGCTTGAAAGCTTGGATGACGTGCAAGAGGTCTATACCAACGCCGCGATGGACGAACAGGGCTAATAAGATGAAACTGTTAGTCATTGGCTCTGGCGGCCGTGAACACGCGCTAGCCTGGAAGCTCTTGCAATCACCGCGCGTTGACCACGTTTTTGTCGCACCAGGTAATGGCGGCACCGCAACCATGGCGCACAGCACTAATGTCGCGCTGAGTGACCCCGCGGCCTTGGCTGACTTTGTGAAAAAAGAAGGTATCGCGTTAACCGTAGTCGGCCCTGAAGCGCCACTGGCGCTCGGTGTAGTCGACACGTTTCGTGCCCAAGGCTTAAAAATATTTGGGCCTACACGTGCTGCGGCACAACTCGAAAGCTCAAAAGACTTTGCCAAAGCGTTCATGGTGCGCCATCAGATCCCAACGGCGGCATACCAAACTTTTACTGATCCCGTGGCAGCTCACGCTTACATTGAGGCACAGGGTGCGCCTATTGTGATTAAGGCTGATGGTCTGGCCGCTGGCAAAGGGGTTGTTGTGGCCCTAACCGCCCGCGAAGCGCACGACGCCATCGACGCCATGTTAGGCGATGGTTCGCTAGGCGCAGCAGGGGCGCGGGTCGTCATTGAAGAGTGTCTGCTTGGCGAAGAAGCCAGTTTCATTATTTTGTGCGATGGCAAAAACATTTTGCCTCTGGCCACCAGCCAAGATCACAAGCGCCTGCAAGATGCGGATCAAGGGCCCAATACTGGCGGCATGGGTGCCTATTCGCCCGCGCCAGTGGTCAGTGCTGCGATCCACGCTCGCGTTATGCGCGAAGTCATTACCCCAACGATTGAGGGCATGAAAGCTGACGGCATCCCGTTTACTGGTTTTCTGTATGCAGGCCTAATGATCGGGGATGGTGACGACGTCACACGGCCAATTAAAGTGCTTGAGTTCAATTGCCGCTTAGGTGACCCCGAAACTCAACCAATCTTGATGCGCCTACGCAGCGATTTGCTTGAGGTGTTTGAGCATGGCGTTGCTGGCACGCTGAATCAATCTGTCATTGACTGGGATCCTCGCACCGCACTTGGTGTGGTGATGGCGAGTGCAAATTATCCATCTACCCCACGCTTGGGCGATCCGATTACAGGCATCCCTGCTGCGCAGCCTGACTGCGTCGTGTTTCATGCAGGCACCGCGCTCAAAGGCAGTGCGCTTCAAACCTCGGGTGGTCGAGTGCTATGCGTTACCGCCTTAGCCGACAACGTTCGCGCCACGCAGCAACGCGCCTATGAGGTTGTTAAATCTATCAACTTTAACGGCGCTCAATATCGAACAGATATTGGCTGGCGTGCACTAGAAAAAAACTAACAGTGTCTGAACTTCAACCCCCTTCGCCCTCTACTCCGGTATCCACTGCTCAGGTGTGCTCTGGTCCAGAACCATCTGCTCCGGTCCCCTGTGCCCAGGTGTCCTCTGCTCCGGCCCCCTCTGCTCCGGCCCCCTCTGCCCAAGTGTCCTCCGATCCAGTGTCCTCTGATCCTAAGCAGCCTGATCCCGCGCACTCTGGACGCACTCATGGCGTGTCGACAAATTCAGCTACCTCTGTCGTGGTCGTATCCGAGGGTAACATCGCTGCTGTGCGTGCCTACCTTATAGGATTACAAGCCAGTATCGTCTCTGAGCTTGAACGCGCGGGCGGCGAGCCGTTTTTAACCGATGAGTGGACTCGTACCGAGGGCGGTGGTGGCATTTCGCGTTTGATCGAAGGCGCGCAACTCTTTGAGCGTGCTGGAGTGTTATTTAGTCACGTCAAAGGTAAAACCTTACCGCCCTCTGCAACGGCACACCGTCCTGAAGTCGCCGGTCGCCCCTGGGAGGCTATGGGCGTCTCGATGGTGTTGCACCCACGTAACCCATATATCCCCACGACACATTTAAATGTCAGAATGTTTGTGGCTAAGGCACCCTCGGGCTCTGGTCAAGCCGATGTGTTTTGGTTTGGTGGCGGGATGGATCTCACCCCCTATTATTTATTTGAAGACGACGCGCGACATTTTCATCGTGTCAATCAAGCTGCGCTTGCCCCACACGATCCAAGTGCCTATGCGCGCTACAAAAAGTGGTGCGACGAGTATTTTTTTCTGAAGCACCGTAACGAAACACGCGGTATCGGCGGGATCTTTTTTGACGATTTAAGTGAACCAGGGTTTGAGCAAGCGTTCGCCCTGATGCGCTCGGTGGGAGATTCCTTTATCCCCGCATACCTACCATTGGTTGAAAAACGACGTTCGCACGCTTTTAGCGAGCGCGAACGCGACTTTCAAGCCTACAGACGTGGACGTTATGTAGAATTCAATTTAGTATTTGACCGCGGTACGCTATTTGGGTTGCAGTCTGGAGGCAGAACCGAGTCCATTTTGCTCTCAATGCCTCCGATGGCAGCCTGGCGGTACAACTGGCAAGCACAAGCTGGCTCACCTGAGGCGGCACTTTCTCAATACCTTACCCCGCGAGACTGGGTCTGATGCGCATTGGTTTACTAGGTGGTAGTTTTGACCCCGTGCATAGCGCGCACTTGGCGCTAGCTAAAACGGCATTGGGCACCTTGCCGCTACACGAAGTGCACTTAATGCCAGCCGGTCAACCTTGGCAGCGCCCGCCGCTGGGGGCAGCGCCTGCACATCGGTTGGCCATGCTTAAGCTTGCAGTCGGCAACACCAAGGGGTTGCAGGTCAACCCCATTGAAATTAACCGAACTGGCCCCACTTATACATTTGAAACACTTGCGTTATTGCCTCAAGAGCATGACTATTTTTGGATTCTTGGGGCCGATCAACTTGAAAACTTTTGTACTTGGCGCGAATGGTCAGCGATTGCAAGCAAAGTACAACTCGTTGTCGCGCAGCGACCAGGCTCGAAGCTTGCAGCACCCGCTGCCCTCGCCGCTTGGCTGACTCAACATAACCGGCATCTGGTGCATCTGCCCTTTGATCCACTCGATGTCTCTGCCAACGAAATCCGTCAGCGGATCGCTCGAGGCGACTCAACCTGCGACCTCATTCCAGAGGCAGTAGGCCAGTACATCACCGAGCACGGCCTTTATCGGCGCCACTCAGTCTGACAGGAAATAACAAAACAATGGATATTCAAAAACTGCAACGCGCAGTGGTCGATGCACTCGAAGACGTTAAAGCACAAGATATCAAAGTGTTTAACACCGAGCACCTGACTAGTATGTTTGATCGAGTCGTCATCGCTTCAGCAACTTCAAACCGCCAAACCCGTGCGCTGGCCAACAGCGTGGCCGATAAATCACGCAGCGTAGGTGTGCCAGTCATTGCGACCGAGGGCGAAGACACCGGCGAGTGGGTATTGGTCGATATTGGCGACATCGTGATTCACATCATGCAACCCGCCATTCGCACGTATTACAACCTTGAAGAGGTTTGGGGCGGCAAGCCCGTGCGCCTCAAACTGTCACCCGACTCGACACGCCCAGCGGTAGCGTCAAGCCAAACCGCTTTCGACCCAATGGGCACGCGCGACGAGCCCGAAGGCCGTCGAGGCGCTAGCCGTTCTTCACGCCCTGCCCGTTCGAACAGATAAAGCACTGTTCGCGACGCTCGCAACCCACGGGTACTTCAAACACTGGCGCCCGATCTACACCACGGTCATAAAAATCATGATCATCGCTTGGCCTGAGGTGTCAGCTAGATGAAGATAACGATTATCGCTGTGGGGGCCAAAATGCCAGCTTGGGTAGACATGGCCTGGGATGACTACGCGAAAAGACTGCCGTCTGACTGGTCAGTGCAGCTTAAAGAAATTAAACCTGAGCCAAGAACTAGCGGCAAGACCGCCGCGCAACTGATGGCAGCTGAAGCCAAAAGAATACAAAGTGCGATCCCAGAACAGGCAGTGCGTGTTGCTTTAGACGAACACGGTAAAGACTTATCGACCGAGAAATTTGCTCAGGTGGTACAAACCTGGCAAGACAACAGTCAACCACTTGCACTCTTGATTGGGGGGCCGGATGGGTTAGATCCAGCACTAAAAAGTACCTGTTCAGGATTGCTTAGACTGTCATCCATGACGATGCCGCACCCACTCGTTCGCGTGGTGCTGATCGAGCAGCTTTACAGAGCATGGTCGATTTTGGTCAATCACCCTTATCATCGAGTATGACTGAAGGCTCACACCCAAGACCTAACGACTGACTACCACTATGGCGCACTCGACACTACCACTTCTATACCTCGCCTCAGAAAGCCCGCGGCGCCAAGAGCTATTGCATCAAATCGGTATTCCGCACACTGTGTTACGCCTACCAGCTGTTGAAGGCGAAGATGAACCACGCCGAGCCAACGAGTCACCGCTGGCCTATGTGCAGCGTACCGCACTTGAAAAAGCCCAGCGTGCACAACAATGGCTTGCAAAAGCACAGTGCGATAAAGCCCTACCAATATTGACTGCAGACACAACGGTAGCGTTAGGAGATTCGATTCTTGGCAAACCGATTGATGCGCAGCATGCCGCAAGTATTTTGAAACAACTCTCTGGCAAAACCCATACTGTCTACACGGCGGTTGTATTTGCTCGTCAAACCGATATTGACACCGAATTATCGACATTATCGACATTATCGACATCGCTCGTTAGCTTCAAAGACTTAAGCCAAGCGGAGATCATTGAATACATCGCCACAAATGATTGTTTCGGCAAGGCTGGTGCTTATGGGATTCAAGGCTTTGCTGCTCGTTTCATTCGAGGTCTGCGAGGCAGCTACTCTGGAGTGATGGGATTGCCTCTTTACGAGACCGCCGAACTACTCAGAACGGCGAAAGTCATCTTTTGACTTTTTTGTTTCCCCTAGTCTTTCCCTAGTCTTTCCCTAGTCTTTCCCTAGTCTTTCCCTTGTCTGTCCCCTAGTCTGCTCCCTAGTCTGTTCCCTAATGAGCCCCCTAAAAGTCTTTTCCCAAAGACAAACCCCCAAGTGCTTATGACACTTGGGGGTTTGGGGTATAAGAGCTTGACGATGTCCTACTTTCACAGATGTACATCCACTATCCTCGGCGCTAAGGTGTTTCACGGTCCTGTTCGGGATGGGAAGGGGTGGGACCACCTCGCTATGGTCGTCAAGCGTAGCTTGTTGAACGGCTGAGGTCTTGGGGCTGGCGCATTCGCACACAGCTTTGGGATGATTTCAGCCATTC
>CANCMG010000126.1 GCA_947378965.1 Alcaligenaceae bacterium | reverse complement strand
CTTAGCGGTCGCGCGCAGTCAAGCTCAAGCGAGTTTGCTGTTGCCCTATATCAACGCGCAACAAGCGGCTCGTGTCCCAGGATTGCAGGTACTTGGTGCTCAAAGTCTCACTGAGGTTGTTGAACATCTGACGGGTCGTCAGCCTCTTGAGTCTCTGGCGCCGGCCTTGCTGTCTGGTACACAGCTGGTTGGTCCCTGCTTATCGGACGTGCGCGGTCAGTTGATGGCTCGCAGGGCGCTTGAGGTTGCGGCCGCGGGCGGGCACAGCTTGCTGTTTTCAGGGACCCCGGGTGTAGGCAAAACCATGCTGGCCAAGCGCTTAGTCGGGCTCTTGCCCGCGCTCACGCCTGCCGAATGCTTAGAAGTGGCCTCGGTGGCTGCCTTTGCTGGCGTGCGGGATCACGTGTGGGGGCAGCGGCCGTTTCGAGCACCTCACCATTCGGCTTCGATGGCGGCCATGCTCGGAGGGGGTGCGACTCCGCGTGCGGGTGAAGTGACTCTGGCGCACCGTGGTGTTTTGTTTTTAGATGAGTTTCCGGAGTTTGAGCGTCGCGTGCGTGAAGGCTTACGTGAGCCGCTAGAAAGCCTTTCGGTGACGATTGCTCGGGCCAAGCTTAAGGTCGACTTTCCGGCTGATTTTCAATTGCTTGCGGCCATGAATCCATGCCCCTGCGGTTGGTATGGCCATACGCAAGGGCGCTGCAAATGCCGGACCGAACAGATTGCAGCGTATCAGCAACGGCTGTCAGGGCCAGTGATTGACCGAATTGATCTGTTTGTGAGCCTAACCATGAGCGATGAACATTGGCTTGAACTAGCGCCTGGTGAGTCATCGGCCGCGATTCGCCAACGGGTTGAAGCGGTTCGGCACCCGCAGTTACAGAGGCAAAACACGGTTAATGCGCGTTTGCCTGATAAAGACCTAGAAAGATGCTGCCCGATGACGCCAGCAGCAGCCAAACTGTTAGCCAGCACCATTAAAACGTATCATTTGTCAGCGCGGGCGATACAACGTTTGCGGCGCGTCGCACGAACTTGCGCTGACTTGTCGGGTGAACAGCAAATCGACTTGCCGCACCTTGCTGAGGCTTTTCAATACCGGGCAGTGTTTTCTGCAAGACCGCGGTAAGTTGTAGGCTGCTCAAGCCTTAGTTCAGACTAAAGAAGAAAGTCTTAGCTGATGTCGTTCAAAGGGGTTTAGGCCTCGCACGTGCAAAATCTTAGAATTTGTCATATAATCAAAGGCTTTCCTGCAAAACGTGCAGCGAAAATGAAGTGATAAGTGGATCTTGGGTTAACAAGACTGGCGGTCGATTGGCACAGCAACAGGCAAATCGAGCAACATGCCAGGCACCCACAGAGCACAATTTTAAGTCAATGGAAATCAAATGCCTAAGATGAAAACCAAGAAAAGTGCTGCAAAGCGCTTTCAGGTTCGCGGCAGCGGATCGATCAAGCGGGGTCAAGCGTTTAAGCGCCACATCCTGACTAAAAAAACCACCAAGACCAAGCGCCAGTTGCGCGGGTCAGCAGCGGTCGACAAAACTAACGTGGCTTCAGTTAAAGCCATGATGCCTTTCGCTTAACGGAGATAAAACATGCCTCGCGTCAAACGTGGTGTAACGGCCAGAGCCCGTCACAAAAAAGTTATCGCCAAAGCTAAAGGTTACCGGGGTCGCCGCGGTAATGTATTTCGTATTGCCAAGCAAGCGGTTATGCGTGCTGGTCAATACGCCTATCGCGATCGTCGCAACAAAAAGCGTACGTTTCGCGCTCTTTGGATTGCCCGTATCAACGCAGCAGTGCGTGAACACGGCACGACCTACAGCGTGTTCATTGCTGGCCTGAAAAAAGCTTCAATCGAGCTTGACCGCAAAGTCTTGGCCGATATGGCTGTGCGTGACAAAGCTGGCTTTGCTGCCGTATTGAATCAGGCCAAATTAGCGTTGGCTGCCTAAGCACTGAATAGTTGTATCTGCGAACGGGGCCATTGGGCTCCGTTTGCATTTTAAAGCTGCGATTTCGCGAAAGTTGTAAGGATGACTGATATGAGCGATGACCTGATTGAACAGGCCCGTGCGCAATTTGCGCAAGCTTCGGATGCGGCCTCGCTCGAAAACGCGAAGGCGCGTTTCCTAGGTAAACAAGGTTCGCTGACCGAGTTGATGAAGGGCCTGGGCAAACTTGACCCAGAGGCCAAGCGCACAGAAGGCGCACGCATTAACCTCATCAAACAACAAGTCGAAGCCTTGCTCAACGCGCGGCGCGCAGCGTTGGCGCAGGCCGAACTTGACCAACGGTTGGCAGCAGAAACCATTGACGTGACCTTGCCTGGCCGTGGCCGCGGTAAGGGTGGCATTCATCCGGTGATCAAAACTTGGCAGCGTGTTGAAGCGATCTTTAGATCGATTGGTTTTGAGGTGGCCGATGGCCCCGAAATTGAAAACGACTGGACTAACTTCACGGCACTCAACAACCCTGAAAATCATCCAGCGCGTTCGATGCAAGATACGTTTTATGTGGATATGAACGATGCGAACGGCTTGCCGTTGTTACTGCGTACGCATACCAGCCCCATGCAGGTGCGCTATGCGCGCATGAACAAGCCACCCATTAAAGTGATTGCGCCCGGTCGCACCTATCGTGTGGATAGCGACGCCACCCACTCGCCGATGTTTCATCAGGTTGAAGGCTTGTGGATTGACGAAAATATTTCGTTCGCAGATTTAAAAGGTGTGTATACCAACTTTTTGCGCTGTTTCTTTGAAACAGACAATCTTGAATTGCGTTTCAGGCCGTCGTTTTTTCCGTTCACCGAGCCCTCTGCCGAGATCGATATGATGTTTACGTCGGGCCCCAATAAAGGGCGCTGGCTTGAGATTTCAGGCTCGGGGCAAGTACACCCTGATGTAATTCGAAACTTCGGGCTTGATCCCGAGCGTTATATTGGCTTTGCCTTTGGCTCTGGCCTCGAGCGTTTGACAATGTTGCGTTACGGCGTGAACGATTTGCGGCAGTTCTTTGAAGGCGATCTGCGCTTTTTACGCCAGTTCAACGATTAATCTTTTAGGCCGATACGGTTACTTATGCAATTTTCAGAGTCCTGGCTGCGCAGTCTAGTCAATCCGCCGCTCACCACCGATGAGTTGTCGCACCGGTTAACCATGGCGGGTCTTGAGGTTGAAGAGACCTCGTTAGTGGCACCTGCTTTTTCGGGTGTGGTGGTGGCGTTGATTCAAAGCGCCGAGCCGCATCCTAATGCTGATAAGTTGCGCGTGTGTATGGTCGACGTGGGTGCGGCTGCACCTTTGCAGATCGTGTGTGGCGCGCCAAATGCCGCCGCTGGCTTGAAGGTGCCGCTAGCCACTGTGGGTGCGGTGTTGCCTGGGGACATGAAAATTGGCGTAGCCAAGATGCGTGGTGTTGAGTCTTTTGGCATGTTGTGTTCTTCAAAAGAGTTGGGCTTGTCGCAAGAGCATGCGGGCCTGTTGGTGTTGCCGGCTAATGCTAAGGTTGGCGCCAATGTGCGCGAGGCGTTAGATCTTGACGACACGTTGTTTACGCTTAAGCTCACACCCAATCGCGCGGATTGCTTATCTATTTTAGGGGTTGCCCGCGAAGTGGCGGCCTTAACCGGTGCACCGTTGAGTGTTCCTCAGGCTGCGGCAATCAAGCCCACGCTCACCGAGGTGATCCCAGTGACGGTGCAAGCGCCAGAGCTTTGTGGGCGTTTTGCAGGTCGCGTCGTACGCGGTGTAAACGCGCGTGCTCAGACGCCAGAGTGGATGGTTGAACGCTTAAAGCGGGCAGGGCAGCGCTCGGTCACCGCCTTAGTCGATATCTCTAATTACGTGATGTTGTTGCTCGGACGTCCAACACATGTCTTTGACTTGGATCGCATGCCCAAGCCAGAGATCGAAGTGCGGTGGGCACGCGCGGGCGAAACGCTAACGTTATTAAACGAGCAAACGATCACGCTTGATGAATCAATGGGTGTTATCACCAGCGCTGGCGTGCCCGAAAGTTTGGCCGGAATTATGGGAGGTGCCTCAACCGCGGTTTCGCTTGACACGACTAACATTTATGTTGAAGCCGCTTTCTGGTGGCCTGAGGCGATCGCGGGTCGTGCTCGCAAACTGAAGCTGAACTCAGAGGCTAGCCATCGCTTTGAACGGGGTGTTGATTTTGAACATATCCCTGAGCATCTTGACCTGATTACGCAACTGATTTTGGATATCTGCGGTGGTCAGGCTGGCCCAATCGATGATCAGCACATCAAGCTACCCACGCGTGAACCCGTCACCATGCGCTTATCGCGCTGCCACCGTGTGTTGGGCGTGAAGGTCAAGCAAGACGAGGTGTCGCAAACCTTTACCCGCTTAGGGTTCGACTTCACAGTGCAAGGCGACCAGTTTGTGGTGTTGCCACCTTCGTACCGGTTTGATATCCGTATCGAAGAAGACTTGATCGAAGAGGTCGCACGTATCATTGGCTTTGAAAGCATCCCGGCCTTGCCGCCTATTGCCGCAGCGCGCATGACGATGACGCCCGAGACCACCCGTTCTGCTCATACTGTGCGACACGAGGTTGCGGCACTTGATTACCAAGAGGTCATCAATTTCTCGTTTGTTGAACAAGCCTGGGAGACCGACATGCTTGGGCATGCGGATCCGATTCGCTTGCTCAATCCGATTGCAAGTCAGCTGGCTGTGATGCGTTCGTCGTTATTGCCTGGCCTTGTTGCTAACATTTGCTACAACGCCAACCGTAAGCAATCTCGAGTGCGTGTGTTTGAGCTTGGTCGGGTGTTTAAACGAGCAAGCGCCATCACAGACGGCGCGCTCACTGTGGCGGGTGTTAGCCAACCACAGTTCTTGGCTGCGGCGGCTTGGGGTTCAGCAACTGACGATCAATGGGGTCAAAAAAGCCGGGCAGTTGATTTTTTTGATGTCAAGCGCGACCTTGAAGTACTGTTTAGCGCACAAGCGCAGCAGTTACGGTTTGTACCTGCTCAGCATGCCCTGTTGCATCCGGGTCGTAGTGCTCGCGTCGAACTTGGTGAAGTTGCTATTGGCTGGCTGGGTGAACTGCACCCTCGCTGGGCGCAGCAACAAGAGCTTACGTCGGCACCGGTGCTGTTTGAGGTGTCTCTTGAATCGTTAGCCGTGTTGCCAATGCCAAGCTTGCACGAGTTGTCGCGCCAACCCATGGTGCAACGCGATTTAGCGATTTGGGTATCTGCCGACAAATCTGTTCAAGCGTTGGTTGACACCATTCATCAGACCATCGCGGCGGATCCGTCGCTTGCTGTGGTGCAGCATGTCGGTTTGTTTGACCTTTGGCGCGACCCGGCAAAAACCGACTCAAATGAAAAGAGTCTTGCATTTAGGCTCTCGTTGCAAGACACTGAGAGCACGCTTGATGAGGCTCAGGTCGATCTGTGTATGACTAAGATACGGGCGGCACTCGAAATCGCGCATCAGGCTCGTTCACGTTAAACCAGAATGTCGGAAATTAAAAAAATGACAAATGAACATTCTTTAGCAGAATCACGCACGTTGACAAAGGCAGAGTTAGCCGAGCTACTGTTTGATCGAGTGGGGTTGAATAAGCGCGAAGCCAAAGATATCGTCGATACGTTTTTCGAAGAGATTCGCGATGCGCTGGCGCGCGGCGAACCGGTCAAGCTTTCGGGCTTTGGAAATTTTCAAGTGCGAAACAAGCCACCACGCCCCGGGCGAAACCCTAAAACGGGCGAAACGATTCCGATCGCAGCGCGTCGGGTGGTGACGTTTCATGCCAGTCAAAAGTTAAAAGGTGCAGTTGAGCACACCGAAACATCACAATCTGAGGTATAAAACTAGGCATGATCCTTTCAGACACGCCCATCGTTTTGCCGCCGATACCCGCAAAACGCTACTTCACCATCGGTGAAGTCAGCGACTTATGCGGTGTCAAGCCTCACGTACTGCGCTATTGGGAGCAAGAGTTTACTCAATTAAAGCCAGTGAAACGTCGTGGTAACCGTCGCTACTATCAACACCATGAAGTCTTGTTGATTCGCAAGATTCGTGAACTGTTATACGAACAGGGCTTCACGATCAGTGGAGCGCGCAATCGTTTAAGTGAAGGGCGTGAAATCCCTCAAGATCCAGATGCAGCAGTACGCTTGACCGCCGCCGAACTGCACGCCTTGCGCACCGAATTGCACAGTATCCAAGAGTTGCTCAAGCAAGCCTCTGGTTCTGCAACGCAGACTGGGCAGCTTAGCCTGAACTAGGTCGTGGGCTCTGCTATACTTACGTTCTTTCGGGGCGTAGCGCAGCCTGGTAGCGCACTTGCATGGGGTGCAAGGGGTCGAAGGTTCAAATCCTTCCGTTCCGACCAGTGATATCAAAGGGTTAGTGTTCACAAGACACTAACCCTTTTTTGTAAGATATGACTAAAGCTTAGGCCAGTTTGGGTGAACGCCGGACGCCGGCGCGCAGACGCGTGTAAGGTAGTTGTGAGGGATCGGCGGCGAACGCACCCGGAGAAATTGTGACCAAAACTGCGGCGGCGAGCGGTTCAAATTCGGCACGAAAGTGACAGGTGCTTTTGACCACGACGATGGTGTAGTCACTGACATTGACGCCGAGGTGCTGATAGGGGCCTAGGTCGTGACTTTGCATGCGTTTGCTCGTTATCGCAATGTCGATCGCGCCGATGCGTAAGAGCGCCATGGGCCCAAGGTCGACCTGCCGATGACCGGTGACTTTGCCGGTCGTGGCGAACTTTCCGTCGCCTAGCGCGGCGACGGTATAGGTTTGCTGTAAAGGCACAACTGGCTCTGGGCCGTGCTTGCCGCCTAGGGCTAGCGTGATCTCGCCACCGACGCCCGCTCGGTGGGCCTCTGCTGCGGCGTCTGCATCGCAGAGCAGTCCTAGTACCGCCGAGCCCACGTCATGCAGCAGCAACTCGGCCAGCACGCCCGTGGTGTCGCTGGTGCCGCCACAGCCTGGGTTGTCTTGAGTGTCGGCAATGACGACTGGCTTGTCGGCGTCCTTGGCAATTGCCAGAGCTTTTTCGATCGCTTGGCGTTCGTTGAGGGGCGGAAACGAGAAATCGCTCTCAAGTGTTTCGATCACGGCCTGTAATTCATCGGCAGCCTGTTCAGCCTGGGCCTGGGTCTTTGCATAGGCGAGGGCAGAAGGCCCGCATTCGGCTAGATCTGAAGACGGAAAGCCTGCTAAATAGCTGAGGCAGTACACGCCGGGGCTTTCTTTGGTAGACGCCTGCACGACTGTTTTAGAAGGGTGCACCAACGTGCTTTGACTGTTGAGCGGAATCAGAAAAGGTATTTTTCTTAGTACGCGACCGCCCGGCCGTCCATCTTTCAAGAGTTGTTTCAAGACAGCTGCGGCCTGCTGGCCGGTACGCACGCGATCGACGTGAGGATAGGTTCGGTAGGCGGCCAACCCATCGGCGTTTTGTACCATGAGCTCTGTGACGTTGGCGTGATAGTCGATACTGGCGACCACCGGTATTTTCTCGCCGACGACACGCCGTATACGTCTTAATAATTCGCCTTCGCCATCTTCGAAATCTTCGGTCACCATGGCGCCGTGCAGGTCGAGATAGACGGCATCGAGTGGCAAGGCATTCGATATTCTGGCGACCATTTCGGCACTGATACGCTCGAAGGCTTCGGCCGTGACGGTAGCGCCGGCCCCACCACTGCCCCAAACCAGTGGCACAATCTCGAATTCATTTTGCGTATCGCCCAAAAATCCAGACAATGCGAAGCTACCCGTCTCGGGTGCGAGCCACTTCAATACCTCGGCGCCATGCACTAACGGCGGACGATCGCGATGACTGACGAAATAGTCATAGGTCGTGCTGCCATCCATGAAGCTATTTGTTTCGTGATGAAAACCGCCGACCGCTACGCGTTTTTTCATGCTAATTCCCATTTTTAGTAATGATGTTAAGCTCGAAGCCGTTATCACTAGCATACCGTAGCTGGTGTCTGAAATGTTGTCCCAGGGTCGATCTCAATTGTTGAGCCTTGGTTTTGAGCCAGTCCCACTCTTAACGACCGAGGGTTGCATTCATGAATGCGAGCATTTCCGTTCGATGGCTGTTGGCGTCAGTTTCTCTTATTTTCGTCCCCGCTGCCGGGGTTGCGGCAAATTATCCAAACCGTCCGATCACTTTTGTTGTTCCGTTAGCCGCGGGTGGGGGTACTGATATTATTTCGCGGGCGTTGGCCAGTGAAATGGCGAAAGATTTGGGTCAGCCCATTGTGATCGAAAATCGTCCTGGTGCGTCTGGTTCTGTTGGCTCGGCCTTTGTTGCTCACGCCAAACCCGATGGCTATACCGCTGTCGTCGGTACAACCGGCACACATCAGAATAATCAGTATCTGTATAAAAGCCTGCCCTACAACCCGTTTACAGACTTCAAAGCGGTGAACCTGATTTGCGTTTTTAATAACGTGGTCGTGGTGCCTGTAAGCTCGCCCATCAAGACAATAGCCGAACTGGTCACTGCTGCAAAAAATAGTAAGCAAGGGCTAAACTACGGCATCGCTGCCATCGGTTCGTCACCTCATTTAGCCATCGAGCTTTTTAAGCGTGAAGCTAACTTTTCTGCCCAAGGTATTCCGTATGGTGGTTCGGCGGCGGCAGCGCCCGATCTATTGAGCGGTCGGTTGGACTTTATGATGGACTCGATCCTCAGTGATCTGGCCAATATTCGGGCCGGTAAACTGCGCCCGATCGCCACCCTAGGAAAAGAGCGTTCACCTGTGCTGCCCGATGTCCCGACGGTAGCCGAACAGGGATATCCTAATTTTTCAGCCATTGGCTGGGTCGCGCTGTTTGTACCGATGAACACGCCCGAGGACATTGTCGACAAACTGTCTGCTTCACTCGAACGGGTGTATGCCAAAGGAGATTTACCCAAGCGCTTTTCCGTGCCAGGTGTCGATCTGGTGCAGATGACCCGTTCTGAGTTCAATGCATTTTGGAAAGAAGAGCAGACCAAGTGGTCGAAGGTCATTAGAGACTCGAACATTCAGGCTGATTGACATCCTCCCCGCCCTCAGTCGATGACTGCCGCTTGCGCGGAAAGGACGGGGATTCCTACGGTGCTCAGGCAAAAGCTACCTGAGTCACTTCGGTGGGTTCCTGCTTCACTGAGCGGTCTGACTGCACCGACTCTCCACGGGCTAACAAGCGGTATCCCCGCTCTAAAATATTTAGCGCACCGATCAAATCGGCGTGCTCTTCAAAACCACAATCTACGCACTCAAACTTAGCCTGCGTCTTGCGGTTGTCTTTCGACGTTTGGGCGCAGCAAGGACACGTCTGACTCGTGTATTGAGGTGGAACCGCTACGAGCCAACCGCCTTTCCATGCCATCTTGTACTCAAGCTGGCGACGGAATTCTGACCAGCCTTGGTCTAGGATGGACTTATTCAGACCGGACTTGGCCCGCACGTTTATCCCGGGTGTATCGATCGTGCCGGCTGCTGAGGCAGACATATTACGGACTTTCAGGTCTTCAACAACTACGAGTGCGTGGTTTTTGCTGATCGCAGCTGAAGCCTTGTGGAGAAAGTCTTTGCGGATGTTGGCGATACGGTAGTGCAGATTCTTGACTTTGGCCTGAGCCTTCTTCCAATTGTTACTGAATTTAACTTTGCGGCTTGTACGACGCTGGTATCGGCGCAGACGAGCCTCATGCTTGCGAAAACTGTTGATCGCTTCGATATGACTGCCGTCGCTCAGCGTGGCGAACCGGGCCACGCCGACATCAATTCCAACCGCAGCGCCTTGTGCGACTGCGTGCTCTACCGTTCGCTCGGTCTGGATCGATACAAACCATTTGCCATGACTCAGGCCAACAGTCACGTTACGAACTTCGCCTAATACTTCGCGGCTCTTGCGAAAGCGAATCCAGCCGAGTTTGGGCAGTTTGATGCGTCCGTTGGAGTTGTCTAACGTAATCGCTTGCGGAAAGCGGAAGCGGTCATACCGACCTCGCTTTTTAAACTTGGGGAATGCTGCGCGTTTCTCGAAAAAATTCTTGTAGGCACGCTCTAAGCCCTTAAGCGCCTGCTGTGTGATTTGTGAGTGCGCTTCTTTGAGCCAGGGTGTTTCGGCGCTGCTGCGCCATTCGGTTAGGTGCTTGCACAGCGAGGCATAGCCAAGATGCTTTTCGCCAACCTCGCGCCTCGCCTTCTGCAATGCGAGCGCCTTGTTGTAGACGAACCGGCACGCCCCGGCGAACTGGCGCATCTTGCGGGCTTGTTCGCTAGTTTGGCGCAGCTCGAATTTGTAGGCTTGAAGTCTCTGCATGCTGTAATTATATACAGTCTATTTATCGATTCAAAATGCAAACAGCTAGGACAGCGCTACTGTCCGCGCTATTCATCCCCAGCATAAAGGCCGAGGCTTTCCGCGCAATCCGGTAAGCTCTATCAGATATATTAGCAAGCTAAACCATTTAGGGATTTTGAATGTCTGATCGCACTGACAACTCTTCGCTCGAACCGTCTGCTAAAGCCTCGAGCTTTAGCAAACTGCTTGAAAGCTGGAG
>CANCMG010000125.1 GCA_947378965.1 Alcaligenaceae bacterium | reverse complement strand
AAGCGCGAAATCTTGCCCATTTGCACGCGAGCACGGTCAAAGTGCAGCGCATCGCGCAAGCGGTTTTCAACTGAGCGTTGGTTTTTGGTGTCTTCCATGTCGATAAAATCGATCACGATCAGACCACCTAAATCTCGCAGACGCAATTGGCGCGCCACTTCATCGGCGGCTTCTTGGTTGGTGCGAGTGGCAGTTTCTTCAATGTCGGCGCCGCGGGTTGAGCGTGCCGAGTTGACGTCGACTGCAACCAACGCCTCGGTGTGATCGATAACGATCGAGCCACCTGAGGGCAATTCGACAGTGCGCGAATACGCCGTTTCGATTTGGTGTTCGATTTGAAAGCGCGAAAACAAGGGCACATCATCGCGATAGCGTTTGACGCGATCAACGTTGTCAGGCATCACCACACTCATAAAGGCGGTGGCTTGATCGGCGATATCGTCAGTATCAATCAAGATCTCGCCGATATCGGGCGAGAAGTAATCACGAATCGCTCGAATCACCAAGCTCGATTCAAGATAAATCAGAATCGGGGCCGGATTGTCTTTGGCAGCACCGTCGATCGCTGTCCAAAGTTGCATGAGATAAGACATATCCCACTGCAGTTCTTCGGCGTTACGACCAATGCCGGCGGTGCGGGCAATAATGCTCATGCCAGGTGGGATGGTCAGCTGATCCATGGCTTCGCGCAGTTCTTGGCGCTCTTCACCCTCGACACGGCGCGACACACCGCCACCGCGTGGATTGTTGGGCATCAAGACCAAATAGCGTCCTGCTAACGAAATAAAGGTGGTGAGTGCTGCACCTTTGTTGCCACGCTCTTCTTTTTCGACCTGAACGATTAGTTCTTGGCCTTCGCGCAAGGCGTCTTGAATGCGCGCGGTGCGCACATCAACGCCCTCTTTAAAGTAGCTGCGGGCGATTTCTTTGAACGGCAAGAAGCCGTGACGTTCTTCGCCGTAGCTGACGAAGCAAGCTTCGAGGCCGGGTTCAATACGGGTAATGACACCTTTGTAGATGTTGCCTTTACGTTGTTCACGGCCGGCGATTTCAATGTCAAGGTCGATGAGCTTTTGCCCGTCGACGATGGCAACCCTAAGTTCTTCAGGGTGTGTTGCATTAAATAACATGCGCTTCATGGGATGTTTCTCCATTTGAATGGCGCGCCGGAAATCGGCGCGCAGCCACGCGTTGCTGGCTGCGAAACACAGAAGTTGGCAAGAATGATCGCGCACCAACAAGGGGCGCGCGAAGAAAAGGTCTTTAGACCGGCACGGCGCACCAGCAGGTGCGAGGTTCGTTCAGCAAAAAGGTCAGAGTCACGGTTGTGGTTGACTAAAAAAGGTGCTGAGAACATCAGGCGCGACGTAAAGTCAGGCGCCTGCTGCAGGGATACGACGGTTTCTTGCATGTGCTTCAGTATCGCGCGCGACACGAGGGGCACACATTTTTAAGCGCGGGCGTAACGTTAAAACGTCGCAACGGCGTGCTTGAAATGCATCCCGGTCTAGCCGGCGACCAGCAACCCACAAGCGATCAGAAAGCAAGCGGTACAATGAAGTCCGCGATCCAGACGGAGACGCGACAACTTAATGCATCTCGACGCCAGAGGGCTCTCAAAACCCCTTTAAGGCTTCGCGGATTATATGCCGCTTTTAGCCATGCGCAAAGAATTCTCAGTACCTGCACCGATTTCTGCCCTAAAACCCGCAGCAAGCCTAGGCCTTGCGGTTCGAATGGTTGAAGTCACCGACGAGCACGACGGCCAGCGCCTGGATAACTTTCTGATGCGCTTGTGCAAAGGTGTGCCCAAAAGTCATATCTATAAAGCGGTCCGGGCGGGCGAAGTGCGTATTAATAAGGGGCGTGTAGCTCCCGATACCCGCATTAATACTGGGGATATTGTGCGGGTGCCCCCGATGCGCTTGCCCACGCCCGAGCAAAAGCGTGCGGTGCCGGGGCTTGAGTTTCCGATCGTTTTTGAAGACGAGGGCCTGTTGGTGATTGATAAGCCCGCCGGTACGGCAGTGCATGGCGGCAGCGGTGTGTCTTTTGGTGTCATTGAGGCCTTGCGTGCCGCACGCCCAGAGGCTCGCTTTTTAGAGCTCGCACATCGACTCGATCGTGATACTTCGGGTTTATTACTGATTGCCAAAAAACGAAACGTCTTGCTTGCCTTGCACGAAATGTTTCGCATGGGGGGTGGAAGCAAGCATTATTTAGCCCTAGTTGAGGGCGATTGGGTCAATGCTCGCCAGCATATTCGGTTGCCGCTCGCCAAATGGACCACTCAAACCGGCGAACGCCGGGTAAAGGTCCAGACCGAAGGGCAGGTCGCCCACACCATCGTGTCTGGCTTAAAGCGGTTTAAAGGCTTTAGCCTAGTTGACGCAGAGTTGCGCACCGGTCGTACCCACCAAATCAGGGTGCATTTAGCGTCGAGTGGTTTTCCGATCGTCGGCGACGACAAGTACGGGCGCGACGAAAGCCAAGCACAGCTTAGTCAACTTGGCTTTTCGCGTATGTTTTTGCATGCGCATCGTTTTAATATGCCGCATCCTTTAACTCAAGAGCTCTTACAGTTAGTGGCGCCTTTGCCTGCGGTTTGCGAGAAACTTCTGCAACAATTGCAAACGATTGAATCTACCTAGTTGTTGTGACTTCCACGAACCTAGGCCATCGTTGTCATCCCGACGGCTTGACCTTCGTTTATGCTCCGTGCACGTCACCCCGATGTTGCAACCAACCTTGTCACCAAACCAACAGTTCGCGCAGCAAAAAAGCTGACACTCAACCTGACACCTAGCACACCATGAACAAGTATTCTGTCGTTGTCTTTGATTGGGACGGCACCCTGATGGATTCAACCCACAGCATCGTGCAAGCGATTCAGGGCGCCTGTCGAGATCTCGAGTTAAAGGTGCCCACCGCCGCTCAGGCGGCGTGGGTGATTGGTCTGTCTCTTGAGCCGGCTTTGCGCCGCGCGGTGCCTGACCTGACAAAATCCCTAGAGCCTCTATTTTTAGAGCGCTATCGCCATCATTATTTAGGCAAAGATAAAGAACTCAAGTTATTCGATGGTATCCCCGAGCTACTGAGCGATTTGAAAGCAACTGGCACCACGCTTGCTGTCGCAACCGGAAAAAGTCGGGTGGGGCTGAACCGCGCCTTAACCGCTACCGCGCTGCACAGCACCTTTCAAGCCAGCCGTACGGCCGACGAAACGTTTGGTAAGCCTCATCCTGGGATGTTGCTCGAACTCATGGATGAGTTGATGGTTGAGCCCGAGCAGGTGGTGATGATTGGAGACACGTCGCACGACTTACAAATGGCGGCCAATGCCGGGGTGCATGGGGTGGGTGTGGCGTATGGCGGAGCGCACCCCGCTGACGAATTACGCGCCTGTCCAAATCAGGGGGTTGTCGAACAAGTTGCTCATTTACGTCAATGGCTGTTTGAGCGTTTAGCCTGAGTTAGCCTTTACGCAAGGTTATCGTTGGCAATTTTGGCGGTGTTGGTTATTCTAAGTTGATCTTTTAAACTTTCAAATGTGAGTTCCAGATGCCCATCTACCGTGCCCCCCACATTCACAGCTCTGAGATCACCCCCGAATATGTCTGGCAAAGTCGCCGTCATTGGATCAAAGCGGCTGGCGCTTCGTTGCTGACGGGTGCAGCGGGGGCCTGGCCCACGATCGGTAGCGCAACGACCTTGCCCAGCCTCGACGCCGCAATTTCAAAACAGTTTTTCACCATGGAGCCCCGCACACCTGAAAAAGATGCGGCGTCTTACAATAATTTTTACGAATTTGGCTTGGATAAAGGTGATCCGGTCAAGCACGCACATAAGCTGCAAACAAGCCCCTGGAAGCTTCGCATAGAAGGCGAGGTGGTGAGCCCCAAAATCTTAGACATCGATGACATTCGTAAACTCGCGCCGCTCGAAGAGCGCACCTATCGCATGCGTTGCGTCGAAGGGTGGTCGATGGTGATTCCGTGGATTGGTTACTCAATGTCCGAGCTCTTAAAGCAAGTGCAACCGACAGGCAACGCAAAGTACGTTGAGTTTATAACTGATGTGCAGCCTAAAAATATGCCTGGCTTGAGCTCGCGCACCATTCAATGGCCGTACAACGAGGGCTTGCGTTTAGACGAGGCGATGCACCCACTGACGATGCTGGTGTTGGGCATGTACGGCAAAGTCTTACCCAATCAAAACGGTGCACCAGTGCGCCTGATGGTGCCCTGGAAATACGGTTTCAAATCCGCCAAGTCCATCGTCACGATTCGTCTGACCGAGAAGCAACCCGTGAGCAGCTGGATGAAAGCTCTGCCAAGCGAATACGGCTTTTATTCGAATGTGAACCCCGAGGTGTCACACCCACGTTGGAGTCAGGCGACAGAGCGTCGCATTGGCGAGGATGGCGTGTTTGCGCCGAAGCGCAAAACGCTGATGTTCAATGGGTATGGCAACGAAGTGGCGTCTTTGTATACGGGTATGGATCTGCGCAAAAACTACTAATTTACTTTATCAAGACTGCAGGTTTACTTTATCAAGACTGCAGTTTTACTTTATTCAGACTGCAGTTTTACTTTATCAGTACGGCAGGCGAGGCAGGAATTGAGCCAGGCACTTTGTTCAACGTCAGAATTTGCGAAAGCAGCACGAAGACTTGCCGCGATGCGCCTGAGTTCGTTTCGGGAATACTGTAAGTATTACCGCGATAGTTCACTTTCGCTAATGCTGGTTCTTGGGTGTTGTTTTTATGAATCACGAAAAGTGGAAACTCGTAATTCGTGATGGCTGGTTGATCTGAATGAGTGGTGGTGCCAGAGGCAGCGGCGCTAGAGGCTTTAAGCATCACGTATTTTGGCTCTTGACCTAACTGCATTAAGGTTAACCAGCCTAAAAAATCAAAAACTTTACGTGTTGAACGTAACTTGATGATCAACGCTAATTTTTTCGAGTCTGACTTGACCTGTTCAGCGGTCTTGGTTGTCTGATGCGCTCCGGGGGTCGTGCCTGGCACATCGGGTGCGCAGAAGGCGCCCGAACTGAATTTTTGTTCGAGTGCTGCTCGTTCAGTTGCGTCATTTTGCGGCATTAAACACATCCGTGTCGTCGGCATTAATCGAGTGAGTTGATAGCCTGGTTGACCATTGGGTAGTTTGGCTGGCAAAAGCATGACACCTGGATGTGAAGAGGCCTCAACGAGCGCACGCATATTATCTTTGCTGGTTTGTTCGGACATCACCGGCGCCACTGGTATGCGTTCAATCACCGTTTCGGTAGATAGGCCGTGCTTGATTAACGAGTAGAGTACTTCTTGAAATCTTGGATAATCGGGCAGCAAAGGGTTGTTGACAACCAGTTCTTTCACCGTGTTGGTTGCTAAATCATAAACCTCTATCGTGTCGACGGTCAGCGTATAGAGTATCGCCTTCGGGCCCGCCGTATTGTCGGTAAGGCTTTGAATCGCCTCGGGTTTTAACCGACTCAAGAAGGCCGTCATAAACGAGGAGTTATCAAGCGAAGATTGAGTAAAGTTGAAGCCTGCATTGGCTGCCAGCCCGACCGTTGGCCCATAGCTCGAACCGCTTCCTGGAGCAAAGAATCCCAGGGGCGTGCTTGGTGTCGAGCCCATGATTGTACCGGTGACCATGGCACTACTCTGCAGCATGCCCGAGCCAATGACATTAGGCATATCCAGAAACGACACTGGCATGCTCTCAGAGGAACGCACAATATTGAGCAGAATGTTGTTATTTGAATAGTCTTCCAAGACTTCACGATAAGCCGTCGACATATCGCGAAAACTGTTTGAGCCAGTTAAGCCGCAACCAGACAGTGTGACGAGCGTAATGAGAACAAAAAAACAGCGTCTGACAATCATTTTTTTTCCGTAGTTTGTGCAGCTTGAATTAGCCGAGCAACTCAAAAGCTGGGTCATCGTAGTCAACAACTATTGTGTATACAGCCACTTCTTAAGCGGATTAACACTGACGAGATTGTATGCACGCTTTAAAGTCGTTGTACATATTTCGCCACGTGAAGTTTCCGTGCCTATCATAGTTCACCACATGGCGGCATATTTCATCACGTGGCAGCAAGTTTATCTTAATTAAGCGCTGGCAGGGGAGGCGAACTCGTGCCGTTCAAATGTCGGAATTCGTCGAGGCCTAGGCCTACACGTCGTGGCGCGG
Source organism: Alcaligenaceae bacterium (assembly GCA_947378965.1). Classification (GTDB taxonomy): domain Bacteria; phylum Pseudomonadota; class Gammaproteobacteria; order Burkholderiales; family Burkholderiaceae_B; genus Zwartia. The sequence continues at coordinate 4,427 of CANCMG010000125.1, read as the reverse complement.
GGGGCGTAAATTACTCTTCTTGCAGCGAGGTGCCCCCTCGAGACGAATGCCGCGCGCGCCATGTTATCCATTCTAAACACCTATCTCCATGGGTTTGTAGCGATTCCTGTTCTTGACGCTTGCCGCAAAGCAGGGCTTTTTCACGTTCTCCAGGCTGAACGTTTTCAGGCAGTTTCTACTCTTGCTGAAGAGACCGGCGCCAATCAGGGCCACCTGCTGACGGCACTCCATATGCTCGAGTCCCTAGGCTGCGTCGAGCAAGCCCCAGATGGTCGTTATCGTAAAACGCCCGAGTCCCTGCTGTTAGACAAGATTCCGCAAAATATCGTTGAACTGCTGTCATTTCCCTTTAGCGAGTACCTTGACTCTGAGCGGCGTGAGCATCAGTTGCGAGGCTGGCTTGAGCTGGCCTGTCGCAACTGGGACATAACAAATGTCTTGTTTGTCCAGTTTTTGGATGGCTTGCTGGCGGTGCCGCTCTTAATCAGGCTTGGTGAGGCAGGGTGTTTGCCGTCAGGTGAGGCGACGCAGTTGAACTTACCCTCTCACTGGCTGCCTCAAGTTAAAAAAGAAGTTTTGCAACTATGCAGGCATTTGCAATGGCTTGAGGCCGGCAACGATGAGCGACTGACGGCAAAGGGCCGTTTCTTTGCAGGCCGTCGTTACAACTTTGCGATTGCCTTGTCTTACTTGCCGCTGCTCAAGCAAATACCTGAGTTGTTGTTTGGTGATTGCAAAGTTGTTTTTGCAGAAGACCAAGAGGGCAGAGAAGGGCATTTGGATCGGACGCTGAATGTGATCGGCAGTGGATTTCAGCACGAAAGATATTTTGCAGATCTTGAAGGTATCGTTTTAAGACTGTTCGACCGTCTGCCCTTCTCTGAGCAGCCGCGTTATATCGCTGACACAGGTTGCGGCGACGGCACCCTGCTAAAACGTATCTATGACATTGTTCAAACTAAATCACGCAGAGGAGCGGCGCTTGAACAATATCCGCTGACGCTGTTGGGCATAGATTTGAATCAGGCTGCTCTGACCGAAGCCGAGCTGACCTTATCGGGCATCGCCCATACGCTGATTACGGGCGATATTGGCAATCCTGCACAGATTGTCAGGGATTTGGTGAGTGCAGGCGTTGAGGATCCTGACGATATTTTGCACGTCCGCTCTTTTCTTGATCACGATCGCCCGTATCAAGAACCGGTTGAACGCGAGGAGTTAGCGAGCCGCGAGCACCTGGGTATGCAAGGGGTATTTGTGCGTCATGATGGCAGCGCGATCCCCGCCGCTTCAGTGTTCCAAAGCTTAGTTGAATATCTGAGGTCCTGGTCATCAATCGTGGGTCGTCACGGCTTGGTCACTCTCGAGGTCCACTCACTCGAACCGCAGATTGTTGGGCGCTATATCGACAAGTGCGAAAACTTGTATTTCGACACACTGCAGCGCTTTTCACGACAATTGTTGATGACAGCAGAACAGTATCTGCTTGCGGCAGCCGAGGCAGGTCTTTTTCCTCGTGATGACTCCTTTCGGAGTTATCCCAAGATACTGCCTTTCAGCAGAATTACCTTGCAGCATTTCGAGCGCCAACCTTATCAAATTCGCTTGGCGCGCCTGTCTGACTTACCTGCGCTGCGCACGCTAGAGCTCAAGAGCTGGGGCGAGGCTTTGCGTGCGACGCCCGAGGCACTTGCTCAACGATTGACGCAGTACCCTGCGGGGCAGCTGGTGCTTGAACAGGCAGGGCGGGTGATTGGGGTCTCTTACACCCAGCGCATCACTAGCGCAGAGGCGCTTAAGTCGAGCGAATTTGATCAGGTCGAATCTCTGCACAATCCAGCTGGTTCGATACTGCAACTGATTTCTGTCAATGTGCTTCCTGAGATGCAGGGCGGCCGGTTGGGCGACCGTTTGCTCGAATTTGTTTTGCAGCGCGCAGGCCTCGTGAGTGGCATGACCGCGGTCATCGGTGTCACCCGCTGCAAGAATTTTTACACGCAGACTGACTTGACGCTCGCACAATATATCGAACTGCGAAATAGTCGAGGCGTGCTGGCAGATCCAATCTTGCGCTTTCATGAGCAGCATGGCGCAAAGATCACCAAGCTATTACCAGGGTTCCGCCCTCGTGATCGGCAAAATAACGGCTGTGGCGTACTGGTTGAGTACGATCCGCGACAGCGCGTTCGGCAGGATTATCAACCTGCTGATGCGCAGCCCTTACTTTCGACGATACCGCGTGTGAGCGCGAACTCACTTCAAGCTGTGAGTGCGAGTGCGAGCGCGGTACAAACTGTGAGTGCGAGCGCCAGCGCAGCACAAGCTGTGAGTGTGAGCGTACTGCAAACCGTCATCGAGTTTCTCGAAGCAACAATCCGACAATGTCTCGGTCGGCATAAAGCGTCGTCCTTTGGTGTGAGTCGCCCACTCATGGAAATGGGATTAGATTCGGCAGACTTGCTTGAGCTTGGTGATCAAATTTCTCACCAGTATCAAATGAGTCTGGATGCAACGTTCTTGTTTGAACACAACTCGGCTCAAAAAATCGCCGCCGAGATTGTCAGACATTTGAAGCCCTTGTCGTCGGCTGAACTTGCTTTGCCTGCGTCTGGAACTGCCTCTGCCCCTGAATCTGCATCTGGATCTGGATCTGAATCTGCATCTGAGTCTAGATCTGAATCTAGAGCTGAATCTGAATCTGAATCTGAATCTGGATCTGGATCTGGATTTGGATTTGGATCTGAATCTGCATCTGCATCTGGATCTGGATCTGCATCTGAGTCTAGATCTGAATCTAGAGCTGAATCTGAAACTAGAACTGAAGCTGATTTGGGCGAGCAGGCAACGCCCAGTGCGCCGCGCGCTCAGGCTGGCGTCAGGCCTGCTGATATTGCAATTATTGGAATGTCTTGCAGGCTCCCAGGAGCAGCCGATACGCCAGACGCGTTCTGGAATTTTTTAAAAGAAGGTCGTAACGGGATCAGTACGATTTCTGCTGAGCGCTGGGTCTGGCCAGAAGGAATTGATCCACAGGGCAGCCATCGTGGCATTGATCAGGCAGGCCTGCTCGACGATATTGCCAGCTTTGATGCTTCATTTTTTCAGCTGTCTCGTCATGAAGCCGAGTGCATGGATCCTCAGCAAAGAATACTGCTTGAGCTGAGTTGGCAGGCCATCGAAGATGCAGGGTACGCACAAGACAGTGTGATGGGTTCTGCGACCGGTGTGTTTGTTGGTGCAAGCGGGGCCGATTACGCAAAGGTGCTTGAAGCGGCAGGCCTGCCTCACGCGGCGCATTTTGCGACGGGTAATTCCTCTTCGATACTGGCAAACCGACTCTCTTATTTGTATGACTTTTCGGGCCCGAGCATGCAGATCGACACGGCTTGCTCAAGCTCGCTTGTTGCCGTGCACGAAGCTGTGCGCTCGCTGCGTGACGGTGAGTCGAAGATGGCTTTAGTCTGTGGCGTTCATCTGATGTGTCATCCATCGAATAGCATTTTTTATTACGATGCAGGCATGCTGTCTAAAGCGGGTCAGTGCAGAACCTTTGATGAGCGTGCAGATGGTTATGTGCGAGGCGAGGGCGCTGTGGTGCTCTTGCTCAAACCCGTTGAGCAGGCTTTGCATGATGGCGATCATATCTACGCGCTGATAAAAGGGACTGCAAGTAATCATGGCGGGCGTGCTGGCGGACTCACGGTTCCCAATCCGTTGCGTCAGGCGCAGTTGATACGCGAGGCCTGGCGAGTGGCCGAGGTTGAACCAGCCAGCATCGGCTTGATTGAAACACATGGTACGGGTACGCCACTCGGTGACCCCATTGAGATTCGCGGGCTCACTCAAGCTTTTTCTGATGAGCGCGGCAGTTGCGCCCTAGGCTCAATTAAAACCAACATCGGTCACCTAGAGGCTGCGGCAGGTATTGCAGGTCTGCTCAAGACCGTACTTTGTCTGCAGCATCAAGAGTTGCCTGCGCTGCAGGATTTTAAAAAACTCAATCGTCATATCAAGCTAGAAGGGACACCCTTTCGTTTAATTGACCAGCACCAGGACTGGTTGCAGCAGGATTGTGCAACGCCTAGACGGGCTGGTGTCAGTAGCTTTGGTTCTGGTGGAAGTAATGCACACGCCATACTTGAAGAATGGGTTGTTGGTTCTTTTGAAGCAAGGCCGTTTGGAGCTATCGGCGGAGGGGCCTTTGAGGCTGTTGACGGCAGGCTGGTTGGTTCTTCTGCTGCAACAGACTTCGCGCAGGCAAGTACACCCGATTTGTTTGTGTTGTCTGCGCGCGATAAAAGTGGTCTCTACGAGTATGTTCAGAAGTTTCTAGCCTGGCTCAACTCGCCTGAAAGCGCGACGACGCCGTTTGCAGACATGCTGTCGACCTTACGCCGTGGTCGCAAACCCATGGCAGAGAGGCTGGC
>CANCMG010000124.1 GCA_947378965.1 Alcaligenaceae bacterium | reverse complement strand
AGCACCTGTGCAACACCCGTCAAGTGCCCACCCGTACCCACGCCAGTGATGATGACATCTAGCCCTTCTGGAAAATCTGCCAAGATCTCGAGTGCGGTGGTACGCACGTGCACATCGATATTTGCTGGGTTCTCGAACTGCTGAGGGATCCAAGCACCAGGCGTTTGTGCGGCAAGCTCTTCGGCCCGGGCAATCGAGCCTTTCATGCCTTTTTCACGCGGCGTCAGTTCAAAACTAGCACCGTACGCCAACATCAACCGGCGACGCTCGATCGACATACTGTCGGGCATCACCAAAATCAATTTATAGCCTTTCACAGCCGCAACCATCGCCAGACCAACACCGGTGTTACCAGAGGTGGGTTCGATAATGATGCCGCCCGGCTTCAGCGCTCCCGATTTTTCGGCGGCTTCAACCATCGCCAACGCGATACGATCTTTGATCGACCCACCCGGGTTGGTTCGCTCGGATTTGATCCATACCTGATGCGTTTGACCAAACAAACGATTCATTCGGATATGTGGGGTGTTACCAATCGTCTCTAGAACATTATTTGCTTTCATCTCAATCCCTTTTTTAGTTATGGCACCCGCGAAGCACTACCCAATCACTCGTTTCAAACGTGTGATTGATTTTCAAACGTGTTGCCCAAATGCGACGAGCTCAGCTTCAGCACAGAGCTCGCCGCGTCTTAGCGCAGCAACACTGCAGCCTAAATCGCTTTGTCGGCGACTAGTCTGGCCACTATAGCTTCAGTCACGCCCAGCTCTTTGAGTATGGCTTTGGTGTGCTCGCCGATACCGGGGATGGGATCCATACGAGCATCGAATTGATTGTTGGTGGCGGGCGGCAACAACGCAGGCAACAAACCAACCGGGCTCTGTACCTCGGTCCAGCGATTACGCGCTTTGAGCTGTGGATGCGCCCAGACATCTTTCATCTCATTGACGCGTGCGTTTGCGATCTGCGCCTCTTCAAGTTTTTGCTCGACTTGGGCAATCGTCATATTAGAAAACAGTTCGACAATGACCGCGCGCAACCGCGCGCGATTCGCAGCACGTTTTGTGTTGCTATCAAACTCAGGATCAATCGCTAGTGATTTTTGCTCAAGAACTTTTTCACAAAAAATAACCCACTCGCGCTCGTTCTGTAGGCCTAGCATGATCGTATTGCCATCACCCACCGGAAACGGGCCGTACGGATAAATGGTGGCGTGCGAGGCGCCCGAGCGCGGCGGTGGTGTCGCACCTTCGAAGGCGTAATACATCGGAAAACTCATCCACTCGACCATACTCTCAAGCATCGACACATCAAGATGGCTACCGAGCCCTGTTTGATGACGCAAGAGCAACGCATTCAAAATACTTGAATACGCATACGAGCCCGCAGAAATATCTGCAATCGAACAACCCGCCTTTGAGGGTTCGTCAGCCGAACCGGTCACCGATACAAAACCACTTTCGCTTTGAATCAGCAGGTCATAGGCCTTTTTGGTTTCGTAGGGCCCGCCCTCGCCGTAGCCAGAGATATCGCACACAATTAATTTAGGAAATTTGGCATGCAGCGCGTCAAACGATAAGCCCATGCGCGCGGCTGCACCGGGCGCCAAGTTTTGCACCAGCACATCGGCCTGGGCCAACAATTGCTCAAGAATTGGGCCTGCATCGGCGTGCTTCAGATCAAGCGTGAGGCTTTCTTTCGAACGGTTCGTCCAGACAAAGTGCGAAGCCATACCGCGCGTGCGCTCGTCATACTTGCGCGCGAAGTCGCCAACACCCGGACGCTCAATCTTAATGACGCGTGCGCCCATATCTGCGAGCTGCCTGGTACAAAAAGGGGCCGCAATCGCATGTTCAAGGCTCACAACGGTGATTCCCTCTAAGGGGAGCGGGCCTTTTTTAGCGCCTGCTGAGGCCGTTGAATTTAAAGGGGTAGTGCTCATGCTTCGAACCTCAATTCAGCTTGGTGGGCGAGTGTGCCATCTTGCTCGGCCCAAAGTTTGGCCTCGCCCGGCGCGGTAACGGTGCCAGCAACATCGAAGGCAGTCGGAGCAATCAGAGGCCGCAGGCCTCGGTAAGACAAATGCTTAAGCGTTGCACGAGGGTGAGCCTGTGAAAACGCCTGACACATTAACGTCGCGATCAACGGGCCATGAATGACCAAGCCTGGATAGCCTTCTTTCTCGGTGACGTAGGGGTGGTCGTAGTGAATCCGATGGCTGTTGAACGTGACGGCCGAGTATCTAAACAGCAAAACGGCGCTAGGATCAACGGGTTGCTTCCATTGCGATGCGGGTGCTGGCTCGGTTCCCTGGAGTTTGGGCGCACTGGGCTCTCGGTAAACGATGTCTTGTTCTTCGCTCACGACGAGTTTGCCGTTTTGCATGATGTCATGCTTAACCGTCACAAATAATAACGAACCCGTGCGACCGGCCTTTTCTTTGATGGCAGTCACTGTAGACGTTTTTTGCGCTTCTGTACCAACGACTAAACCACCATCAAAACCAACCCGGCCACCTGCCCACATACGATTACGATTGTCAGCGGGGGGCAAGAAGCTGCCGCGTGCAGGGTGCCCGTCGGTGCCGGTCAGCGCGATTGGCACGGTTTCTAAAAAAAACGCCCAGTGCCACAAAGACGGCAACACGGCGCCCAACTCTGGGATTGGACGCCCGAGCGTCACAGCGATACGCGCCGCATGCCCTGGATCCATGCGGTCTACTACCGTTTGTGATTTACCTAACCACGCACTCAAATCAGTCGTTGACATCTAAATCCTTTAAACCACTTCAAGTTCTTGCATACGTTGCAAGTGAAAGTTTGTATCACCCAGCAACATATCGGTATAGGTCAAGCGTTTAAAGTAGTCACCCACTTCAAGTTCATCGGTCATCCCCATCCCGCCATGCAACTGCACCGAAATCTCACCCACCAAACGCGCGGCAGCTGCGACCTCGACTTTACTCATTGAGACCAAACGACTGCGCTTGGCCGCATTTTGTTCGCCAAGCGCAATCGCGGCGACATAGGTCATCGACAAACCCATTTCAGATTGAATCAGCATGTCGCCTAAGCGATGCTGCAACACCTGAAACGCGGCAAGTGGCTGACCGAACTGCTGACGTGTTTTTAAGTATTGAATCGTGCTGTCAGTGAGATAGGCCATTGCACCGCAAGCATGCGCACACAAGGCGGTAATGCCGTAATCGAGAGCCAGCGCCAATAGTTGCTCGGCCTGCGCCCCGCTTGCGATCAGGTGCTCGGCTGACACACTGACGTCTTTAAAATTGATCGTGGAGCTGCGCGAACCGTCAAAGGTTGGGTAATCTTGAAGCGATACACCTTGGGTATCTGCGGGCACCAAAAACAACGCCACTGCGCCGTCGAGCAAAGCCGACACAATCACTGCCTGCGCGCCGGCGCCATGCCAAACCAAGATCTTACGACCTTCAAGCGAGTAACCCTCTTTCGAGGCGCTCGCGCGAGTGCACAAAGGGCGCTGCGAGTCGCGCTCACCTGGCTCTTGCCACGCCACCGCCAACACTGCGTCACCTTCAGCATGACCGGTCAGCCAGCGCTGTTTAAGCGCCTGATTCTGGCTATTAGCCAGCAGCGTCACCCCAATCACTGCACTTGAAATCGCAGGCTCACTCACCAGACCGCGTCCAAGCTCTTGGTGAACTGCGAGCATGGTGGCGGGCGTTTCAGCAAACCCACCAAATTCTTCGGGCACCAATAAACCGGCCACGCCTAGCTCAACCAAACTCGCCCACGCGTTGCGATTTAACACGCCAGCCTTTTGGCGCTCGCGACGTTTGGGCCGCGACCAATTGTCTTCGACCAACCTGCGCAAGCTATCAGTCAACATGCGCTGTTCTTGTGAGTATGTAAAGTCCATTTTTATACCCCGATGATTTGTTTGGCAATGATGCCTTTTTGCACTTCGTTGGTACCGCCATAAATGGCCGTCTTGCGCATATCAAAGTACGCAGCTGCCGCGGCCGGCGAATACTCGGGGCTTGGCCCATGATCCTCAGACTGAGCAAACATCCATTCGGGGTCGTAGGGCCAGGCGTCAGCACCCGCCACTTGCATTTGCAAACGTGCAAGTTCCATCTGCAGTTCAGAACCGCGAATTTTTAAGATCGACGCCTTCGGCCCCGGGTCCGTCTCACCCGCAGCCACGCGCAACACCATTAACTCAAGCGCTAACAACTGGCCTTCGGCGCGGTTAATGCTGTCACGCACCCTTGAACTTAAGCTTAACGATTCGCCGCTCGCCATGGTGCGCTCGGCCAACGATTTCAAGATCGCCAGTTCACGATGGCAGTGACCGATACCGGCGATACCGCCTCGCTCGTGTCCTAGCAAATATTTTGCGTAGGTCCAACCTTGGTTTTCTTCACCCACCAGGTTTTCGAGTGGCGCTTCGACGTTTTCAAGCCAGACCTCATTGACCTCGGCACCGCCATCCAGGGTTCTGATCGGACGTACAGTGACGCCCGGCTGCTTCATATCAATCAAGATCATCGAGATGCCGCGCTGCGCTTTGGCGCCCGTGTCGGTGCGCGTCAAACAGAAGATCCAGTCGGCATGATGCGCCATGGTGGTCCAGGTTTTTTGACCGTTAATGATGTAGCGGTCGCCCACACGTTCTGCACGAGTTTTGAGCGAGGCGAGGTCAGAACCAGAGCCCGGCTCTGAATAACCCTGACACCACCAGTCTTCTAGCCGCAGCATGCGTGGCAAGAAATGATCTTTTTGAGCTTGAGAGCCATACTTCATGAGTACCGGGCCAATCATGCTAAGCCCAAACGGAATCAAGCGAGGTGCACCCGCCTTAAACGACTCAATCTCAAAAATCAGGCGCTGAACCGGGTTCCACCCTGTACCACCGTATTCTTTAGGCCAACTCGGCGCTCCCCAGCCGTGATCGGTCAACGTGTTGTGCCAAAACACAAACTCTTCGCGGGTAACACGGTGGTGTGCAAACGCCTTCGCGCGTAACGCTGCAGGTAATTTGGTGTGAACAAAATCTTGCACCTCTTGACGAAAGGCGCGTTCTTCGGTGGTCCAGGTCAGATCCATAGGTTTTCTCCTCGATGCGCCATCTTAACGCCCGAATTCAAGCCGAGAATCTCGGATTTTGGAAGACGAGGTTCTAGAAGCCCAAATCCACCTACAATCGCGGCTAAGCTGTCCAAATAATGTCTGAGGAGACACTCATGAAAACCCTAATTCAAGCCTGCACACTCTCGATTGCTGCCTTGGGGCTAAGCGCGCCTGCACTGGCAGCCTGGCCAGAAAGACCAATTACTCTGATCGTACCCGCCGCGCCAGGCGGAACAACCGACATCACGGCCCGCCTGCTTAGCGAGAAGCTTGGTGCTGCCTTGGGCACAACCGTCGTCGTTGAAAATCGTGCAGGCGCCGCTGGCATCATCGGCACACAAGCGTTGTTGCGCTCAGCCCCTGATGGCTACACCATTGATTTCGCCAATATCGGGCCAAACGCGATCAACTACAGCCTCTACAAAAATTTGCCATACAAGTCGACCGACTTTGCACCAATTACCCTGGTGATTTCAGTGCCAAATATTTTGGTGGTCAATAGCAAGTCGCCCTACAAAACCGTTAAAGAGCTGGTCGACTCAATTAAGAACGATCCAAAAGGAAACTATTCGTTCGGGTCGCCAGGCACGGGGCAATCTCCTCACCTGTCCTCCGAGATGTTTTCTCAGCGCACTGGCTTAACGCTCACACACGTACCCTATAAGGGGATGGGACCTGCCGTTGCAGCACTGCTTGGCGGGCAAGTGACCTTTATCATTGACAACTTGCCTAGTTCAATTCCCTTTATTCGCTCTGGGCAGTTTCGCGCGCTGGCCATTACCGGCGCTGAGCGCTCACCACAATTACCAGACGTACCCACCATGGCTGAAGCCGGGATTCAAGACATGGTCGTAACGGCTTGGTTCGGTTTTGTCGCTCCGGCCGGAACCCCTGCCGACATCGTCAACAAGATTCAACAAGCGACTAAAAAAGTGCTTGAAATGCCTGAAATTCAGCAGCGCTTTGCCGAAATGGGCGGCATTCCTGGCGGCAATACTCCCGCTGAATTCGGTGCGTTCATGGATAAAGAGCAAGCAAGCTGGAGAAAAATTGTCGAAGCCGCCAAGCTATCCCTGGAGTAAAAATGATTGACAAAATCAAGCTCTCGCTTGAAGAGGCGATCGCGCCCTTACAAGACGGAGCGTCGATCATGGTGAGTGGTTTTGGCGAGGCGGGCATCCCGTTTGAGCTTTTGCATGCAGTGCTTGATAAGGGACTGCATGACCTCACGATTATCAGCAATAACGCAGGTACCCACGAGGTGGGTATTGCCGCTCTGATCAAGGCTAAGCGGGTTCGCAAAATCGTCTGCTCGCATCCACGGCCGGTTAATTCTGAAACCTTCTTAGCCGCCTATCGCGCGGGCCAGGTTGAACTCGAGTGCATGCCTCAAGGAACACTAGCCGAACGTTTGCGCGCAGCGGGCGCTGGTCTGGGGCCATTTTTTACCCCAACTGGCTTTGGCACCTTAGTGGCTGAAGGCAAAGAGCAGCGCGTCATTGATGGTAAAGGCTACATTCTTGAGCAACCGCTGCACGGCGATGTGGCCTTAGTACGAGCTCATCTCGGCGATCGCTGGGGCAATCTGACCTACCGTTGGGCCGCACGCAATTTTGGCCCCGTGATGTGTATGGCTGCCAAGCATTCGATCGCTCAGGTCAATCGCGTGGTTGCCTTGGGGGATCTGCCCCCAGAACAGGTCATGACACCGGGGATATTTGTTCAAGCCGTTGTGGCGACTGGAGGCGAACGATGAACAGCGCGGATACAAAAAAATTGTCTGAGACCAACGCGCAACAGACAGCGTACACGCCGCTATCACGCAATGAGATCGCCTATTTAGTCGCCAATGATTTTCCAGACGGCGCAGTCGTGAACCTGGGCATCGGCATGCCAACCTTGGTGGCGGATTTTTTACCTGCCGATCGCGAGATTTTGCTGCAAAGTGAAAATGGTATTTTAGGGATGGGGGGCGCCGCGAGCGGTGCCGATATTGATCTAGACATCATTAATGCGAGCCGTACACCGGTGGTCTTATTGCCTGGCGCCTCGATTACCGAGCACACGATTGCCTTCGCGATGATGCGCGGTGGCCACCTAGACTACTCGGTGCTGGGCGGCTTTCAAGTTGCAGAAAATGGCGACCTTGCAAACTGGCTGACCTCGGGGCCCGGTGCGATTGCCGCCATTGGTGGCGCGATGGATTTGGCGGTAGGTGCCCGAGAAGTGATCGTGATGATGGAACACGTCACAAAAGATCAGACACCCAAGTTGCTACCGGCCTGCACCTACCCGCTCACTGCAGCAGGGGTGGTGAACTATGTTTACACCGACTTAGCGATTATCGATGTGACGCCGAGCGGCTTCGTTGTGCGCGCCATACTCGAAGGGCTCACAGTAGAAACCCTAGCCAAGAAAACTGGGGCGGCCCTGGCAATTTCGGATAAGCTAGCTGTGATTCGTCGTAACGCGCAGGGCAATCCAGTGTACAAGTGAGCTTGACAGGCTCGTCCGAGGCCAAGCCGCTCAGCGCGGCTTCAACAAACACCTCTCAGACCAAAACAAAGGGACATAACATGTTTCAAATATTCTTCAGTAAGAGTGTGCGTTGGATGCTTGGTTTGGTCTGCTTGGCCTTGAGCGGTGTCGTGCTAGCTCAGACCAACACCAATCAACCCATTACCTTGATCATTCCGTATCCGCCTGGTGGCAGCGCAGACATGCTGGCACGCCCGATGCTGCCCGACTTGCAAAAGATATTAGGCCAAACCATTGTGCTGGATTACAAAGGTGGTGCCGGCGGCACGATCGCCACGAGCGCACTCGCCCGCGCGAAGCCCGATGGCCAAACGATTATCCTGATACTCTCCGCCCACGCAATCAACGACGCACTTTATCCAACGTTGCCTTACAACACGCGTAAAGATTTTGCGCCTGTTTCACTGGTAGCAACCTTGCCGCTCTTGGTTGCTGCGCCCCTCAGTTCGCCTTTCAATACGATCTCTGAGTTGATCGCCTATGCCAAAGCCAACCCAGATAAGCTGTCTTATGCCTCTGCGGGTAACGGCAATACCAGCCATCTGTCAGTCGAGTTATTTAAAACACAAACTGGCACAAAGATGGTTCATATTCCCTACAAAGGAAGTGGCCCAGCCGTGATTGCCATGTTGGGCAATGAAGTTTCATTTATGTTTGACAGCATTTCGACGTCGTTTCAGCAGGTCAAGGCAGGCAAACTTAAAGCGATTGCCGTCAGCAGCCTTGAGCGTGCGGCGATTTTGCCCAACACTCCTACGATCGCCGAGACCTTGCCTGGGTTTGAGATAACAGTTTGGTACGGCATTTTGGCACCGGCCGGAACACCCGAAGCGGCCATCAACAGACTGAGTCAAGCCTTTGCCCAAGTGGGGGCTGACCCAAAAGTGCGCGCTCAGTTGGCCGAAAGCGGCTATGCAACCGTCGGTTCAACGCCGGCGGCTTTTGGCAAACATATTGACGCCGAACTCATTAAATGGAGTAAGGCCGTAAAAGACTCAGGCGCGACGATTCAATAGGCCAATAGAAAAAAATCAGCAAATAGCTCAGACACCCAAGATAAAATACGGCGAGACTATCTTCATGTCAAACAAACTGTCACAACGCGTGCGCCTGGTAGCAAGCGCCCTCACAGGCGCCGTGCTACTTGCGACCTGCTTTAGCGTGCCTGTCTTCGCGCAAACAAACTGGCCCGAGCGCCCCGTCAAGCTGATTGTGGGCTACCCACCTGGTGGGCCCGTTGATGTCACCGGGCGAACCTTTGCCCGTTTCTTGGGTGAACACCTCAAGCAATCAGTGATCGTCGAAAACCGCGCCGGCGCCAGTGGCATGTTGGGCGCAGACGCGACCGCAAAGGCGACGCCTGATGGCTATACACTGAACTTTATCGCCAGCCCCACGATGACGATCTCTCCGATCGTTCAACGCACCAAACTGTTTGACCCTCGTCAAGATTTCATCATGGTAGGGTCGGTCGTGAATTACACCAATGTGATGCTGATTGGGCCGCAAATCCCAGCAAAGACTGTTGCAGAACTCATCGCGTTTGCCAAAGCGAATCCAGAAAAAGTGTCCTTCGGATCTGCTGGGTTTGGTGGTTCAAATCATTTATCTGCAGAACTGTTGGTTCAATCTACGCAGACGACAATGCTGCATGTGCCTTACAAGGGCAACTCGCCCGCCATGATGGATGTCATCAGCGGCAAAATCACCTTTATGTTTGATATCACCAGCACCGGCAAGGTGTTCGTCGATAGCGGTCAGGCGCGGGCGCTAGCCGTGACCTCAAAAGAGCGCAATCCGAGTCTGCCCAATGTTCCCACAATGATCGAAGCTGGTATCGCCGATTATGAAGTGGTGGGCTGGCTCGCTGTGGCGGGCCCCAAAAACCTGCCCGCCGACGTCGTGAGTAAACTTTCGAACGCGCTTGAGCTTGCCAAGCGCGACCCAGCTTTTCGTAAGGCCGTCGAAGATGGCGGCTACACGATCGATCAAGCAAGCCCCAAAGAGCTTCACGAACGCATCCTGCGAGAGTATGCCATGTGGGAGCGCGTGATCATTAATGGCAAGCTTCAACAGTAAAGCGCGCTGAGTTCAACCGAAGCGCTCAAAGCACGCCGATTTCAACTCAAGCAGTCAAAGCACGCTGATTTCAACTCAAGAAGTCAAAGCAAGCTGATTTCAACTTAAGCAGTCAAAGCACGCCGATTTCAACTCAACAAGTCACATTCGTACATGAACACCCTCTCAACATTGCAACCCCTGTTAGCCCAAACGCGTCTCCCAGTCATTGGCGCGCCAATGTTTTTAGTCTCGGGCACCGACCTCGTGGTTGCCCAGTGCACCGCCGGTGTGATTGGTACGTTTCCAACCTTGAATGCTCGCCCCCAAGAAGACCTGCCAACTTGGTTAACCGAAATCAAGACGCGGTTAACAGCCTACAAAGCGCAGCACCCAAACGCTGTGGTGTCACCGTTTGGCGTGAACCTCATCGTGCATCCGTCCAATCCACGCTGGGAGGGCGACTTAGAAATTTGCGCACAGCATGAGGTACCACTTTTTATTACCTCGCTGCATGCACCCAACACTGTTGTCGCTCGCGTCCACCCCTACGGCGGTATCGTCTTACACGATGTGACCAATGCGCGCCACGCACGCAAAGCCATCGATGCCGGAGTCGATGGGCTGATCTTGGTGGCGAACGGCGCCGGCGGCCATGCCGGGACACTCAATCCGATCGCCCTGGTCAACGAGATTCGTAGTTTTTATAACGGCCCGATTATTCTTTCAGGTTGTATCTCGCACGGCAAAGACATCTTGGCTGCGCGCGCACTTGGCTGCGATTTTGCTTACCTGGGTACCCGCTTTATCCCCACCACCGAATCGATGGCGCCCGACCGTTATCAAAATATGGTGATCGACGCTGACGCCGCTGAGATTTTGTACTCGCCCTACTTTACCGGCGTACCCGGCAACTATTTAAAAGCCAGCATCATTGCAGCAGGCATCGAACCTGAAGAGGTTTTAGCAGCCAAAGTGGGCGGCTCGGTGTCACTCAATAAAGACCTGCGCCCAAAAGCCTGGAAAGACATTTGGGGCGCAGGTCAAGGCGTAGGGGCCATCGACACGATCATGTCTGTGCGCGAACTAGTCGATCAACTAATCGCTGAGTACGAGCAAGCCAAACGCGACGTGTTGCGCTGAGGACTAGGCTTAGCCTTGCTCAAATAAACCAGCAGCGCCATTTGAGTCGTTGCAACGGTCTAGGACTTAATCGTCGACTTTGATATTCGCCGAGCGAATAATCTCGCCCCATTTTTTAATTTCGTTCGCGATAAATGTACGAAACTCTTCGGGCGTGCCGGGCGCTGGCTCGGCACCTGCGCTCATCATGGCCTGGGCTGTTTTAGGATCAGACAAGACCTTCACCATATCGGCATTCAACCGTGCAACCGCAGCGGCTGGCGTACCGGCCGGGGCAACGACTCCAGTCCAAGAGTAGGCCTCGTAATTTGGTAGGCCTGCGGCAGCAATCGTTGGCACATCTGGAAAAAATACCGAGGGTGTGGGGTTACCTACACCTAAGGCACGGATTTTGCCGGCCTTGATAAAGGGCAACGCCGACGGGCCATCCGCAAACATCAACTGCACCTGACCGCCAACCAAGTCTTGCATCGCGGGCGCACTGCCCTTGTAAGGGATGTGCTGCATTTTTGTGTCCGCCAAACTATTAAACAACTCACCGGCTAGATGCGTGCCACCGCCCGTGCCAGACGAGCTATACGAGAGCTTGTTAGGATTGGCCCGAGCGTACGCGATCAGTTCAGGCACCGTATTGGCCGGTACGCTCGGGTGCACGACCAGCACAATCGGAAAGCGCGCAACCAACCCCACAGGGACAAAATCCTTTTGTATGTCGTAGCTTAAATTTGGCTTGAGGCTCGGCAGTACCGCGTGGTGAATGGCTGCAAAGAAAAAACTATAGCCGTCGGGGCTTGCCTTGGCTGCCGCCTGCGCACC
>CANCMG010000123.1 GCA_947378965.1 Alcaligenaceae bacterium | reverse complement strand
AAATCCGACAACGAATGCACGCCGTCGGCAATCAAGGCCTGCGACTTTGCAAAAATACCTACGCTAATTTGCGTGGCGGATAACAAAATGTTGACGATCACGCTTATCCAAGTGCTTTTTTTTGCAGCGCTGGCACGCTCTGCTGGCGTGAACTCGACGTCTTCACTGTCGTCTTGCAGGTTTGAAACGTTCATGTTGATCTCGGTGTTTGCAAGTGCGATATTTGCGTGGCTTAGCCAAAGCGCGTCGGTCTAAATGGGGTCAAATCGATTTCGGGCTGAAGGCCCGCCGCAAGTTGAGCCACTATACGCCCAGTTCTTGCTGATCCTACCAGCCCCACATGACCGTGACCGTAGGCATGAATAATATCTTTGCAGCCAGAGGCCAAGCCAAGGCAAGGCAGCCCGTCAGGGGTGCTGGGGCGCCGCCCCATCCAGATTTGGATTTGCTCGGGCGCGAGGTCGCGCGGCAGGGTGGGGTACAAGGTCAGCAAGTGGTCGCGCAAAATTTCGGCGCGACGCCAGTTTGGGGTGTCGTCAGCCTGTGCGATTTCAACCTGACCAGCCACCCGTAAGCCCTGGTTCATTTGTGTGACGATGACCTTACAGTCGGCAAACATGGTTGGCAGACGGGGCCCGGTCGCGACGCCAGAGACCACGGCGTGGTAGCCGCGCTCAGTTTCTAGCGAGACGTTGTCGCCTGCCAGGGCGGCGAAGGCCTTTGAGCGTGCGCCCACTGCAATAACCGCCTTGTCACACAACACCTCACCGCCTTCGATCAACACAGCTTTCAGTGATCCGTTTTCAATTCGAAAGCCGGTTGCGCGGGCGTGTAATAACGTCGCCCCGCGGGTCTGCGCATGGCGGATCAAGGCCGCTGTGTAAGCCCCAGGGTTGCGACAGCTGCCGGTCTCGGCGACGAAGATGCCAAAGGTGTATTTAGGGTCAAGGTCTGGCTCACGAGCAGCTAGCGCTGCTGCGTCGAGTTCTTGCCAGCTAACTCCTTCTTTACGGCGAATCTCCCAAGCCTTGGCATCGAGTCGAAAGTGTTCACGCGATAAAAATGCGTGAAGCAAACCGTTGCGTTCGATCAGCTCACCGACCCCCGCTTGTTGTGCCATGTGTTGATGTAGGGCCGGCGCGCCGGCTAGCAGAGTGCGCAGCGCGTGAGCGGTCCGTTCGATTTTTGGATAGGTCCAGGCCGCGGCCAGATAGCGTATCAGCCAGGGTAGGGCGCGCGGAAAATACCGCCAGCGCACCGAGAGGGGCCCGAGCGGGTCTGCCAGCCAGCTTGGAACCTGCTTCCAGATGCCGGGCGAAGCGGGGGGTAAAACAGAGTGTGAAGATAACCAACCGGCGTTGCCGTAGCTTGAGGCTTGCGAAGCACCCGGAGTTTCGGGCTCGATTAGCGTCACGTTTAACCCCGCCTCGAGGCAGTGAAAAGCGCTTGCCGCACCAACAATACCGGCGCCGATGATGACAACGTGCTCAGGCTTGCTCAAAAAAAGATCCTTCTGGCTGTAAAGTCACGAATAGTATTCAATCGTAGCATTGGCACCAGCGCTCGCAGTGCCCGAAGCCGGTATGTTGACAGCCTCGCGGGCAACGTATCAATCGTAGCACTGGAACCAGCGCTCGCAGTACCCCAAACCGGTATGTTTACGCCCGCGTGAGCAGGGTATCAATCGTAGCATTGGCGAGCTAGGGTGCAGCGAACTGGTCGTCAGGTTCGGCCTAACGTCGATAAGGTGTCTAAACGTGGTGCTCTCGGGCCAAAGCCCCGTTATGATGTCGGTATTGTTTTTTACTTGGATGTTGTGACATGAAAGCTGTATTTATTGACGCCAATGGCAGTTTGGCCGACGTGGCGCGCCGCTTGCATCAACCCGACGATATCGCTTTGTTGGTCAACGAACAGGCTGACATTACCCCTGAGCAGATTCCTGGCGTCATGGGTGACGCCGAGATCCTGATCGTCGATCACACTGCTGTGCCCGTTGAGATCGCGCAACAATGCAAAGGCTTGAAGCATGTGGTGTTTTTAGGCACCGGGGCGCGTTCTTATATGAACCCCGAGGCGCTCGCCGAAATTGGTATCGAAGTCCATATCATCAAGGGTTACGGTGATACCGCAGTTGCTGAGTGTGCCTTTGCCCTGATGTGGGCCAGCGCCAAGGGTTTTGCCCGGATGGATCGCGGCATGCGCGCTGGTCAGTGGTTGCGGACGGATGGTATTGAGTTAACCGGCAAAACCTTGGGCTTAATCGGCTTTGGCGGCATCGCCGCAGAAATGGCGCGCTTGGCCTTGGGTGCAGGCATGAACGTGATCGCCTACAACCGCAGCCCGAAAACCCACGCGGGCGTGCGCTTTGCAGACTTAGACACCGTTTTGGCAGGCAGTCACGTGCTGTCGGTTCATTTGTTGCTCAATGACGATACCCGTGGCTTTATTTCAGCCGAGCAAATTGCAAAAATGCGCGATGGCGTTGTGTTGATCAACACAGCACGCGGCGCCGTGATTGATGAACAAGCCTTGATCGCCGGGCTTGCGTCTAAAAAAATTGGTCACGCCGGCCTCGATGTGTTTGATATCGAGCCTTTGCCCGCTGATCACGCTTTTACTAAACTCGATAATGTCACGCTGTCGGCGCACTCTGCGTTTCGCACGCCCGAGGCAAGCGATAATTTGATTCAGGCTTCGTTAAATCATTGCCGCCGGATCTCTGGTCAGGGCCAACAGCGTTAAGTCGTTCACCAACAAGAACTAGGGGATTCACGATGTTGAAATGGTCTAAACAAGCGGTTTGTGTGCTGGCTGGTTTATTGCTCAGCGCGAATGTGCTGGCGCAGTCCGAGGCTTGGCCCAGTCGGGCGATCACGATCATCAACGGATTTCCAAATGGTGCGGGCACCGATCTATATGCTCGCAAGCTCGGTGAGGCGCTTACCGCAGTGTTAGGTGTACCCATTGTGTCGGATAGCAAAACAGGGGCCGGGGGTAACTTGGCGTCTGATTTTGTTGCGCGTGCCCAGCCAGACGGCTATACCTTTTTACTGGCGACGGCCGGGACGCACGCCATTAACGCGGCGCTTTATAAAAAGCTAAGTTTTGATGTCGAGCGCGACTTTACGCACATTGCGATTTTGGGTGATGTGCCCAATGTGCTCTTGATCAATACTAAAAAACACCCCACGATTAAAACCTGTGCCGAGTTGCTTACGCTGATTCGTGCGAACCCGGGCAAGCTGAATTATGGCTCGACGGGTAATGGGGCCTCTACCCACTTGTCGGCGGCGCAGTTTGCCAGTGCCGCCAAGGTTGATATCGTGCATGTACCCTATCGCGGGCAGGGCCCCGCGATGACGGCCTTATTAGCGGGCGACGTAGATCTTTTTTTCAACCAAAGCGCACCGGCAATCGCCTCGATCAAGGGCGGCTTAAATATCGGCTTAGCCGTTACCACACCAATCACCCTAGAGGCTTTGCCAAACGTGCCTCCGATGGCGCAGGCTTGTGATTTGCCTGGCTTTGCGAGCAGCACTTGGTATGGTTTGCTTGCACCCGCAAAGTTGCCAGCGGCGATTACCGCCAAAATGAGCGCGGCTGTGACCCAAGTGATTTCAACGCCCGAGTTCAAAACCTGGCTGACTCAAACCCAAGGGATCACCCCTGCACAAGATCCTAGCCCAGCGGCGTTTGCAAAGATTCATCAGGCGGATATTGCGAAATGGGCTGAAATTGTGCGTATTTCAGGTGCGCAGGTCGATTAACGGGCATGTCATGTGGTGCGGGCTTAAATTTGCTTAAGGTTCGGGTTTAAATCTGCTTGAGGTCTAGACTCGTTTCTGCTCGAGATCAAAGCCCAGAGTTGCTTGATGCTCAGGTCACTTTACCTACTGTCGTTGCCTTTTGTAACTTGAATTTGCTTTACTATTCTTCATTGATATCTTTTTATCGTTTTGATCATGAATCGATTTGCGTTGTCTTGTTGGCTGGCTAGCGCTGGCCTTGCTCTGTCAGGTTGTGTGGTCGGGCCCGATTATGTGCGGCCAGCCACCAAGGTCCAAAACCAATTTAGCCAGCCCAAACAAACCGAATTTACCGAGGCGCTTGAGGTCACCAATTCCCAACGCATCAATCCGGTGGCTTGGTGGGCCAGCTTTAAAGACCCAACGCTTAATCAATTGCTTGCACGTGCAGCCAGCGATAACTTGAGTTTGCAGCGCGCAGCCGTGCGTGTTGCGCAAGCGCGCTCGCAATTTGGGGTGTCTGAGGCCACGCTTTTGCCGACAGCAGCCCTCAGTGGCTCAGCGTCGCGCAATGACAATCCAAACGCCTTCACGCAATACCTCAATACCTCGCCGCTTTCTAATACCCGTAATCTGTTGATTCAGGCCAACTGGGAAATCGACTTCTGGGGTAAGTATCGTCGCGGCATCGAAAGCACGCTGTCCTCGTACATCTCGGTGGCGGCAGCCTTTTATTCGGCCGACGTGTCACTGGCCTCTGATGTGGCCAACACCTACATCAACATCCGTAACTATGAAGGCTTAATTCAAGTTGCAAAAAACAACTTGGCCTTTCAGGCTGAAAGCTTGCGGATTGCCCGGTCGCGCTTCGATAATGGGTCGACCTCATTGCTCGACTTAAGTCAGTCTGAATCGCAATACCAGCAAACAAAATCACAAATCCCCACGTTGATTGCCTCGCTCAAAATGGCTCAATACACCATGAGCATTTTGCTAGGTGAATCCCCCGACTATTACGAGCAAAACTTTCAAAGCAGCAAAGCGGTTCTTGCGGCCCCCGCCGGGTTACAAGTGGGTATTCCAAAAGATTTGCTCAGACGTCGTCCTGATATTTTGCAAGCTGAATATGCGGCGGCGGCGCAGTCAGCCCTGATCGGCGTAAACGAAGCGGCGCTATATCCAAGTTTTACCTTGAGTGGTTTTTTTGGTTTCCAAAGCGTCACAACCGCCAACACAAACCAGTCGGGCTTGTTTTCTTGGGATAACCGTAACACCTCAATCGCTGGCGGCTTTTTGTTTCCACTGTTTTACCGGGGCGCAATTACCGATCAAATTCGGGTTCAAGATGCCGCGTTTCAACAAAGCGTGCTGACCTATCAAAACCTGGTGCTGCAGGCACAAAAAGAGGTGCAAGACGCACTCATTACGATTTCAACCACGCGCAGCTCGGCGGCCGACCTTAAAAAATCAGTGATTGCCGCAGAGCAAGCGGCAAAGCTGGCGGTTGAGCGCTATGGTGCTGGGCAGGTCGATTACAACACCGTGATTCTTGCCCAACAGCAACTGTTGCTCGTGCAAAGTACCTTGGTGCAAACCAACACCAATAATTTACTTGGCTACGTCGCTGCGTTTAAATCCTTAGGTGGGGGCTGGTCTGGCGATTTGTTAACGCCAGCGTTGCCTGACGCCATGGTGGCCGAAATGAAGCAACGTTCTAATTGGGGCAACGCCTTGAGTCACCAACCCGATCCACGTTTAGTTCAGTCAAGCGAGACCATTCAATGAGCCCCTTCATGCGTACGTCGTTCATGCGCACCGCAGCCCTGACCCTCGCGTTGTCAACTGGATTGCTACTTGTCGGTTGCGAAAAAAAGCCAATCGTTGCAGCGCCGCCAGTCAAAGTGACGGTTGCCAAGCCGGTGACGCAAGACGTGCGAAGCTACGAGATCTTTGATGGCGTGATTTCGCCGCTGTTAACGGTCAATCTTGAGGCGCGGGTGCCGGGCTACCTCAACAAAATCGCCTTTCAAGATGGCGCCTTTGTAAAAAAAGATGACCTGCTGTTTGTGATTGAGCAAGATCAGTATATTCAGCAGGTCAACCTGACTGAGGCGATTTATAACGAAGCAAAAATCGAGTTGGCCCGTCAAAGGGCCCTGGTAAAAGACAAAGCCACTTCACAAGCCTCTGTAGACAAAGCCTTTTCGTCTTTTTTGCAGTCTGAAGCCAACTTAAAGCTAGCACAACTTAACTTGAGCTACACCGAAGTACGTGCGCCCTTTGATGGTTTGATGGGGCGCCATTTAATCGACGTGGGCAATTATTTGGGTAGCAGTGCGTCAGGGATCAAACTAGCAACGATTCAAAAAATTAACCCAATCTACGTTTATTTTTATATCAACGAGCGCGATCTGCTGAAGTATCAAAAGCGCTACGTCAACGAGGATAACCGCAAGTCACTGGTCAATTCCTTGCCGGTTTACGTGCAGTTGCAAGGTGAGAAAGGGTTTTCGCGTAAAGGCACGCTCGATTACGCAGCCAATTTACTAAGCACTAGCACTGGCTCTTTGCAGTTGCGTGCTGAGGTGCCGAACGATAAGTTTGACCTCGTGCCAGGTTTGTATGGCAAGGTGTTGGCAGAATACGGCGAATCACGCAAAGCTGTCTTGATCCCTTCGCGTACAGTTCAAACCGATCAACTAGGCGACTACATTTTTGTGATGGATGACAATAAAAAGGTTGAGCGTCGCTCAATCAAGACGGGTCAGCGTTTCGATTCATTGGTCGAAATCGCTCAAGGCCTGAAAGACTCTGAAACGTTTGTGCTCACTGGCTTCATCAATATCAGCAATGGTCAGACCGTCAATCCCGAGATGGCAACGGTCGCACCTTTACCTGCACGTTAATTAAAACAGTCAGGCAACCGGACACACCATGCTTTCAAAATACTTTATCGAACGCCCCGTGCTGGGCAACGTGATTGCGCTCATCACGATGTTAATTGGCGCGGTGTCTATTTTTGGTCTGCCGATTGCGCAATACCCGCCGATGACGCCACCCACAGTGCAGGTGACCACCAGCTGGCCTGGTGCGAGTGCTGCGTTGGTGCAACAGTTAGTGGCAAGCAATGTCGAAAATCAGGTCAACGGCGTGGAAAACATGCTGTACATGCAATCTGATTCGACCAATGATGGGCGCTACACGCTGACTGTGACGTTTGAAGTGGGCACCGATCCAAATATTGCTCAGGTGAATGTGCAAAATAGGGTGGCGATCGCCTTGCCGTCCTTGCCTCAGGCCGTGCAGCGTCAGGGGGTGACCACCAAGGTGCAGTCCACGGCGATTTTGCAGTTTGTGACGCTGACCTCAAGCAATCCTGAACACGATGCGCTGTTTTTAAGTAACTTTGCCAACTTGCAGATGCAGAACCGCTTGGCGCGCATTCCGGGCGTGGCCGCGGCAAACGTGTTTGGCGTTGGTAATTACAGTATGCGCGTCTGGCTCGACCCCGCGCAGTTGAATATGCGCAGCCTGACGCCTGCTGATGTGAGCGCCGCGATCAGTCGACAAAATTTGATGTTGGCCGCAGGTCAGTTGGGCGCACCACCGGTGCCCAATGGTCAAGATTTTCAGTTGACCTTGAACGTGACCAGTGCGATGGATACGCCTGAGCAGTTTGGTCAGATCTTGATTAAAGTCGACGAGCAGGGCGAAATGACCCGGCTGCGAGACGTGGCTCGCCTTGAGATGGGTAGTCAGAACTACAGCCAATTCTTTCGCTTAGGCGATCGCCCCGCGGGTGGTATCGCAATTTATCAGCTGCCCTCAGCAAACGCCATTGCGGTCGCAAAAGCTGTGAGTGCCGAGATGGAAAAAATCTCAAAAAATTTCCCTAAAGAAATAAAGTGGGAAATCCCCTTCGACACGACGATGTTTGTAACGGCTTCAATCACCGAGGTGTATCACACCTTGTTTGAGGCCGGTATTTTGGTCTTACTGGTCATTATGCTGTTTTTGCAAGACTGGCGCGCAACGCTTGTGCCGGCAACGACCGTGCCGGTGACGCTCATTGGCGCGTTTGCTTGTATGGCCGGTATGGGCTTTTCGATTAATTTATTGACCCTGTTTGCGATTGTGTTGTGTATTGGTATCGTGGTTGACGACGCCATCGTGGTGGTCGAAGGCGTGGCTAAAAAGGTTGAACATGGCCAAACCCCACGCGAGGGGGCAATCAACGCCATGACCGAGTTGATGGGCCCGATTATCGGCATCACTCTGGTGTTAATGGCCGTATTTTTGCCTGCCTCGTTTATCGCGGGTATCACGGGTCAGATGTATAAACAGTTCGCCTTGGTGATTGCAGCCACTGCTTTGATCAGCGGTATCAACGCGGTCACACTTAAGCCAACACAGGCGGCGCAATTTATCCGTATCAAACCGGCAAACGAAAAAAAGAACTGGTTTTTTGCAGGCTTTGATCGCTATTTTGAAAAGATTTCAAATTGGTACGCACACCTTTTGCAAGGGCTCATGAACAATCGTAAAACCGCCTCGGTGGTGGGTGGCTTACTGATTATTGGTGCGATTGTTGGCTTGATTAAGTTGCCCACGGGCTTTATTCCCAACGAAGATCAAGGCTATCTGGTGGTCGCCACCTCATTGCCTGACGCCGCGTCGCTTGAGCGCACTCAGCTCGGCATGCAGCAGGTCGTGAGCGTAATCGAAAAAGTACCTGGTGTGGATCGGATCGTATCGATTGGCGGTGTGAATGCGCTGAATAATAATGCGTCACAATCGAATGTGGGGGTCATGTATGTAATTCTGAAGCCCTGGGATGCACGGGGTAAAGGCCAGGATTTAAAGTCGATTTATCAAGGGATGAGCGCAGCGCTGCGTGACATTCAAGAGGTCAAGGCGCAAGTGTTGCTGCCACCGGCAATCCCTGGTTTGGGCTTGTCTGGTGGTTTTCAAATGCAAATGATGCTGACCGATGGCAGCAATAACTTCAAGAAACTCGAAGATGCGACCGAAAACTTTTTGGCTGCTGCGCGACAGCTTCCTGAGATTGCCGGGATTTTTACGCCCTTCAGAAATAACGTACCGCAACTGACGCTCAGTTTTAATACGGCGCGCGCCGAGACCTTGGGTGTTTCGATAGGCGATGCGTACGATGTGTTGCAAAATTCGGTAGGTTCGTCGTACGTGAATCAGTTTTTTAAATACGGTCAAACGTATCAAGTATTCATGCAAGCCGATGGCAAAAGCCGAATGACTGCTGATCAGATCAGTCGTTTGTACGTCAAGAACAAATCGCGTGAAATGGTGCCACTTGGCTCGTTTATCGAGATCGTCGAAAGCACGGGCCCAGCCATCGCTTCGCAATACAACTTGTATCCAACCGCTGCGGTCCTGGGCGCTGGAAGTGCAGGCACGAGTTCTGGTCAGGTGATTGCCGCGCTCGAGAAACTCGCAAAAACGAATCTCCCTGATTCGGTGACTTTCGAATGGACGGCGATGTCTTACCAAGAAAAGCTCGTGGGTAGCACCGTTGTGCTAGTGTTCGCGCTATCAATCTTGCTGGTGTACTTAGTGCTGGCGGCGCAGTACGAATCTTGGATCGCACCGATCCCCGTGATTCTTGCAGTACCGTTAGCCCTGGTCGGTACGGTGATTGCGTTGTTCTTTACTGGGCTGGCAAATAATATCTACGTGCAGATTGGTTTGGTGCTGATGATTGCGCTCGCCTCGAAAAACGCGATCTTGATCGTTGAAGTGGCGCTTGAGGGCAAACACCAAGGCTTAAGCCTGGTAGATGCCGCACTCAAGGCTTCGCACGAGCGGTTCCGTCCGATCGTGATGACGTCGATTGCATTTATCTTGGGCGTGGTGCCCTTGTTGACGGCCTCGGGCGCGGGTGCTGCTGCTCGGGTATCGATTGGGATCACAGTGTTTAGTGGGATGATTGCCTCGACTTGCCTGGCGGTTGCCTTGGTACCGATCTTTTTTGTGCAGATTGAAGGCTTATTTGCAAAAAAAGAGGCCAAGGCTTAACACTGATTGCTGAGTGGCAAGCGGCAACGTTCACGGAGAATGAGATGAATCAAGCGGTTCAGGCAGTGGAGTCAGTCGGTTTGGTTGGGCTCGGGGTCATGGGACGCGGTGTCGCCGCGAATTTACTCAAGAAAGGTTTCAGCGTGGTGGGGCGTGATGTCAACCCCGAGGCCTTGACGTGGCTTGAGTCAATCGGTGGGCATGCTGCAAGCCCCGAGTATTCGATCGCCGATCACTGCGATGTCGTGATCAGTTTCGTTGTCAATGATAAGCAAACCGAAGAGATGCTATTTGGTGCAGATGGCTTGGCGGCACAACTCAAGCCAGGCTCGGTGCTCATTACTTGCAGCACGATGGCGCCGAAATATGTACGTGATCTCGCTCAGCGCCTTGCTGCTTTGAAGATTCACCTGGTGGATGCACCGGTGACGGGGGGCAAGGTCGGTGCGTCAAACGGCACGCTAACGATTATGGTGGCGGGCGAGCCTAGCATCTGCGACAGAGTCAAACCCATACTCTCGACCTTCGGCAGCAAGATTTTTGTCTTAGGTGCCGAGCAAGGGATGGGTAGTCAGATGAAGGTGGTGAATCAACTGTTATGCGGTGTGCATATCGCAGCGGCTGGCGAGGCGTTAGCCATGGCTAAGCGCGCAGGGTTGCCGCTCGAGACCACACTTGAAATCCTAAAAAGTGGGGCAGCCTCGAGCTGGATGTTAGGCGACCGCGGTAATCGGATGATCACTGAGTCGTTCGACGATGTGACTTCGGCGGTTGATATTTTTGTGAAAGATTTGGGCTTAGTGCTGGATGCTGCGCGCGAGCAGACGTTTGCCGCCTCGATGGCCCACGCAGCGTTTTTGCAATTTACGACTTCGAGCAGTCATGGTTTGGGCCGATTGGACGATGCGGCTGTGATCAAAAATTACACTGAGTGAACAGCTTTTGCTTGTGGCGGCCTTGGTTCTTTGTAGCGTCAGTCTCTGCGATCAGTGGAGTCGGCCTTGGCCGTTTATGGCCTCGGTCGCTGCAATGGATAGTGTCCGTCTCAGCTCTTTGTATCGTCTGACTCTGCGATTGATAACGGCCGCCTGAGCTATTTTTAGCGCCTGAGTCTGCTATTGAGAGCGTCCGCCTGTGCTATTTTTAGCGCCTGTCTTTGCTATTGATAGCGGCGGTTTTCAAACTGGCCGTGCTGTACATAGTGAACCTCTGCGTCAATCTTTGCTGCGGCAACATCTTGATTGAGCATTAAATAGGTCACGGCGTCAAAATCCGCAGGGAGCACGAGGCGATAAGCCCGATTTTCACGTGCGCCATGTTGTCGGTAATGATGAAGGGCTTCAGTTTCGCTGAGCTTAAGATCTGGATTGAGGCGCAAATAGGTCTGTGCCTTAAAGTCTTTAGGCAGCGGTAACAGTATTTGGCCTGAAAAGCGGTCTGTCAGGCTCAAGTCGCCCGCGCTGATGTCAAAATAATCAAAAGCGCCTGCAGCAGGCGGCGCTTTAAGATATTGAAAATGCAACTGAAAGGCATTTTTTTTCAGTGCATGGTACGACTGGTCAGCAAATACTTCGTGAAACAACGGGTTGACTGCTAAAAATTGTGAGCCCTGCTGATTAGGGGCGGGTTCAACACTGCAAACGGTATAGGGGTCGAGCATCGCTACGCAGCAGCGGTCTGACGGTGCTGAAATATCGACCCAGAAAAGCCCTTTGGCGTGCGCAAGGGTGCGTAATTCGGCGCGAAATGTATTTGCACCCGGCAACCACCCCAGCATTGGCAGGCACTGCCCAAGTGTCAGGAGCCCAAGCTTGGCCTTCAAACTCGGTAATTCAGGGCAAAGTGCCAGGGCGCGTGCCATGACCGCGACGGCCAT
>CANCMG010000122.1 GCA_947378965.1 Alcaligenaceae bacterium | reverse complement strand
GTGTTTTTTTCAACGATGAAGGCGGTAATACCTTCGTGGCGTTTACCTGCACCCACCCGCGCCATGACAATCACAAAATCAGCAGATGGGACCTTGCTGACCCAGATCTTGCGACCATTGATGACCCACTCGTTGCCAACTTTTTCAGCGCGCGTGATCATCCCTGAGGGATCACCACCCGCATTGGGCTCAGAAATCGCGATTGCAGATTTGGCGGTACCCGCCGCGTAGGGCTCAAGATATTTCTTTTTTTGCTCGGGGGTGCCGACGGCCAGCAGCATATGCATGTTGGGTGAGTCGGGCGGAAACACAAAAGGCGTGACGGTGCGACCGAGCTCTTCGTTTAATGCCATCCAAGTCGTTGCTGAGAGGTTTGCACCACCGAGTTCTTCGGGTGCATCCAAGGCCCAAAGCCCTAACTCTTTACATTTTTTTAATAAAGGCGCCTCTTCTTCGGGCAGCAATTTGAGCTGTTCGCCATTAATTTCACGCGCCAGCACAGCCGCCTCAAGGGGCATCAACTCTTGGTCAACAAACTTTGCCACCAGATCGATGATCATGCGTGCGTCGTCGGCTTGTTCTGCAGTACTTTGTTCTTGGCTCACCCTACTCTCCTTATACGATAGGCACTATCTTAGCTGATTGATCCACCTCAGTTGCGCTTGACCCTGCCTGGCCTAATTGCTGTCGGCGACTCTCAGGCTGGCTCGGCTGCCTTGACCCCGCTCAGGCTAACTCGGTTGGGTCCGACCCCTGCCGCAGTTGCGTGTCGCTCTGCTGTAGCCTATGCTCAGTCGATAAAAAAACAATACGCGCAATGTTATAAAAAGACTCGAGCGTTGGGTGGGACTGCACCGCTGGCGCCAGGCCGTTAAACATACCGGAGAACATCATGACAACTCAGCCAAACGATGGCTATTACGAAGTTTTGTGGCCCCGTAGCCCGATGCAAGTACAGGGCAAATCGCTGGCGAAACGGCTAGACACCCTCGCGGGTAAAACCATTGTTCAGCTTTGGGATTACGTCTTTAAGGGCGACCAAGTGTTTGCTGCGCTTGAAGAAAGCCTGAAAGAGAAGTTTCCGGGTGTCAATTTTGTGCACTGGAGCGTGTTAGGCAACACCCACGGCCCCGACGAACGTCAGATTTTGGCCGATTTACCCCGTCGCCTAAAAGAGCTTAAGGCTGACGCGGTCATCTCAGGGATGGGCTGCTGAGGCAGTTGCACGCCCGCCGTGTTGCGGGCCAGTGCAGTGTGTGAAGAGGCTGGCGTACCAAGCTCTTCGTTAGTGAGTCAGGGCTTTTTAAAGCTCGCCGAGGCATCGTCGATTGGCCTAGGCTTGCCGAGCATGCCTGTGGCGTTAGTGCCGGGGCACCCCGGTGCGCAAAGTGCTGCAATGTTGCGGCGCAATATTCTTGAAGTCACCACAGCAGAGGTTATCAAAAACTTAACCGACGCCACCGGGACCGGCGCGCAGTCCTCTGAACCCCAGGCGCACGACGTGGTGTTCAAGGGCGGTTTTGACGCCGTCAATCAGTTATTTTTAGAAAACGAGTGGTGTGATGGTTTACCGGTCGTGCCCCCAACGCGCGCCAAAGTGCAAGAATTTTTAAACTATACCGACCTTGCACCGACCGACGTGCTGGGTGTGCTGTTGCCCGACAATCGAGCCGCCACCGTCTGGAGCATCGCTGTCAATGGCGTGATGGCCGGCTGCCGCCCCGAGTACATGCCAATCTTGGTCGCGCTGGTGCAAGCCATGGCTGATCCAGCCTATGGCGCTGAGCATAGTGGCAATACCCCAGGCGGCGAGACGCTCATTATTTTGAACGGACCCATTGTTCAGCAACTGGGGTTTAACTACAAAGAAAACGTTTTGCGTGATGGTTTTCAGCCTAACACCTCGGTCGGCCGTTTTTGGCGTTTGTATTTGCGCAATGTGGCTGGTTTTTTGTTGCACAAAAACGATAAAGCGACCTTTGGTAACACCTGGCGGGTAGTCGCCGCTGAAAACGAAGAGGTACTCAAGACCATCGGCTGGAGTCCAACCAGTGTCGAGATGGGGTTCAAAAGCACGGATAACACTGTCACGATTGCGCGCTATACCGGGGGCAACGTGATCGCGTCGGTGTCGGGTAGCACAGCAGAAGAGATCATGCCTATCCTGGCCGATGCGGTAGCACGCCAAACCTCGTGGCAAATCACCTTTACCGTAGGTGGGGCCTACGGCACGCTTCGACCCTTGGTCTTACTCAGCCCGATTTTGGCTGAGGCCATTGCGCAGAGTGGCTGGTCAAAACAAGACGTTAAGCAGTATTTGTTTGAGCATGCGCGTCTGCCTGCCTGGAAATTTGAGCACATGTTGCGTGTGTGGGCCGATAAACCGATTTGGAATTTGACCGAAGAATATGCGGCAGGTCGGATCCCCAAAGTGTTTTGTGAATCTGACGACCCGAATCGCTTAGTGCCCTTAATCACCTGCGCTGACGATTTCATGATCGCGGTCACGGGCGACCCGCTTCGAACCAACGCGTATGTGTTTGCGCACAATGGGCGCCTGGGCTATCCAGTCGGGAAATTGATCGATTTACCGGCAAGTTGGCATTTTTGATGTCTGTTGACTGCCTGCTCGATCCAGTTGGCGATTTGGATACCTGTTCGCGACCAGTTCGATCCAGCTAGCGATCTTGAGATCTGTTGGCTGCGTGCTCGATACAGTTGGTGATTTGGATACCTGTTCGCGACCAGTTCGATCCAGTTGGCGATTGGGATACCTGTTGCTCACCCGTTCGAGCAATTGTTCGATTTAACATCCAGCGCACTTTTTTTTGTTAGGTCTAGAATAGAATCATAGAAACAGGAGTCAATGATGAACGCTGAAAATAAGATGAACATGCAGATGCTGCGCGTGTTGCATCCAGCAGTTGAATCGCATACGCCGGTGAAAAACCCGCATGACCTCATCCCTGAAGGCGGTAAAGCGCAAGGGCTGCGTCAGCTCGCCCCTCGCCTCATCAGCTTGATGGGAAAACGCTTGGCATTATTGGATAACAATAAGGTCAATGCGCGCGAGCTTTTAACCGCCTTTGGAAAACAATTGCAACTGCAACATGGTGTGGCTGACATCAAAATGTGGCGCAAGCCCACTTCAGCAGCGCCGGCGCCGTTTATCGCAGAGATCACTGCATGGAAACCCGACCTGATGCTCACGGCCTCAGGCGACTGAGGGTCGTGCTCGTCGTGGAGTGTCCACGACTCGCACACGATAGAGTCTCTGGGAATCCCCACAGTGACGTTCGTGACGCAACCCTTTCGAGGGATAGCGTCAACACGTTCAAAATCTTTAGGCCTACCAAGCCTGCCGATTTTGTTAATCGATCATCCCTTAGCCAATCGGTCGCCCGACGAGATCGAAACGATCGCGGCACAGCGTTTAGCCGATGTGATAAAGTTTTTAACGGATATGCCAACACGATCAGCCTAGCGCGATTCAAGTTTTTGGGTCACGCGAAGCCGATTGAAGTCGGGACGTAAAGTCGATACGACCGGTCTAGCGCGATTCAAGTATTTGGGTCGCGCGAAGCGAAGTAAAGTCGGGACGTAAAGTCGATACGATCAGCCTAGAGTGGTTCAAGCATTTGGGTCGCGCGAAGCAGAGTGAAGTCGGGACGCAAGGCCGACACGCGCCAACTGTGCAGTCACGATTCGTTCAACCTTTGGAGGGCTCGTCATGAGCACCCACGCAACACTACTAGAGTTAGACCTGACCGACGATTCTTTGCAAGAGTATTTCGAACAGCAAGGGTGGACCGACGGCTTGCCTGTGGTCGCGCCAACGCCCGAGCGTGTTGCGGCAATGATCGCTGGCAGTGGCTTAGCCGCCAACACTGAGATCGCGGCCATCGCGCCAGGTTATGCCTTGTGCAGTGTTGAGAAATTAGCGATTAACGCGGTCATGGCAGGTTGCAAACCAAGTTACATGCCGGTGCTTGTGGCGGCGTTAAAGGCCTTGGCGGTGCCTCGCTTTAATTTATCGGGGATACAGTCAACCACACATCCCGTGGCCCCGATGCTTGTCGTCAATGGCCCTATTCGTCACGCGATCGGCTTGAACTGTGGTTCAAACGTCTTTGGACAAGGCTTCAGAGCAAACGCCACGATCGGACGCGCAGTTCGCCTCGTGCTCATGAATATTGGCCAAGGGATCCCCGGCAAGACGGATATGGCAACACACGGCACGCCTTGCAAGTTTAGTTTTTGCGCCGGTGAAAACGAAGAACAAAATCCTTGGGAGCCGTTTCATGTTGAACATGGCTTAGCAAAGACGGACAGCAGTGTGTTGGTGCACGCGGCCGAAGCACCGCATAACGTGCAAGACCACGCAAGCGCCAATGCGTCAGAACTTTTATTAATGATCTCTGACGTGATGATGGCGATTGGCGGTAACAACATGAGTTCGGGTGGTGAGATGCTGCTAGTTCTTGGCCCTGAACATGCTGCAATCTTGGCGAAACATGGCATGAGCAAAGATGATGTTCGACACGACCTACACAAACGCATGCAGTTGCAATTAAGCCGCGTCAGTGAAGGCTGCCAAGAATGGTATCGCACCAAACGAAAAACGTTTAATGTCGCGCCTGGCACGACCCATATCCCTTACTTAGACGAGGCCTCGCAAATTCAAATTGTGGTGGCCGGTGGTCAAGGCTTACATTCAATGGTGGTACCCAGCTTTGGAATCTCGCACTTTGTGCTTGAGAAAATCGGCTGATCGATACAATTGTCTCTCTACTAAAACGGTTCAATGATGAATATCGTCTAATCACTCGTATCGTCGTCAAGCCAACAGAGACCTACCGCGCATAATGATTGTTGCCACAGCAGGCCATATTGATCACGGCAAAAGCACCTTGGTCAAAGCCTTGTCGGGCGTTGAGACCGATCGACTGCCAGAAGAGAAAGCCAGAGGGATCTCGATTGATCTAGGCTTTGCTTACCTGGCCCTGCCTGACACCCCAGTGATTGGCTTTGTGGATGTGCCAGGTCATGAGCGCTTTGTCCGCAACATGCTGGCCGGCGTCTGTGGCATTGACTACGTGCTGTTGGTCATTGCGGTAGATGATGGCGTCATGCCACAAACCATCGAGCATTTAAGCATTGTGCAGTTGCTAGGGATCAGCGCGGGGGTTGCTGTATTGACTAAAACTGACCGTGTATCAGCCGAGCGCCTTCAAGAAGTTCGTCAACAGGTGCGCGAATTGTTGCAGAATGCAACGCTGCCTGCTTTTGAAATTGTCGAATGCTCGGTGGTCGCCCAACAAGGTGTGAACGCGTTGCGCGAGCGACTTGCTCAAGCCGCGCGTGACACCCAGCGTACTGAACTCGAGGGGCGCTCTTTTCGCTTTGCGATTGATCGTTCTTTCTCGATTGTGGGCAGTGGCACAGTGGTCACCGGAACAGTGTTTAATCATTGTGTACGGGTAGGCGAGCGCTTAACACTGAGTCCAAGCGGCCTAGGCGTGCGGGTAAGGGGCATTCAGCAAAACGGCGCGGCGGTGACTCAGGCGCGTGCGGGCGAACGCTGCGCGCTCAATCTGGTGGGTGTTAGCGCGCAAGACTGCGGTCGCGGTGACTGGGTTGTTGCCCCATCATTACATGCCCCAACCTCACGCGTAGACGTGAGCCTTACCGTCTTAAGCACCGAGCCGCATGCCTTGACCCACTGGACCGAGGTTCATCTGCATGTAGGTACCACCGAGGTCATTGCCCGTGTCGCCATTGATCGGGGCGGCTCAATACAACCGGGCAGCACGGGCTACGCTCGCTTGGTGATGAACGAACCGATTGCCTGTTTAAACGGCGATCGTTGTATTGTTCGAGATCAATCCGCGCAACGTACGCTTGGCGGTGGCATTGTGCTTGATCCCTTTGCTCCAGCAAGGGTGCGCGACCGGGCCCTTCGCCAGGCAGAACTTGCCGCCTTTGCCCAGAGTGACCCGGCGATCGCGTTAAGTGCCCTGCTCGCTTGTCACGTTGAGACGGGCGTTGACTTAGGGCACTTTGCGCGCAGCTTCAATCTGACAAACAGTACCCTGACAACGCTGCTAGCCAGTTTGAAAGCGATCGTGATTGCCAGGGCACCTGACTACGCTTTGCTCAAGGTCTCGGTCGAACAGCTCGGCGCTCGCATTGCAACAAACTTACAACGGCATCATCACGCTCAGCCGCAGGCAGCGGGGTTAAGTTTGACAGACTTACGCAAACAGTCTGCGCCAAACATGAAGGTTGGCGTTTTTGTTTCCTTAGTGCGCGAGATCGCCACAGAGCAAAAAATCATACTGACTGGCACGATCGCCGCGTTAGCCGCGCACCGGTCAAGCGCCCACGCAGCCGATCAACTGCTGTGGCAAAAAATTCAACCCACGCTTACCGCGATGGGGCCAAAGGGTTTAACGGCAGCCGAGCTTGCACAAGCCGCAGGTTTAAAAACCTTGGTCGTCAACGACATGTTGCACCGAAAGGTTAAACAAGGTGAGCTGTATCGGGTCAGCTCTGAGCGCTTCTATTTGCGCGCCAACTTTATCCATTTTGCAAGGCTGGCTCGTCAATTGGTGTTGGCGAGCCCAACGCAAACCTTTATTGCGGCCCAGTTTCGTGACCAAGCGGGTGTGAATCGCACGTTGGCCATTGAGATCTTAGAGGTGCTCGATCGGCTTGGTGTTACACAGCGCGTCGGTGATGCACGAAAACTGCTCAAGCCACTTGAGAGCGTGTTTGACCTTGCGTCTGATGGCCGTTAAGCGTTCATGCAATTGAGGCTGGTATCGGTCGTGGCCCCTGATGCCTTCGAGAACTCGCTATCGATCGAGAGCTCGCTATTGATCGAGAGCTCGCTATTGATTAACGATGTTTGCGTCTTTAATGACCTTGCCCCACTTAAGCGTTTCGGCCTCAATAAACGCTTTAAACGCCTCAGGTGTACTGCCAACAGCGTCGGCACCACTCACCGCAAGCTTTTGCTGCACCTCTGGCATGGCAAGCACTTGATTGATCGCCACGCTCAGTTGCTGCACGATAGGCGCTGGGGTACCGGTGGGTACCATCGCACCACTCCAAGAGGTTGCCACATAACCTTCAAAGCCGGCCTCGATCATGGTCGGAACCTCGGGTAATAAAGGGCTACGCTTGGGGCTTGTGACAGCAAGCGCCCTGAGCTTGCCTTGTTTGACATGCTCAATCATGCCCGGCATGGTCGGAAAGGCAACCTTCACGGTGCCACTTAATAAATCGACAATTTGCGGACTTGTTCCCTTATAGGCAACGTGCACCAGTTCGATGCCTGCCCGAGATTT
Source organism: Alcaligenaceae bacterium (assembly GCA_947378965.1). Taxonomy (GTDB): domain Bacteria; phylum Pseudomonadota; class Gammaproteobacteria; order Burkholderiales; family Burkholderiaceae_B; genus Zwartia. Next base: position 4,416 of record CANCMG010000122.1, on the reverse strand, counting down.
AAACCACTCTGCGGCTAAGTGTGGTGAGCCACCAGTGCCCGAAGAGCTGTAACTTAATTCGCCCGGATATGCTTTGATGTAGGCGAGAAGCTCTGCTACGGTATGAACGGGTAACGACGGATGCACCAGCAAGAAACTCGTCACTGAGGTTGCCTGCGAAACAGCAACAAAATCTTTAAACAGGTTATAGCTCAGGCTTGGAAATAACGAAGCGCTGACTGCGGTGCCAATTGATACCCAAAAAATAGTATAGCCATCGGGCGCCGCACGGGCCGCAAGCTCAGCACCAATGTTGCCGCTCGCCCCCGGTTTATTCTCAATCACAACTGATTGCCCTAGCACCTCGGCTAACTTTTGCCCGACAATGCGGGCGGGTACATCTGTTGATCCGCCAGGTGGATATCCAACAATGATCTTGATTGACTTGGTCGGGTACGCCTGAGCCTGAACTGAAAATGAAGGGATGGCGAACGATACAGCCAAGGCCAGGAGAAGGAAGAATGGCGCGAACCGTAATTTCATTGTTTGCATGGATAAGCAACCGTAGATACCGCAGCGTTAGATGTCGAAAACAGGCGTTTAAAAGTATTTAGCATGAATGATCTCTATCCTAAATAATACTTTGTAAACGATCGAATAAACGCTCATCAAAGTGTCTGTCTAGCAGGTTTGCTAAAAATAGTAGCAGTTGGTCGTAGTTTGCGCTTAAAAGTAACACGCCGGCTTTGGCATTGATCTAAAATAAAATGTACATTGCGCACGACAAAGTGAAGACAACATAGCTTTGCGAGCTGCAGCCTAGGCCCTTGGCAAAGTATTCAGTGGCCAACACCCTATTAGAGAACGCCCACTATGAACCGTTTTGACGATGCTGGCAAACTGCTCTTACGACTCACGATTGGCATTTTGCTATTGATGCACGGCCTGTTCAAACTTGCGAACGGTATTGAATCAATTACCACACTGGTTCAGGCACAGGGTTGGCCTGCTTGGATAGCCTTTGGAGTGTTTATTGGTGAAATCATCGCCCCTTCACTGCTCATTATTGGCGTACTCACCCGCGCCGGTGCGTTGGTGATCGTGTTCAATATGGGGTTGGCGATTTATTTGGCGCACGCGTCTCAGATCTTGAATCTCACAAAAACCGGCGGTTGGGCACTTGAACTTCAAGGCCTGTTTTTGATGGGCGCCTTGGTTGTAGCACTGTTGGGTGCTGGCCGCTTTAGCTTAGGCGGGAGCCACGGCCGACTGAATTAATTTAGGTTTGGTGGTGCGCCAAAACGGTACGCTGCAACGCTAGTTGGGCTCCATTCCAAATCTGGCTTTAGCCTTAAGCTGAGCCAACTCAAGTTCGAGCTGAGCCTTGGCCTGACTAGTGCAATCGGCTCGGTCAAACACAGGCAGCTCTTTACACTCGTTCAGTGCCTCTTGATGCGCCGCTAGCGTTTCTTTTCGTGCTGTATCGAACCTTTGTTCGAGCGTCACGTCTTCTTGTGTCCAGCGCTCGGGTTCGGGTTCAGGCCAACGGATCTCGGGTGGAGGCGGCAACGGTAACGTGGACTGAGCTTGGACGCTCGCCATACCTAATAAGGCCAGGCAAAGACAAAGCCCTTGGCCTGTTAAGGTATTTCGTCCACGCAAAATAAATGTTTTCATTCCTAATCCCCCAGATAACTTGCTACTCTTACTCATGTTGGTATCCGCTAGTAATGTACGCTTTTTTTTTACTCAGTTTTCAAGGATTTGCGATGATGCTCAGAAAAAGAATTCACCTAGTTGGCCTTAGCCTCTTGCTTAGCCTCTTTCAGTTCACGCCTGCCTGGGCTGAACTCAAAGTGGGTGTCACCGCCCCGAGCTTTACCGCACCCGCTGCGCTGGCCGGGCAAACGTACAATTTTGTGCTTGCCGAGGCACTTAAAAAAGGGCCTGTGGTGGTGTATTTTTACCCAAAGGCTTTTACCACCGGCTGCACCATTGAGGCTCAGTTGTTTGCCGAAGCAACAGATAAGTTTGCAGAACTCAAGGCCACGGTCATTGGGGTCTCAGGCGATGATCTCGAGACCTTGAAAAAATTCTCGCAAGGCCCCTGTGGTGGAAAATTTGCTGTCGCGGCAGACCTTGATCGCAGCATTATCAAAGCGTACGATGCCGGCATGATGCTCATGCCTAATATGGCAAGCCGAATCTCTTACGTGGTGACGCCAGATTCGAAGATATTATTCGTGTATAGCGGAATGAATCCTGATCAACACGTCACAAACACGCTTGCGGCTTTGCAAGCGTGGCACACTAAAAGGTAAGGTCTTATGACGGCTGTTTGTTGGTTTCGTACAGACTTACGCTTAGACGATCAGCCAGCGTTGGCCGCCGCCGCTGCGTTTGGCCCAACCATCGGGTTGTATATTGCCTCTCCTGAACAATGGAGACTGCATGACGACGCTGCAATAAAGATTGATTTCTGGTTGCGCGCAGTCAAGCACCTGCGCGCCGAACTTGAGGCGTTGAATATCCCGCTTAAGATCTTGGTCGTCGAGCGCTGGAAAGATGTGCCGGCTGCCCTACTCAACTTTTGTCAACGTTACAACGTTGAGCAGGTGCACTGTAATCGCGAACATGGCGCCAACGAGCGCACCCGCGACCGAGCGTCTTACAGTTTATTAGCGCAACACAATATTGCTTTACAAGGGCATCACGGCGGCACGCTTTTAATACCGGGCACCGTAAAAACCGGCGCCGATGCGTACTATCGCGTCTTTACCCCCTTTGCCAAAGCCTGCCGAGAAAAACTGCGCTCGGCGCCTTATACGCTGACACACAGCCTCAAAAAACAGTCTGGCGCGGGTTTGCCGGCTTCGGACGATTTTCCTAAAGCGCTGACGGCGCTGCTAAGTGCGATCCCAGAAAGCCTACAACACGCGTGGCCAGCGACGCCTGCAGCAGCACTCGAACGGCTTGACCAGTTTGCCCAGACACGCATGGCTCAATATCAACCCGATCGAGATTTTCCGGCGATCCCAGGCACAAGCGTCTTGTCGCCCTATCTTGCGGCGGGCCTGATCTCAGCGGGGCAGTGCTTGCACGCCGCTCTGGTTCAAAATCAGGGCGAGTCCGATACGGGCCAGCGCGGTATTGTTGTGTGGATCAATGAACTGCTCTGGCGTGAGTTTTATCAGCACCTGTTGTTTGGGTATCCGGCGCTTTCGAAGCATCAGCCGATGCGAGTTGAAACCAACGCAGTGGTGTGGCGCCAGGCGCCCGAAGATTTCGACGCCTGGGCGCAAGGCCGCACTGGGGTGCCAATTGTTGATGCAGCAATGCGACAACTGTTAGCCACGGGTTGGATGCACAACCGCCTGCGTATGGTGGTCGCGATGTTTTTAACAAAAAATCTGTTGCTTGATTGGCGCTTGGGCGAAGCGTTCTTTATGCAACACTTAATCGATGGTGAACTAGCCGCCAATAACGGTGGGTGGCAATGGAGCGCCTCAACGGGAGCAGACTCAGCGCCCTACTTTCGAGTGTTTAATCCGATTAGTCAGTCTGAAAAATTTGATCCTCAGGGAGCGTTTATTAAACATTGGCTACCAGAGCTCGCTACGCTGAATGCAAAAGAGATTCACAACCCAAGTCCAATTTCTCGCAAGGCGTTAAATTATCCGGATCAAATCGTTAACCTGCAAAGTAGCAGAGTACGTGCGATTGAAGCCTTCAAAAATTTGCGATAACAGAGTGAAATATGAGCCTTACCTCCTTCAGCGTCAAAACAATTCAGGGCGAACCTCAATCCTTAAGCCATTACGAAGGCAAAGTTCTGCTTGTCGTGAATGTCGCGTCTAAGTGTGGCTTCACAGGTCAGTACGTAGGTTTACAAAGCTTGCACCAAGAATACGCGAGTCGCGGGCTTGTGGTGATGGGCTTTCCGTGTGATCAGTTTGGCCATCAAGAGCCAGGTAACGACAGCAGTATCCTGACCTTTTGTGAAACTCAGTACAAAGTGACCTTTCCGATGTTCGCTAAAATCGATGTGAATGGTGCCCAGGCGGCGCCGTTTTACCGATGGCTGAAAACAAGTAAGCCTGGCTTGCTTGGCACAGAAGCGATTAAATGGAACTTCACCAAGTTCTTAGTGGGTCGCAAGGGGCAGGTACTCAAGCGCTATGCCCCGACCGATACCCCCGAGTCGCTTCGTCAAGAGATCGAAGACGCGTTGGCGCTGTAGTCGACAACGACTTAGCTAAGCGGGCAATACACTGACGGTCACAACCTATTGACATCCTCCCCGCCCTCAGTCGATGACTGCCGCTTGCGCGCAAAGGACGGGGATTCCTACGGTGCTCAGGCAAACGCTGCCTGAGTCACTTCGGTGGGTTCCTGCTTCACTGAGCGGCCTGACTGCACCGACTCTCCACGGGCTAA
>CANCMG010000121.1 GCA_947378965.1 Alcaligenaceae bacterium | reverse complement strand
CGAAAATTAGTCGGTACCCAGACGCACCCTAGCTTGAAAGCTGTCCAGCAATTTTCAAAGGTCTGCAAATTGTTGCGCGACTGCAGTAGGATGCGGTCGCCTTTTTTCAGACCCAGTGCGCGTAAGGCGGCCACCATGGCATCGACGCGTGCGTTGATGGCAGACCACGTCCAGCTTTGTTCACCTTGAATGAGCGCGGTGTGCTCAGGGTAGAGCGTGGCGGTGTGCGTGAGCAACCGCCCTAAGTTCATGGCTTGCGCTGCGTTCACGTTGCTTCCAGCACGCTCAGGTAGTTGGCAACGGCTGCGCCACCCATGTTAAACACTGCACCAGTGTGTGCGCCTTTGATTTGCATGTCACCGGCTTGCCCCGACAGTTGCATGGCAGCCATTACGTGTTGCGATACGCCGGTGGCACCAATCGGATGCCCGCGCGACTTTAAGCCGCCTGAAGGGTTGACGGGTAGCTTGCCATCTTTGCAGGTGACGCCATCCAGAATGACACGTGCGCCTTGGCCGTGTGGCGCCAAACCCATGGCTTCGTACTCAAGCATTTCGGCAATGGTGAAGCAATCATGTGTTTCGACAAACTGCAGATCGTCGAGAGTGCGTTGCGCGCTTGACAAGCCTTTTTGCCAGGCCAGGGCTGCACCTTCAAAACGCGTTGGATCGCGGCGCGACAGCGGTAAAAATTCATTGACATGTGTGCGTGAGCGCCAGCGCACTGCGGGTACCTTGGCACCAGGCAAGGGTTCGCTCGACAGCACTAAGGCTGCCGCACCGTCTGAAACGAGTGAGCAGTCTGAACGCTTTAAGGGCCCTGCAACAAAAGGATTTTTGTCAGACGGGTTACGACAGAAATCAAACCCTAAATCGCGGCGCATGTGAGCGTAGGGGTTGTGCACGCCATTCGAATGATTTTTTGCCGAGATGGCGGCAAGCGCATCCGACTGATCCCCAAAGCGCTCAAAGTAGCCGCTGGCAATTTGACCAAATACTCCAGCAAAACCACCTTCGGTGTGGCCTTCTTCTTGCACAAAAGAGGCTTTGAGTAAGATCTCGCCAATCTCTTTGTTGGGCAGGGTATTCATTTTTTCGATGCCCAGTACCAGCACACGCTTGAAACGTCCGGCAGCCAGCGCATCGAGTGCAGACCAGATTGCAGCTGACCCAGTGGCGCAGGCGTTTTCCATACGCACGGCCGGGGTATGGCGAAACTCGGGGATTGCCACGCCCATCAGCGAGGCGGTGAAATCTTGTTGAACAAACCCCGCATTGAAATGGCCCACGAAAATGCCGTCGATGTCGCTGGGCGCCAGACCCGCACTGGCAATGGCTGGCAGGGCAGCATCACGAATCAATTGCACAAAATCTATGTTGTCGAGTTTGCCGAAGGGTGTGTGGCCCCAGCCGACGATGTAAGGTTGATTCATGAGCGTGTCCTGTTTATATAAAAATAAATAATCAAATCGAGCCGTCTTGATGTTTGCGCAAGGTCGGGATCCCGACACCCGACGCATCAAAGCCGCCGTCTACTGCTAAACATTGGCCGTTGATGAACGCGGCTTCTGGGCTGCATAAAAATCCAACTGCATTGGCGATTTCTTCAGGGGTGCCGTAGCGATTCATCGGGATGGTGTCATAGTAGTCAGAGCGAATCGCAACGCTATGCACGAGCTTTGACATTTCGGTATCGACTGGGCCTGGTGCGATGACGTTTGCGCGAATACCGATGGTGCCGAGTTCGACCGCTTGCTGTTTAGTCAGGTGAATAATGGCGGCTTTGCTGGTGCCATAGGCCACGCGTAGCGTGCTGGCACGTAAACCTGAAATCGAGGCGATGTTCACGATCGAGCCATTGCGATTTTTCTTCATGACTTCAATGCAAGCTTGCGAGCACAAAAACGCACCGTCAAGGTTGGTGCCCAGCACATAGCGAAACTCTTCAAAAGTGGTTTCGCCAATCGGCTTGAACACCGCGACGCCGGCGTTGTTCACCAGCGCGTCGATGCGACCAAACTTTTGTTCAACCTGAGCAATCGCAGACTGTACCTGCGCTGGAATCGAGACATCGCACTGCAACGCCAATACTCGGGCGCTGTCATTCAGTGCCTGTTCGGTTTGCTTGAGCGTGGCGGTTTCGGTGTCGAGCATGGCAACCTGATAGCCGTGCGCAAGAAACCACTTTACGCAGGCCAACCCGATGCCTCTTGCCCCGCCGGTGACAACGGCCACGGGCGTAAATGAACGTGATTGGGTGGGCGCAGTGGTGTTGGTCGAGGTCAAAGCAGACTCCAGATTGAGGGTTTTGTGGTGCGGCTGTGTTGTTTAGCGAATCAAATGAAACTGTAACAAAATGCAGGTTCAGTGGGGCTCTTGGTATTGGGCTAAGTTTTATTTACTTTTGTTGTTCTTTCTACGATTGTGGAATAAGTGAGCAAATTCCCTGAGTGGGTGTCTTGCCCCGAGCCCATCGTCGACACCCTAACGTTGAGCAGCAAGCCCGGCGGGCTTTATCCCGAGCCCGCTTCGGGTTAAGGTGACAGCCATATTAGCCGGTACAGACAAAAACAATACCTGACCGAAAATAATCCTGACAAGACGACACAAGACAACACCGGAGCAAACCATGGCACTGAAATTATTTGAACTTGTTGGCGCTGAAAGCAATCGACCCTTTAGCCCTTATTGCTGGCGGATTCGCATGGCGCTGGCTCATAAAGGGCTTGAGGCCGAGTTGGTGCCTTGGCGCTTTCTTGAGAAAGCTGCGCTTGAGCCTAGCGGGCAGGGCAAGGTGCCAGTGTTGGTGCATGATGGAAAGTGGGTGTTTGAATCTTGGGAAATTGCCAAGTATCTCGAGGCGCAATTTCCGGATCGGCCCTCTTTGTTTGGTGGACCGCAGGGGCAAGCCTTGAGCCTAGTGTATTCAAACTTGGGCGACGTGCATGCAGGGCAAATCGTACGCTTTGTGTTGATGGATATTTACAAGCACCTTGATGCCGCCAATCAGGCGTACTTTCGAGAAACTCGCGAGCCGCGCTTTGGGATGACGCTTGAGCAAGTGGTCTTAGACCGAGACGCCAAGCTGCAAGCCTTTCGGGATAGCCTTGGTCCGTTAAGAAACGTACTCAAAGTACAACCATTTTTTGGCGGCGAAACCCCTTTGTATGCGGATTACGCGATTTTTGGGCAATTTCAGTGGGCTCGCGCCATCAGTGATTTTGAATTGTTGGCCGCCGATGACCCGGTTGCCCAGTGGCGCACTCGGTTACTGAATGCGTTTAATGGAATGGCGTTGGCTGCGCCGGCCTACTGAAGGTACTAAGGGCGACTATTAGCTGCGCACGCGCTTGCTGCAGGCATTTAACGGCATGGCCTTGGCTGCGCCGGCATGCTAAAGGTACGTAGGGCGCCTATTGTGGTGCGCCGGCGATTGCTGCGGTCATGAACGGCGACGCGCAACTTGTAATGCCGTCACTGCCTCCGGTCGTGGGTCGTATCCAAAGCGGCACACTTAAGGCGCTGGCAGTCGCGTCTGCAGTTCGAGCCTGGGTGGTGCTGACTAAAACACTTCGCCCAAATAATTAAACCACTTCGCCCAAATAATGTATTACACAGAAATCTCTTTGATGTAGTAAATTCAAAGTTAAGAAGCATAGATTGTCAGAAAGACAACGCAGGTTAAAACAGAGAGACAAACATGCAGATAAGCGTGATGGTGTGTCGTTGGGTAGCAACCGCAATGGTGCTGCTTGGGTCAGCAGGGGCCTTGTCTCAAGAGATCCAGCGAGGCGGAACCTTATCGTACGGAATCGTGGCAGAACCACCCTCGTACGATTGCCACGCGATGCAAACCTTTGCTGTTATTCAACGCGTGGCGCCGCACTATTCGACGTTGCTAAAGTACGAACCGCACAATTATCCAAAGGTAGTTGGCGATCTAGCAGAATCTTGGTCGACTTCGCCCGATGCGATGACCTACACCTTTGTTCTGAGGCCAAACATCAAGTTTCACGATGGTACGGTTTTGACATCAGAAGATGTAAAGGCTTCATACGAGCGAATTATGTCGCCATCCAATGGGGTGGTGTCTGCGCGCAGAGACCTTTTTGAGACCGTCGCCAGTGTTGAGGCTCCAGACCCTAGAACCATTATATTTAAAATGAAACAGGTCGATTCTTCAATCGTGGAAAGCGGCTTTGCCTCACCGTGGAACTGTATCTATAGTGCAGCAAAACTCAAACTCGACCCGAATTTTCCGACTCGAAACGTCATGGGCACCGGCCCTTTCAAATTCGTTGAGCATGTCGCGGGCTCTCACTGGGTTGGTGCTAAATTTGATGATTATTTTATAAAAGATAAGCCTTATCTGGATGGTTTTCGAGCGATCACCTTAGGCAACTCTGCCATGTTGAATGCGATGGAGGGTGAGCATATTTTGGCCGAGTTTCGCGGCTTTGCACCGCCCGAGCGCGATCGTTTGGTGCGAACCATGGGCGATAAGGTCAAAGTGTATGAAAGCGATTGGTTGTTTCATATGCTGATGAGTGTCAACACCAAGAAGAAGCCTTTTGATGATGAGCGAGTTCGCCGCGCGTTGTCTTTAGCGATTGATCGCTGGGGTGCCTCAACCGCCTTGCGTAAAGTGTCGTCGCTTGGGCCCGTTGGTGGTGCGTTAATGCCAGGCGGAAACTGGGCGGCGACTGAGGCTGAAGTCGTTCAGTGGCCGGGCTTTGGTAAAAACATCGAGGCCAATCGCGCCGAGGCCCGTCGCTTGCTCAAAGAGGCCGGCGCCGAGAATCTGACCTTCACCTTGAGTAATCGCAATATCGCGCCGTTTGTGACGGTTGGGATTTATATGATTGACCAATGGCGTCAGATTGGTGTCAAGGTTCAGCATAAACAACACGAAACTGCGGGTTGGTTTGCCGCAAGAAGTAGTGGTGATTTTGACATTATGGTTGACTCGTTTGTGGACGTGAGCACAGATCCAACCACGGGCTTATCAAAGTATTTGTCAGCCGAGCGAGGGAGCCAAGTCGCGACTTTTGCGGTAGATCCAACGCTTGACGCCTTGTTTGAACAGCAAAGCGTTGAGCTCGATCCCGTTAAGCGCCGCCAACTTGTTCGCGAGTTTGAAATGCGAGCCATGACAAAGGCCTACGCCGTGCCCTTTCTCCACATGAGCCGTAACGTCGTGTTAAGCAGTCGTGTTCAGGGCTGGACGATTTCTCCGTCGCAAATGATTTATCAAGATCTAGGCGATCTGTGGCTGAGTCCGGCCAAAAAATGACGTCAAAGCGCTGCACTGACTTGTTGTCGGTACGCGACTTGTCGGTTGAGTTTCGTACCGAGCGTGGTGTCATTGAGGTGGTACGACGTGTCAGTTGGTCGATTGCGCCAGGCGAGATGCTGGCAATCGTGGGTGAGTCTGGCAGCGGTAAATCTGTGAGTGCGTTGGCCATCATGGGTTTGTTGGCCAAACCCGCTGGCCGCATTTCAAATGGCCAGATCGTTTTTGATGGTCAGACATTGACCGGCATGGCTGAGCGCGACTTACGCGCTTTGCGTGGCCGTGATATTGCGATGATCTTCCAAGAGCCGATGAGTAGTCTGAATCCGATCCTGACGATTGGACGACAGATCATGGAGCCATTACGGTTGCACTTAAAAATGAGTGTCGAACAAGCGCAAGCGCGAGCGATCGAGTTATTGACGCTTGTGGGTATTTCAGATCCCGAGCAGCGCTTAAAACAGTATCCACATAATTTTTCAGGTGGCATGCGACAGCGCGTCATGATTGCGATTGGCCTGTCCTGTAATCCTAAACTGCTCATCGCGGATGAACCGACGACAGCACTTGATGTGACCATTCAGGCTCAGATTTTAGAGTTGATGAAATCTCTGACTGAACGCCTGGGTATCGCGCTCGTGTTGATCACCCATAACCTCGGTATTGTTGCCCGTTATGCGCATCGGGTCGTGGTCATGTACGCTGGGTCTGCCGTCGAACAAGCAACGGCAACGCAGATCTTCGCCAATTCACGTCACCCCTATACAAGAGGCCTGCTTCGTTCAGTGCCCCGCTTAGATTTACCTCGCGCGCAACAACTTGAGACGATTGAGGGTCAACCGCCTGATATGCGTCACTTAGGTGTTGGCTGTGCCTTTGCCCCACGTTGCGCGTATCGAACAGAGGTCTGTGCGGTGGCGCCGCAACTCATCGCGCTGCCAGAGGGACGTTACTCTGCTTGCCATCACGAAGGCCAGCTGTTAGCGCCTGTCAGCGCTAGCGTGGCTGCACTCGAGGGGTTGCAGTCAGACGCTGCGAGCACGCATTCAAATGGTGACGGGATTGCTGCGTTATTAACGGTAGAGTCTTTAACTAAGCACTTTAAAGTGAAAGCGGGTATGTTTAGCCAGCCCGCGATTGTGCGAGCGGTTCAAGAGGTCTCTTTTTCTATTCAAGCGGGTCGCACCCTGGGTTTGGTTGGTGAATCGGGCTGTGGCAAAACAACGATTGGACGCATGATTTTGCAGCTAGAGCAATTGAGTGCGGGTAGGGTGCTGTTTGAAGGCGCAGACTTGGCGCTCGCCTCTGGTGCTCAGATACAAGCGTTGCGCACACAGATTCAAGTGATCTTTCAAGACCCGTATAGTTCGCTGAATCCAAGAATTAAAGTGGGCGATCTGATTGCCGAGCCGCTAAAAGTTTATAAAAAAACCACCACCGCTCAGGCAACTCGTGAGCGTGTTGACCAGTTGCTCGTGCAAGTGGGTCTCTTACCTGAGATGGCGCAACGCTATGCACACCAACTGTCGGGTGGGCAACGTCAGCGGGTCGGCATTGCGCGTGCCTTAGCGTTTGAGCCTAAGTTGATTGTGTGTGACGAGCCTGTTTCTGCCCTTGATGTGTCTATCCAAGGCCAGATCATTAATCTGCTTGATGAGCTGCAGCGTCAAAAAAATATTGCCTATTTATTTATTGCGCATGACTTGGCAGTCGTCAGGCATCTGGCTCATCGAGTCGTAGTCATGTACCTAGGGTGTGTCATGGAGGTCGCTGACCGTGATGAACTTTACGGTCACGCCTTGCATCCTTACACAATATCTTTACTTGAGGCGGTGCCTGTTCCTGATCCGATTCTCGAACGTCAGCGTGTACGCAAAACGATTGTCGGTGAAATTCCTTCGCCCTTGCGACGCTTGGCAGGCTGCGTGTTTCATACCCGTTGTCCACGTGCAAGCGCCGAGTGTCAAGAAAGCATCCCTGAATTGCGTGAAATCAGACCCGGGCATTTTGCAGCCTGTATCAAACTTTAGGCGGGCAAAGATATGGGCTCTTATCTTCTGAAACGTTTGTTGCTGGTGATTCCGACCCTACTCGGGGTAGCGGTGCTGGTATTTTTTATGTTGCGTGTGGTGCCGGGTGATGTCATCGAACTGAAATTACGAGGCGATGGCGGAAACGTATCGGCACAGGTCGTGGCGCAAGAACGTGAGCGCTTAGGTTTGAATCGGCCGCTCTATGTTCAGCTTGGTTATTGGCTAAAAGGTCTGGTCACTCTGGATTTTGGCATTTCGTATTGGACAAATCGCCCAGTGATTGAAGAGATCGGCATTCGCGTTGGCTTGACCTTGCAAGTGGCAATTATGTCGGCGGTGATTGCGGTGTTTTTTGCGATTCCCTTGGGCGTGCTTGCGGGGCTGTATCGCAATTCGTGGATTGATTATTGTTTACGCGTGGTGACGATTGCTGGCTTAGCCGTACCGTCGTTTTGGTTAGGGATGATGATCGTCTTAGGCTTGTTGTCGCTCTTTTCTTGGTCACCTCCGGTGACCTATACGCCCTTCTATGTCGACCCGATTGCAAACATGTCTCAACTGATTTGGCCGGCACTTGCCGTAGGTTATCGTTATTCGGCCGTCGTGGCCAGATTGGTGCGCTCGTCGGTGATTGAAGTGATGTCTGAAGACTATATTCGTACGGCTCGCGCAAAAGGCTTGTTTGAACGTACCGTGGTCATTCGTCATGCGCTGGGTAACGCGCTGTTGCCAGCGCTCACGGTGGTTGGCTTAGAGTTCGCTTTTTTGCTGGGTGGGCTTGTGGTGACTGAGCAGGTGTTTAATTTAAACGGCATCGGCCGGTTGTTTGTGGATGCTGTCGCGCATAACGATTTCAATCTACTTCAAGCGTTAGTGATGTTGATTGCCATCATGTTTGTTACCATCAATTTGCTGGTGGATTTGCTCTATGGCATATTAGACCCTCGGATTTTGTACAAGTGAGGCGCAAAAAATGAATAGCATGATGCGCTTTGCAAAAATGCAGCCCCTAGGTGCCGTGGGTTTTTTAATTATTTTGCTGATACTGATTGCCGCCTGTGCACCACAGTGGCTTGCGCCTTATGATCCGGTTGAAATAGATTTCTCGGCGATGTTGACGGGGCCCAGTGCGTCGCACTGGTTGGGCGCAGATCAATTTGGACGTGATATTTTTTCGCGCCTGATCTATGGCGCTCGCACTGCGCTCTCGATTGGCTTTTGGTCGTCATTTTTAGGCTGCACCCTTGGTGCTGCAATTGGAGTCGCCTCTGCGTATTTTGGCGGCAAAACTGATTTACTGGTGCAACGGTTGATTGATATTTTGTTGTCGTTTCCTGTGATTGTGTTGGCCGTGGTGGTGGTGGCGATGTTAAGTTCTAAGGTCGTCGCTGGAGTTGATCTGAATTTAATCTTAGCGATTGCGTTACCGATTGTGCCGCGGGCTGCACGGGTTGTTCGTGCTGCCACACTGTCTGTTCGTGAAATGCTTTATGTGGATGCCGCTCGGGCTGCTGGTTATTCAAATTGGCGAATTATGTTTATTCACATTGCACCTAACGTGACGGCTCCGTATCTAATTGTTTTAACCTCTTACATTGCCCAGGCAATTTTGCTTGAAGCCTCGTTGTCTTTTTTAGGGCTAGGCGTCACCGAGCCCACAGCGGCCTGGGGGTTGATGTTGTCGGGTAGTGCAACAGATTTTTATCGCGAGGCACCCTGGATGATTGTTTTTCCGGGGTTAGCAATTTCTCTTTCAGTATTTGCGTTCAATTTGTTTGGCGATTCGCTGCGCGATTGGTTTGATCCAAAATTTAGAGGTTAATTAAAGTATGACTCCCTTTCAGTCCGATGCATCGTGCCCCCTTGACGGTTTAGTTGTTCTAGACTTGACCCGCTTGGTGGCAGGAAACATGTTAAGCCTTCAGCTTGCAGATTTTGGCGCTGAGGTGATCAAGATCGAGCAGCCTGGTAAGGGCGATCCTTTACGCGATTGGCGAATAAAAGGTTTTAGCGTTCACTGGAAAGTCTATGGGCGTAACAAAAAGAGCCTAACGCTTGATTTGCGCGCGAACGAAGGTAAAGAGTTACTGCTCAAACTTGTTGAAACGGCCGATGTACTAATCGAAAACTTCAGGCCAGGTACGTTAGAAACAATGGGCTTTGGGCCAGAGGTTCTATTAAAAAGAAATCCAGGGATTGTGGTGGTACGTATTTCAGGTTGGGGGCAAGATGGCCCCTATCGCTTGCGGCCAGGGTTTGGCACCTTGATCGAAGGGGTGTCGGGTTTTGCGGCTAAAAATGGTTTTGAAGATCGCGAGCCAGTGTTGCCGCCCTTAGCGATGGCTGACATGATTACCGGTTTGTATGGGTCGTTTGCGGTCATGACCGCGCTTAGGCATCGTGATCAAACAGGGCGTGGTCAGGTGATTGATCTGCCCCTGCTTGATCCAATGTACTCAGTGTTAGGCCCTTCGGCAGCCGTGTATCAGCTGACGCAAAAGATCGATCCACGGATGGGAAGCCGCTCAAATACTGCTGGTCCCCGTAATGTATTTCCGACCAAAGACGGGCGCTGGATTTCGATGTCGGCGTCGATGCAAGTGATGGTGAATCGCTTATATACCGCCTTGGGTGTGCCTGAGATGTTGACCGACCCGCGTTTTCGCACCAATGCAGATCGCGTCATCCATGCCGATGAGGCCGAGGCGCCCATTCGTGCCTTTATTTCAACACATACGCTTGAAGAGGGGATGGCCTTTTTTGAAAAAAATGAGATCACGGCGGCCCCCGTTTATTCGGTTGATCAGTTCATTAAAGACCCGCATGTGATTGCTCGGCAAATTGTGGTCGATATGCCTGATAAAGAGATGGGGTCGGTTCCCATGCATGCCGTTGTGCCGCGTCTATCAGACTCGCCCGGCGCGATTCGTCGACCAGCACCCGAACTCGGCGAGCATACTGCTGAATTACTCGGGCGGATCGGTATCGATGCTCAGACGCAGTCGAGCTTAAAAGAACGAAAGATCATTTAAAGGCGATAACAATGACGACAAATAAAAATTCAAGGCGATCCTGGTTGATTGTTGCGGCGGATCAGGTTGATGTAATGACCCACGTTGAACCGCTGGGCGCCGATGTGGTTGTACTTGATCTTGAGTACACCGTGCCCCCTAAAAACAAAGACAGTGCGCGCGCGAGCTTAAGGGCTAACATTGCGCAACTTGCGGCAGCGTCAACGCAAGTGTTTGTTCGTGTCGATCGAGCAACCCGCTGGGCGGATGTGCGTGCCGCGGTCAGCCGTGGCTTGACAGGTATTGTGTTGCCATCACCCGAAGAGCCCGCTGATATCGTAGAAATCGACGCCTTAATCACTGAGCTTGAAAAAGCACGCGGCGTTGAAGTCGGCTCAACCGAAATTGTCTTAATGCTTGAGTCTGCAAAAAGCTTTTGGAATGCCGATACCCTAGGTCGAGCCAGCAGCCGCATTACGGCGATGGGTGTAGGTCGGATTGACTTGTCGATGATGTTGGGCGCGGTGCCGCAAAACGAATTTCGCTTGTATCGATTTTTAATGACCCGCACGCTCGTGGCGGCGCGCATGTTGGGCAAGCAACCTCTTGGGGCGTTTTGGCGACCAGGTTCGCGCGGTGGCTTGGCGTCTGTGGCAGACACGCTTCGTGCCGCGCGTGAAGCACGCCTCTTGGGGTTTAGTGGCTGTGTGTGTGCAGTGGCCGAGCAAGTTGCCCCTGTTCATGCGGGTTTTGTCTAAGTGACCTTCACGCGACACTTTCAAAGTTACCTAGACGTGACCCTGTGAAAGTGACCTTAGCCTGACACTGTGAACTTAGAAACTTAAATTTTTGCGTATTATTTCTTTGGATACCTTGCGATGCCACCATATATTCGTCGTTCATTGATTGCGTTATCAATTGATGATCCTAAACTTGCAGATAAAGCCTTTGATTCTTGGGCAGATGCCATTGTGTTGGACATTGTTAAACACTCGGCCCAAGACTGGCAGCAGACGCTGCAGGCTCAGATGCCCGCCGCGATCGCGGCAGCTTCGCGTGGAGGCGCTGAGGTGTTTGTTCGCTTGAACGCCCAAACTGTCTATGCCGAACTTGAGGCAACCGTCTTTGCGGGGCTGACAGGCGTGGTACTCGTTGGGGTGGCTGATGCCGCCGAGCTTTCACTGGCTAGTACAAAGATTGATGCGCTCGAACGCGAAAGAGGAATCATCCAAGGTTCGCTTGAAATTGATCTTGAAATTACGACCGCACAAGGTGTCTGGAATGCTTTAGACATTGCCCGTGCGAGCGCAAGAATAGGCACACTGACGATCAACGAACAGGCTCTGTACCAAAACCTTGAGATCCCTTTTGAGACCACACTTGAGGTCGAGCCCATTGAGTTTATTAAAGGGCAGATCATTACCGTGGCAACCTCGGTAAATGGCCAAGCACAAGGCATGAGTTATCCGCTGTGCGTGACGCAAAACGAAGTGGATGAAGCCACGTTAACGAAAGCGATTCTTCGCGCACGTGACACCGGGTTTAAAGGTGCGTTGTGCACGCATCCCTCGTGGGTGAAACTTTGCAACGAGGGCTTTCGTCCAAGTGCGGACGAGATTGAGTATTACAAAGAGGTACGC
>CANCMG010000120.1 GCA_947378965.1 Alcaligenaceae bacterium | reverse complement strand
AGCCGCGCATCATTGCCGAAACCGGCGCCGGCCAGCACGGCGTGGCCACCGCCACCATCTGCGCGCGTTACGGCCTGGAATGTGTGGTCTACATGGGCATCGAAGACGTCAAGCGTCAGTCGCCTAACGTGTATCGCATGAAGTTGCTTGGGGCGACCGTGGTACCTGTCACCTCAGGTTCACGCACACTCAAAGATGCTTTGAACGAAGCGATGCGCGATTGGGTCACTAATGTTGACGATACGTTTTACATTATTGGCACGGTTGCCGGCCCTCACCCTTACCCGATGATGGTACGAAATTTTCACTCTGTGATCGGTAAAGAATCGATCGAGCAGATGCCCTTGTACGCGGGTAAGCAGCCTGACTATGTGCTGGCTTGTGTAGGTGGCGGCTCAAACGCGATGGGTATTTTTCACCCCTATATCCCTTACGAGCAGACCAAGTTGATTGGTGTCGAAGCGGCCGGAGAAGGCGTGGACAGCGGCAAACACTCGGCCACACTCACTGCAGGTAAAGTGGGTGTGTTGCATGGCAATCGCACCTACGTGTTGCAAGACGAAAACGGCCAGGTTGCTGAAACGCACTCGGTGTCTGCAGGCCTTGACTACCCAGGCGTGGGCCCCGAGCACGCCTGGCTCAAAGATAGCGGTCGTGCCTCGTATGTCAGTGTCACCGATGAAGAAGCGCTCAAGTTCTTTCATCACTGCTGCCGCATCGAAGGTATCATCCCTGCGCTTGAAACGGCTCATGCGCTGGCCTATGCTGCAAAATTGGCGCCGACGCTGTCTAAAGACAAGGTCATTCTGATTAATTTGTCTGGTCGCGGCGATAAAGATATCAACACTGTGGCGCAACGTGCTGGCATGGTGCTTTAAAGGTTTTTACATTCATGACTCAATACCCCGATCGCATCGCAGCCGCTTTTGCCCGAGCTGCTGAGCAAAAGCGCGCAGCGCTTGTTCCATACATCGCGGCCGGCAATCCGTTGCCTGCCACCACGGTGCCCTTGATGCATGCTCTGGTCAAAGCTGGGGCTGATGTGATTGAACTTGGGATCCCGTTTTCAGACCCACAGGCCGATGGCCCGGTCATTCAGCGTGCTGCCGAGCACGCGATTGCGCAAGGTGTTGGTTTAAAGCATGTTTTAGAGATGGTGGCTGAATTCAGAACAACTGACCAGCAAACGCCTATCGTCTTGATGGGCTACGCTAACCCGATCGAAAGCATGGGGCAAAAGCAATTTGCCGAGCGGGCACAGCTTGCCGGTATTGATGGTTTGTTAACGGTTGATTATCCGCCTGAAGAAATCGGCGAGTTTGTTCAAATGCTAGAGCAACACCATATTGCTCCAATCTTTTTGTTGGCGCCTACGTCAACCGAAGCGCGCATTCGCGCTGTTGGTAAGATCGCGCGTGGTTATGTGTATTACGTCTCGCTGAACGGTGTGACCGGCGCGGGCAACCTTGATACGGCAGATGTTGCCACGCGTTTGCAAAGTATTCGCCAGCATGTGTCGTTACCGGTTGGTGTCGGCTTTGGTATCAGTGACGCGCAAAGCGCACAAAAAATTAGCTTGGTGGCTGACGCGGTTGTGATCGGTAGCAAGCTGATCGATACCATGACCAAGGCTTGCGCAGGGCTGCCACCTGCCCAGCAGTCGCAAGCTGCGATTGACGCGGGTGCAACGTGGCTGGCAGGGATTCGTCAGGCGCTTGATGTGGCCAGGCTGCCCTCAGGCGCGAGTGCGCAGGGTCATGCTGCAGGGATCCAGGCAAGCGGAAACCAGGCATGAGTTGGCTAGGCAAGTTATTACCCCCTCGCATTAACAAAACGGTTAATACGACAACTACGCAAACCAAGCGGGTCCCTGAGGGCGTTTGGCTCAAGTGCCCAGCCTGCGAGGCGGTGCTGTACAACGAAGATTTAGCTGCCAATCTACATGTTTGCCCAAAGTGCGACCATCACATGCGCCTTGGCGCACGCGCCCGTATTGAGTCGCTGCTCGATATCGAAGGTCGCGTCGAAATCGGCTCTAACACGCGCTCAATGGATCCACTCAAATTCAAAGATTCGCGTAAGTACCCCGAGCGCATCCAAGAGGCTGTGCGTCAAACAGGTGAAAGTGATGCATTGATCGTCACGAGTGGCAGTATTCACAGCGTCGCCTGCGTGTTGGCCTGTTTTGAGTTTGAGTTCATGGGCGGCTCGATGGGCTCGGTCGTGGGCGAGCGGTTTGTGCAAGGTGTGCAGGCAGCCATTGCTCAAAAGGTACCCTTTATTTGCGTTGCTGCCTCGGGCGGCGCGCGCATGCAAGAGAGTTTGTTTTCACTGATGCAAATGGCTAAAACCAATGCCATGTTGACGCGTCTGTCAGGGGCCAAGTTGCCCTTTATTAGTGTGCTGACTGATCCCACCATGGGTGGCGTATCGGCTAGCTTTGCGTTCATGGGCGATGTCGTGATTGGCGAACCCAAGGCCTTAATCGGCTTTGCTGGCCCGCGCGTGATCGAACAAACCGTGCGTGAAAAACTGCCTGAAGGCTTTCAACGTTCAGAATTTTTACAGCAAAAAGGTGCGATCGATATGGTGTTGGATCGCCGTCAGCTGCGTGCCGAGCTTGCTCGCTTAATGGCGATTATGACTAATCAGCCGGTGGATGCTGTCACGGCGTAAGGCCGCAGGCGCAGTATGGGTCGGTTGAGCTCTAACATCGACTCTGTTACGAACTCACCTTTGAGGCTTCGCACCGTTGCGGTCCGCTCTCGGGTCGCTCGATATCGAACTGAACGACCGCTTGTTTGCGCTTCACGTAACGCTGTCCAGCGTCTGTTTGATCCCGAGTTGCCTTAGGTGATCGAGCTGTTGTGCGACGATTGCGATTAAGTTTGAGTTTTGGCTTAGATCGTTAAAAATCTCCTTTACGCTAAAGATCGCTTGAGTCTGTCGCAGCGCCAACACATCGGGCGGCAGTGCGGCTCCTGCTGAAGCAGTGACATGAGCGAGAGCCACTTGCAATAAGGCGTTTAACGGATCTTGAATGCTATAAGTGTTGCCAAGCTCGTCAACTCCACCTAAGTACTGTATCCAAGCGGCTAGGCACAGAGCAAGTCTTACACAGGGCTTTTTCTGCGTCTGCAGTTCTTTGATCGTGTTGAGCCAGCGTTGTGGGATTTTCTGCGAGCCGTCCATTGCGATTTGTTGTGTGCGATGCGCTAACGCTGCATTGGTAAAACGGGCCAGCAAGCTCTGTCGGTAAGCTTGAAGGTCGAGGCCTGGCAGTTCAGGCAGCGTGGCCTCAATTTCTTCGCGCATCAAGGCCTCCAGAAAGTGAACAAGGGCAGGCTGCTTCATGGCTTGGTCGACCGTTTGCCAGCCGGCCAGTGCGCCCAGGTAGGCAATGGCCGAGTGCGTGCCGTTGACCATGCGCAGCTTCAAGGTTTCCCACGCTGCGGCTGACTCAACAAATCTTGCGCCACCCAACTCCCAGGCGGGCCGCTCTGAGGCAAATTGATCTTCAAGCACCCACTGACAAAATGTCTCGGCAACGACGGGCCAGGCATCATGCAGACCAAGAGCAAGTGCAATATCAGAACGATCGGATTCTGTTGTTTTAGGGACGATCCGATCGACCATTGAATTCGGAAATGTGCAATTGGCTTTGATCCATTGCGCCAATGCGGGATCGAGTTTGTCTGCAAAACTCAGTACGAGGGTCGATAACACGTGTCCGTTAGTCGGTAGATTATCCAGCGATAACAAGGTCAAGGGCTGCTTGTGAGTGAGGTAACGTTGCTGTAAGCCTCGCACAAGAAACCCGATGGCACTGCGTGGCGACGCGGGATGCTGCAGGTCGTGCACGATGTCGGGATGATCCCATTGCAAGGTGCCTTGCGAAGGCTGGTGACAATACCCTTTCTCGGTGACAGTCAGGCTAACGATGTGTGTGTCTGAGGCAGCAATCGCGCTAAGGACGGCCATTGGATTTTCGGGTGCAACCAAAATGTGACGCAGGCAGCCAAGGACTTGAAGACCTTGTTGTACGTTGCCCCCCATCGCCGTCTCACGCAACGCGAGGGTGTAGAGCCCCTCTTGTTTTTGTAAGGCATTGCGCGTATCTGCGTGTCGCAACGAAACACCAACGATGCCCCAACGCAAATCTTGTTGCGCATAAATGGCGGCTTCGGTCATTGCGATCATATGCGCCCTGACAAAGGCGCCAAGCCCTAGGTGCACAATGCCAGTTTTGAGTTGTTCGCGTGGGTAATGCAAACGCGTCACGTCAGCAGCGAGCTCTGCCAGGTTGCTTGGATCAAGAGGCTTAGCCAAGTTCTTGCTACCTACCAGTTCCAGAGCGTGCCATCGTGTTGTTGTCGATTGACCGGTAGGTAGGCGCGTTGATACGGATATTTTTTTGCAAGCGCCTCATCAATTTCAACACCGTGGCCTGCGACCTCTCCTGGGTACATGAAGCCGTCTTTGAACGTATACGCGTGCGGAAACACGGCGTCTGTTTCATCGGTATGCTGCATGTATTCTTGAATACCAAAGTTGGGCACCCACAAATCAAAGTGTAAAGCGGCGCCCATACAAACGGGGGATAAGTCTGTTGCGCCATGGCAGCCTGTGCGAATCTGATACAGTGCGGCCAAATCAGCGATGCGACGCAAATGACTAATGCCCCCAGCATGAACAACCGTCGTGCGAATGAAATCAATTAACTGATTTTCGATCAGGTCTTTGCAATCCCAGATCGAGTTAAAAATCTCACCGACAGCTAGCGGAGTTGTGGTGTGTTGTCGAATCAGTTTGAATGCTTCTTGATTTTCGGCGGGCGTTGCATCCTCCATCCAGAACAAACGATAGGGCTCAAGATCTTTGCCTAAGCGTGCGGCTTCAATCGGGGTCAGTCGATGATGCACATCGTGAAGCAAGTGATGATCCCAGCCCAACTTGTCGCGAATTGCAGAAAAGAGTTTAGGGGTATGACGAAGATATTTTTCAGTTGACCAGTCATGCTCAGACGGCAGGTCTGCATCGGCCGGCTCATAAAACATCGTGCCGCGCCCCACGCCATAGACTTTATTAATCCCGGGGACGCCACTCTGCGCGCGAATCGCCTTGTAGCCCATATCGGCATAGCGCAGCACTTCGTCAACAGTGTGTTCGATGTCTGACCCATTCGCATGGCCGTACACCATCACACCGGTACGGCTCTTGCCACCTAACAACTGATACAGCGGCAGCCCGGCGGCTTTCGCTTTTATGTCCCATAAGGCGGTATCGACTGCTGCAATCGCGGTCATGGTGATCGGACCGCGTCGCCAGTAAGCGCCGCGATACAAGTATTGCCAGATATCTTCGATTTGATGTGGATCACGTCCGATCAGGCAAGGGATCACGTGATCTTGCAGGTAACTTGCTACAGATAACTCACGGCCATTTAACGTGGCGTCGCCGATACCGGTCAGGCCTTCGTCCGTTTCAATCTTTAAGGTAACAAAGTTACGACCGGGGCTGCAGACAATGATGCGTGCTGAGGTGATTTTCATGTGAGTGGTTATTTGCTGATGCCTAATTGTTGTGGCAACCACAGTGTGATTGCCGGGATGTAGGTGATCGCGATTAACGCAAACATCAGTGGTACCAGCCAAGGCAAGATCGCCATTGTGGTACGTTCAACTGACAGTTTGGCGATGCGCGCCAGCACAAATAGCACCATGCCCAGCGGTGGGTGTAGCAAACCAATCATGAGGTTCAGCGTAATGATCAAACCAAAGTGAATGGGATCAATACCCATCAGCAAGACAACGGGCAACAAGATCGGCACGAGAATCGTAATGGCGGCAATCGTGTCGATAAAACAGCCCACAAACAAAATTAACAAATTCGCCAGCAAAAGAAACACCCATTTCTCGCTGGTGACCGAGACGATCCAGGCAGTGAGCATTTGTGCGGCTTGTGTGGTGGTCAGTAGCCACGCAAAGATTGAGGCAGCGGTCACGATAAACAAGACCGAAGACGTTGTTTCGATTGTGTCGAAACTCGCTTTGATAAGATTGCGCAATGTCATTGAACGATAACGCACTAAGCCCAAAAACAAGGCCCAAATCACGGCAGCGACTGCGGCCTCGGTTGGCGTGAACCATCCCATGGTCATGCCGCCAATCAAGATCACGGGGGTCATCAGCGCCATCACGGCTGAGAAGTTAAATTTCCAATCCAGCGCAAGTAAGACCGCGAAGGCAATGGCGGCAGAGATATTGGGTGACAAACCGTACTTGGTCATGAGCCAGATCGACAGCGGAAACGCCAGTACGATCAGAATTTCAAGCCCAGCTCCACCCAGGCGCTTCCACTCAAACGGAACGTCACCGCCCCATTTGTTTTTGCGTGCAAAATAGGCGACGGTGAGCATCATCATCGCGGTCATGAAGAGCCCTGGCAAAATGCCGGCAATAAAGAGCGCGCCGATCGATACATTGGCCATCATGCCGTAGATCACAAAGGGCAGTGAGGGTGGAATGATTGGCCCGAGTGTTGCCGAGGCAGCCGTAACGCCCACTGCAAATTCGGTGTCATAGCCGTGGTCTTTCATGGCTTTGATCTCGATTGAGCCCAGGCCCGCTGCGTCAGCGATGGCAGTGCCTGACATGCCCGAAAAAATCACAGAGCCAATAATATTGACTTGGCCCAAGCCGCCACGCATCCAACCGACCAGTGAAACGGCAAACTCATAGATGCGACCGGTGATGCCCGCGATATTCATGAGATTGCCCGCCAGAATAAAAAATGGCACGGCAAGCAAGGGAAACG
This sequence comes from Alcaligenaceae bacterium, assembly GCA_947378965.1. Classification (GTDB taxonomy): domain Bacteria; phylum Pseudomonadota; class Gammaproteobacteria; order Burkholderiales; family Burkholderiaceae_B; genus Zwartia. The sequence continues at coordinate 5,222 of CANCMG010000120.1, read as the reverse complement.
ATTCGATTCCAGAGATCATCCGCTGGGCGACCACGATATCGGGTACCGAACCAGATACGAGAATGTAAAGCAGCGATGAGCCTGCCATCGCCACGGCAACTGGCAGGCCTAAAATCATGAAGGCCAAAAAAGCAGTCGTCAATATCAACATGGCTTGAATCCGGAGAGGTCAGTCGTAAGCTTCTGGGCGGGTCAGGGCTGAATAGCCTTGGCGCCAGTGCAAATAGGTTGTTTGAATCGAACGCAAGGCCATCAAGAACATGCCGGCGAAGGCGAGCCAGTAGATGTGGCTTTTATTCCATTGAATCGTGGTCATGGGCTCGTTATTGACGGCTAAGGCGTAGCGGGCAAAGAGCCAAGCCACGTAGCAAAAAAAGCCAATTTGCAGAAGATCGACCAGCATAGAACATAGCTTGCCCAAAGGCTTGGGTAAGTAACGATACAGAAAATTCACCTGAATGTGACGGCTGCGACGCACGCAAGCTGCAGACCCGACAAAAACGACGACGATCAGGCAATACACTGCGAGCTCTTCGGTCCATGAGACCGAATCATTCAAAATGTATCGGGTAATGAATTGCAGACAGACAAGAGCCGTCATCAACCAAAAAAAGATCAGACTGAGCCAATCTTCAAAGGCGTAGCTTTCAAGCGACACGGTTTGATGATCGGCTTCGGCAAAACTCGCCACAATTTCGTCAGCAGACGAAATTGTGTGAGTGTTGGCTGCTGAGGTGTCGGCACCTGATACGTGTGCCGAGCGAGACGAAGGGGTTGCAGCCGTCATGATTTATTTGATGGCCTGAATGCGGTCCCAATCGGCTTTCTGATAGCCATACTGCTCGAAAGGTACCTTTTGAACCACAATTGCCTGAAAAGCTTTGGTGTCAACTTCGACAACGTTAATGCCCTTGGCTTTGAAGATGCCGACGAGTTCTTTTTCACGTTCTGCAATTTGCAGTGAAGATTTTGCTGCGGCTTCTTGCATGACCTCACTGAACATCGCTTTGTCAGCATCACTGAGTTTTTTCCAGAGGCCTCCTGCGACAATCGTATTCAAGTGATCAACGATGTGCCCCGTCAGCACAATGTTCTTTTGAACTTCATAGAATTTTTTAGCTTCGATGGTGGGTAAAGGATTTTCTTGTGCTTCAACAGTGCCATTTTGTAAGGCAAGATAAACTTCTGCGAAGGCAATGGGTGAGGTGTTGGCGCCGCAAGCGCGTGGCATCGCCAAATAGGCTGGTACGTCAGGTACGCGAATCTTCAGGCCTTTCATTTCTTCGCAGGTTTTGAATAAGCGGTTAGTCGTGGTGTGGCGCACCCCGTAGTATGTAGTTGCCACGATGGTGTGACCGCTGCTCTTGGCGTAACCCGCGTTTAGTTCTTTGTAGATATCACTCTTCGTGTAGGCCAGTAGGTGCTCGACGCCACGAAAGGTGTAGGGATAATAGGTGACCCCAATACGTGAAAAGTTTTTCGCAGCAAAGCTCGAACCCGAAATGATGATGTCAACAGTGCCCAGGCCTAAGCCTTGATTAATATCGTTCTCTTTACCAAGTTGTGAGGCAGGATAGACGTCGATCAGGTAACGACCGTTAGAGCGCTTTTTGATTTCTTCAGCAGCCCACACCGAGGTGGTGTGATAAGGCTCAGAGGTCTCGTACACGTGTGCCCATTTCAGTTTGGTTTGCGCCAACGTTGGCGCGGCTGCGGCCGCGCACAACAACAGCGCAAAGGCGGTTTTGGTAGTGAGGCTTGTCATGATGGTGGGTCTCCCGTTTGAAATAATAAATAAGGTGTTCTTGATACGTTTTCTTGGATGAATCGTCTTGAATGAGAGGGACAAAAAAAGTTTTTATCAAACCACGAGCTGAACTTTGGTGTGCCGGCTGCGGTCTCGCGCGAGTTCGAAGGCCTCTTTAGATTCGCTCAGTGGTACTTGGGCACTGATCAACGCACGAACGTCCGCACGGCGCGTTCGGATGGCTTGCACAGCCCAATCAAACGCTGCATGTGCACGAAATGCGCCTACATAATTCAGTTCGCGCGACATGATTTGATTGGCTGCAAACATGATGTCTGTTGAGAGTGTGCCAACTTGTACGATCGTGCCGCCTCGACGTGTGGCGGTCAGGCAGGTGTTGACAGCTGCTGGACTACCAGCCGCTTCGATGCTGATATCGGCGCAATCGGCAATTTGTTCAGGCAAAGTTTGATCGATGCGCACGGTGCGGTTCGCGCCGACTTGGCGTGCTAAGTTCAGCGCTCGGTCGTGGATATCGCATACGATAATCTGCGCGGCTCCTGCGATACGTGCGGCGATGACAGCCATACAACCAATCGTGCCACCACCGGTAATCAAAATCGTCTTTCCCATGACTGAGCCGGCGCGGTGCATCGCATGCATGCCAATCGAGAGTGGTTCGGCGCAGGCGATCTCGCCCAAGGTGACTTCTGGCTCATCGATTGGTGTGAGCTGTTGTTCGCCCACGATAAAGTGCTCGCGAAATAAGCCGGGCAGATGTGGAAAAATCGCGGCGCTGCCCATGAAAACCATCTGCGTGCAGAGATTGCCTCTCCCTTCGCGGCAGTAGCTGCAATGGCCGCACGGGTGCGACGGATTCACTGCGACTTTTTGTCCAAGTTTCACGCGCGTGACCGCGGCGCCTACCGCATCGACAACACCCGAGGCCTCGTGGCCAGGAATAAACGGCGCGCGCAGCGCAAAAATCCCAGCGCGGCCATGTTCGTAGTAATGCAAATCTGAGCCGCAAATGCCGCCAGCACCTAAGCGCACACGCACTTCGTAGTCGCCGGGTTCGTCGGCATCGTACTGGGTGACCCTGAGATCAAGCGGAGCAAAAAGGGTACAGGCAAGGCTCATGGCAGTTGATATCTTTTAAATTGGTCTGACCAATTTAAGAGTCTAGCCGTGGTTTGCTTGCCCGTGATATTGGGGTGAACCCTGCTGCTGCGCAATAGTGACGTGGTACTAAATTAAGGTAAGTATCAACTTCAGCGTGAACCGACACAATTAATCTTAGTATTCGGCACGTGAATCAGTTCTCTTATGTTTTTGGTACCAGAGCTAGGCTGACTCAGGCCCATGGCGCATTGCCCAAATACAAACGGCGACCTAGGTCGCCGTTTGTATTTTCCTCACTGCGGGGCAGCGGGGTAGGGTCAAGCTCGCATCAAACGCGCGTTTCGACCTGTACCAAAGGTTCGCTCGAAATGACGACTGCGGGCTTGCGCTCGCGACCGAGTTTGACGCTGACTGTGGGTTGTTCAGCCAAGGTTTGAGCGACACGAATCGGATCACTTTCAATCCATTGCAGCCCAGCCGAACGTACGATGGCGTGCAACGTTGCCAGATCTGCCACGGGTGCAGTTGCGGGCGCTGTGATGCTTGGAGCAGCCGCTTCTACCGCAACCGGTGCAGGTGCGGCGACAGTGACTGGTGCAACAGGAGCTGGTGCGACCGGTGCAACAGCAGCAGCCATTGGTGCCGGAGCAGGAGCACTAGGAGCAGCAGCAGGAGGAGCTACAGCAGGAGCAGGGGCAGCAGCAGGGGCAGGAGCCACAGCAGGAGCAGCAGCCACAGCAGCAGCTACAGCAGCAGCTACAGGAGCAGCAGCAACATTCGCGGCAGGCTCAGTTGCAGGGGCCACGTTCACGTAGGCAGCAGGTGCTGCGGGTGCGACGTAAGCTGCAGGTGCCGCCGGGGCTTGAGCCGCTGGCGTTGAAACAGGTGCAGCTGCCGGCTGAACCGGAGCAACATACGCCTGCGACACAGGTGCCTCATAGGTTGGTGCAACATGCGTTTGCAACGGCGCTGGGGCTGCCATGGGTGCGGCTTGAGTCGTTACATCACCGTTTGGCTGAGCCTGAGTCTCGGACTGTTGCACGCTTGTTGAACCATCTTCGTTCTCAAAGCCTGAACCTTCGTCTTGACCACGTTTACCACGACGGCTACGACGACGACGGCGTTTGCGTTCTGGATCACCGCTGTTGTCATCTTCAGAGCCTGGTTGCCCTTCTGGGCCGTTTTGCAGGTGCAGTTGGTCGTCGGCTTGAGCAGAGTTAACAGCTTCAGCACGTGGGCCTTGCGGCTGACGTGGGGTCTGTGGGGCACCACTGGCTTGCGCGCCGGCGACTGCATTCACCTGCGTGCCGTCAGTGCTCTCTTGCCGGCCTTCACCCTCGTCGCGACGCGGACGTCCGCGACCGCGTGGATGGCGACCGCCTTGACGTGAGCCCTCATCGCTTTGCTCAGCGCCTGCGGTGCGACCTGCACCGGTTGCGTCTTCGCGAGGTGGGCGGCGATTATCGCCGTCAGTTGACGCTTCTGCACCCGAGCGTGCATCATTACGTTGCTCGGGGCGGCGACCACGGTTTTGACTACCGCGATTGCCATTGCCGCGATTGCCCTGACCGTGACGGCCGCGTTCGCCACGCGCTTCGCTTGGCTTGGGTGCCTCTTCGACTTTTTTCTCTTCGGTAGAACCACCAGTCAGCCAACCCATCAAGCGTTTAAACAAACCTGGCGATGATTCTGTTGATGCCGCGGCAGCTTTTTTGGCTGGGGTTGAAGAGACTGGAGCCGGTTGCGAGGGCGTAATCCCTTTCACCAAAGCTTCTGGTTTTGCTTTGACTTCTTGCTCTTTAGGCGCCCAACTCATGTCCGTTGAAGGGGCATCGACCATATCAAAACTGGTCTTGAGGTCTTCAAGGCGTGGGTCGTCGTGACGCAACCGCTCAATGTGGTGATGCGGTGTCTCAAGGTGACGATTGGGGATCAGGATCAGGTTGACCTTCAGGCGAGCTTCGATCTTGGTAATGTCTGAGCGCTTTTCGTTCAACAAGAAGGTAGCAACGTCAACCGGCACTTGGGCGTGCACGGCGGCCGTGTTTTCTTTCATGGCCTCTTCTTGCAGCAGGCGCAAGACCTGCAGGGCGCTTGACTCAGCATCGCGAATCACGCCAGTGCCGTTACAGCGGGGGCAGGTGATATGCGAGCCTTCGTTTAAGGCAGGGCGCAGACGCTGGCGCGAAAGCTCCATTAAACCAAAGCGCGAAATCTTGCCCATTTGCACGCGAGCACGGTCAAAGTGCAGCGCATCGCGCAAGCGGTTTTCAACTGAGCGTTGGTTTTTGGTGTCTTCCATGTCGATAAAATCGATCACGATCAGACCACCTAAATCTCGCAGACGCAATTG
>CANCMG010000119.1 GCA_947378965.1 Alcaligenaceae bacterium | reverse complement strand
ATGGTCAATACGCACGACTTCGGCAGAGATGACCTCGCCGGACTTCATATCTTGCTTTTCGATACTTGCTGCAAACATCGCTGCAAAGCTTTCGCCTGCATCGGTTGAGAGTTGTTGAGTTGACATGTGAAGGAGATCCAGGTGGCCTTTGGGGCCGGGTTACACGCCGTTCAGCTTGCAGTTGCTGCGTGCCAAGCAAAATTTGCCGGGCGAACAGCCCCTACGCCTTTACGGGTGGGGTTGGTAGAACCCTTGACCACAGGTCAAGGACGTTTTGCACCGTTTGCTCGATTGTCAGTTGCGACGAATCAACCACGTGTGCGTCTGGTGCTGGTACAAGCGGTGCAACAGCACGTTCAATATCACGTGCATCACGCTCGCGCATATCAGCGACAAGGTTGTCTAGGTTAGCAGAAATTCCCTTTTCGATCAACTGCTTACAGCGACGCTCGGCACGTGCCTGTGCATCAGCGACTAAGAATATCTTCAGCGAGGCATCTTTGAAAACGATCGTCCCCATATCGCGGCCATCGGCCACCAAGCCAGGCGCAGTCCGAAACGCTCTTTGCCGTTCAAGCAAGGCCTGACGCAGAGCTGGGTTAGGCGCCAGACGCGAGGCGAGGTTGCCCACGTGCTCTTGCCGGATGAGTTCAGACACCTCATGACCAAACAGCGTCACCCCCTTGGGCTGAAAACTGACCTCAAGTTGTTGCCCTGCCCGCGCGACCGCGGCTGTGTCTTCAGGGTCGATTGCCTGCTGCAACACCGACAAAGCGGTCAAGCGGTATAGAGCCCCACTATCGAGCACGCCCCACCCTAAGGCCGTCGCCACTCGATGGGCGACCGTGCCTTTACCCGACGCAGTTGGGCCATCAATGGTAATGACAGGGCTGAGCGCGCTCAAGTCAAAAGACCTTTAAACACATCAAAATAGGTCGGAAACGTTTTACTGACGCACCCTGGATCCATGATGCGCACAGCAGCAGGCCCAAACGCGGCAAGAGAAAAACACATTGCCATGCGGTGATCATCATAGGTGTCGATTGACGCGCCGCGCCACTGCCCTGCCTCGATCGGCGCGACACACAACCAATCAGGACCGCTTTGCACGTTGGCGCCAAGCTTTTGCAGCTCGGTTTGCATGGCGGCGATCCGGTCTGTTTCTTTGACGCGCCAGCTACCAATGTTGCGCAAGGTACAAGGCCCATCGGCAAATAAAGCCAACATCGCTGCGGTCATCGCAGCATCTGGGATCAAATTAAAGTCAGTATCAAACGCTTTTAAACGCTGGCCTTTGGATAAGTCAATTCCCGACACAGTGATTGAAGCTGCCTCACGCTGCACGTGCGCACCCATGGCCTGCACGGTATCGGCAAACGCCACATCACCCTGAATACTGTCCTGACCTACGCCAAGCACACAAATCGGCCCAATACCCAAGGCACCCATCGCTAAAAAATAAGACGCTGAGGACGCATCGCCCTCAACAAAAATCTGCCCGGGAGAGGAGTATGCGGCGTGCGCGGGGACGACAAACTGCTGCCAGCCGTTGCGCTCGACCTGTACGCCAAAACGCGCCATCAGGTTTAAGGTAATGTCGATATAGGGCTTTGAAATCAGTTCGCCAAGTACCTCAATGACGAGCGGGCGGCCTGAGCGTGCGACTGCCAAGGGCGCTGCCATCAACACCGCAGTCAAAAACTGACTGGACACCGACCCCTGCACGCGCACGCGATCATTCAAGGCGCCGGGCGGAGAAATCAGCAGCGGCGGATAGCCTTCTTGACCCGTGTAGGTGAGCTTGGCACCGAGGTCACGCAGGCCATCCACTAAATCCCTGATCGGGCGCTCGTGCATGCGCGGCACACCCGACAGGCCATAGTGCCCTCCCATCAGTGCCAGCACCGCTGTCAGAGGGCGAATCGCGGTACCGGCATTGCCCATAAACAAGTCAGCCTTGTCGACCGCAAACCACGCGACCCCTTGCACTGTGACTGAATCGGCGGTGTGGCGTGTCACCTGAACACCAAGTTGCTGCAAAGCGTTGAGCATCACCGTCGTATCGTCTGACTCAAGCAAGCCATCAATACGGGTAGAGCCCAGCGCCAGCGCCGCTAGAAGCAGTACGCGATTTGAAATACTTTTTGAGCCGGGCAACTCGACGTCGCCTCGCGCATGTTTGACACGCGGCAAATCAAGGTACGCAGCACCACTCACGATTGCTGCCCCACCCAGTCGCGACGCGCCTGCGAAGCCACTTCAAGCATGTCTTGCAGATAGGCGTAATCACCCGTGTGTAAGGCATGCTCGGCACGCTCAAGCACTTTGCGAAAGGTTGCGATTTCGGTTTGCATCGCCTGCCGGTTGGCCTCAAAAATATCGCGCCACATTTCGGGTGAACCTTGCGCGACGCGTGTGAAGTCTCTAAAACCAGACCCGGCAAGCTCAAACTTCAGTGCTGCGTCATCACTTTGCGTCAAATGTTGCATGAACAGCGCCGCCACCCAATGTGGCATATGGCTGATCGCAGCCACCGCGGCGTCGTGTTGCGCTGGGTTAAGCGTGACTAGGTTTGCCCCACAGGCCTGCCAGGCATCTTGCACCCGCGCAATATCCTGAGGATGATTTTCAACCAAGGGAGTGAGCACGACGCGCTTGCCCTGATACAGGCTGGCGTTGGCGGCTTGAGGCCCGGTTTCGTGCGAACCTGCCATCGGGTGGCTGGGTACAAATTGCGCAATGCATTGCTGCAAGCCCGCGCGCGCCGCCTCGATGACGTTTTGCTTTGTACTGCCGCCATCGGTGATCACAGCCTGAGGGTTCAGTGTCGGTTTGAGCCCAGCAAAAATTGCAGCAAACGCACCCACCGGGGCCGCTACAAAAATAAAATCTGCCCGCTGCGCGGCTTCTGCGAGGCTAACCGCTTCGTCTATCAACCCCAGGCGCACGGCCTCTTGCAAGGTTTCGGGCCTGCGTCCAGCACCCAAAACACGGCCTACGCAACCAGCCTGGCGCAAAGCCGCAGCAAAGGATCCGCCGATTAAACCAACACCAACAATCGCTAAGGTTGAAATATGAAAAGGCTCGGTCTTTGTGACGGCGTTCATTTTGCGTCAGCCCGCACAATCGCCGTCAACGCGTCTAAGAATGTTTGATTTTCGTGTGGCAAACCAATCGAGACACGCAACCACTCGGGTAAACCGTCGCCCGCAACTGGGCGCACAATCACGCCGCGCTTAAGCAACTCAAGATTGACGCGCGCTGCATCGCCAACCTTCACCAACACAAAATTGGCGAAGCTCGGTATGAAGGTTAAACCGAGTTTGGCAAAGCCAATTTGCAGTTGCTGCTTGCCGTCACGATTGACCGCAAAACTTTTTGCTAAGAACTCGGTGTCTTGCAGCGCTGCAATGGCTGCGGCCTGGGCGAGCGAGTTCACGTTAAATGGTTGGCGCACGCGATTCATCAAATCGGTGAGCGTCGGTTGCGCAATGGCATAGCCAACACGCAAGCCGGCCAAGCCATAGGCCTTAGAAAAACTGCGCGACACCAACAAATTGGCGTAACGCTTAACCAAGCCTACGCTGTCGACCCGCAGCTCGGGCTCAAGAAACTCGTTGTAAGCCTCATCGAGCACAACCGTCACGCGCGTACCGTGACGTTGAGCCACGGCCTCAAGAAACGCCTCAAGCTGCGCGTTGGGCAGATACGTGCCTGTGGGATTGTTTGGATTAGCAATGAACACCACGCGCGTGGTGTGATCAATTGCCTCAAGCATTGCAGGCAAGTCATGACCAAAGTCTTTAGCCGGCACAACCAGATGACGTGCACCGCGCGCTTGCGTGGCCAGGCGATACACCACAAAAGCATGCTGGGCATACACCACCGAGCTGCCGGGTTCGAGCAAGGCCGAGGCAACGAGTTCAAGAATATCGTTTGATCCGTTACCTAGCGTGAGCCAGTTTTGCGGCACAGACCACCGCGTGGATAAAGCCTGTTTCAAATCAAAGCCAGCTGGATCGGGGTAGCGCCCCAAATGAGCCGTGGCAGCCACGATGGCCAAACGCGCCGACTCAGGCATACCCAACGGATTTTCATTTGAAGCAAGCTTAACGATCTGCTTTGGGTCAAGACCAAATTCGCGTGCAAGCTCTTCAATCGGCTTGCCAGCCTGATAAGGCGCAATCGCGGCAACGTGAGGCGGAGCAATCAATACCGAATCTTTAGACGACATAAAGGTGACACCGACAGAAATCAAAAAGTGAAAGACTTAAACGGTTGAACCGTACCTAACCAAGACAGCAATCCTGACGCAACAGCGCGCACTGTTTACTGAGCAGGATACGAGCCCAACAACTTATAAAATGCACACTGTTGCTCGAGATCAGCAAGCGCCTGTTTCACCGGTGCGTCATCGCAATGGCCTTCGAGGTCAACGTAAAAATAGTATTCCCACTGGCCTGTGCGTGCAGGGCGTGATTCAAAACGCGTCATGGAGACACCATTGGCTGACAAGGGTGCCAGCATTTGATAGACCGCGCCTGCACGATTTGCGACAGCAAGGATTAAGCTGGTTTTATCGCGCCCGCTAGGTAAGATCGCCAACTGACCAATCGCCAAAAAGCGCGTGCGGTTTTGCGAGTCGTCTTGAATACCCGCTGCCAAGACTTGCAAGCCCCACGCGCGCGCGGCGATGTCACTGGCAATTGCGGCGATAGAGGGATCAAGCGAAGCCAAACGAGCGGCTTCAGAGTTACTTGAGACGGGTTCGCGCTTGATACCGGGATACTCGCGGTTTAACCAGCTTTGACACTGGGCCAAGGCTTGAGGGTGCGCCATAATCTTGGTAACACCTGTCATAGCGCCATTTTTAGCCAGCAAGCAATGGCGAATCAGCAACGAGCGCTCGCCTAAGATACGTAAAGACGATCCCAGCAATAAATCAAGCGTGCGGTTGACTGCGCCTTCAGTTGAGTTTTCAACAGGCACCATGCCAACCTGCGCAGCGCCCGCCTCAACCGCACGAAACACTTCATCGAACGAGGCACAGGGCATGCCGGTAACCGAATGCCCAAAGTGTTCAAACGCAGCTTGCTCAGAAAATGAACCTGCAGGCCCTAAAAAAGCCACCGTCAACGATTGCTCAAGACCGCGACACGCTGAAATGATTTCAGTCCAAACCGAGGACACAGCCTCAGTGGGCAACGGCCCGCGATTCAAGGTTTGCAGTTGCCGAATCACCTGCGCCTCGCGCTCGGGGCGCAACACAGGGCCTTGGGCGTTGAACGCGTGCTTGAGCTCACCGACCTCTTGGGCCGTGCGCGCCCGCCGATTCAATAAATCAAGAATCTCGGCATCGATCTGATCAATCCGCTGACGCAGCGGCAATAACTTAGCTTGAAATGACTCATCCATGCGATTTTTCAAAGTCCTTTAGATAGTCAATCAGTGTGAGCACGCCCTCAAGCGGCATCGCGTTATAGATCGAAGCACGCATGCCACCTACGGATTTGTGCCCCTTTAACTGCATCAGACCACGCGCCTGAGCACCTTGCAAGAAGTCTGTGTCAAGCGCTGCATCTGGTAAAAAAAATGGTGCATTCATACGCGAACGCACCGCAGCATGTACCGGCAAGCGATAAAACCCACTTTGCTCGAAAAAACCATATAACGCTTGGGCCTTGGCAATATTCAGTTGCTCGATCTTTGCAAGACCGCCCTGCCTTTTTAACCATTTAAACACTAAGCCCGCCATATAGATGGCGTAAGTGGGCGGCGTATTGAACATCGACTGCTGCGCTGCGACATTGGCATAATCAAACGCCGACGGGCAGATCGGCAAGGCGTGGCCAATCAAATCACGTCGCACGATCACAATCGTGAGGCCTGCTGGGCCCGCGTTTTTTTGCGCCCCGGCAAAGATCATGCCGGTTTGTGCAACGGGAAATGAGCGCGACAAAAAATGCGAAGACGCATCAACCACTAAGGGCACATTAGGCGCCCCTAAACTTGCCATTGAAGGCCAAGCCATGGTTTCAACGCCACCAATTGTTTCGTTGCTGCACAGGTGCAGATAGGCCGTGTCTTTGCGTACCTGCCACGTATCAAGCGCAGGTACCCAGGTAAACGGTTGTTGTTGCACACCGTCAATGACTGTAGGTGCAGCACTACTTGCGGCAATGTGGGCATCGCCATAACGCTTACATTCTTGGTAGGATTTAACCGACCAAACACCTGTGACCACAAAATCAGCCTTGGGCTGGGCAACGCGCCCCAACAAGTTCAACGGCACAATCGCGTTTTCAGCCGTCGCGCCACCTTGCATAAACAAGATCGCGTAATCGTCCGGGACAGCCAAGAGATCGCGAAGATCTGCTTCAGCTTCGGTACAAATTTGTATGAACTCGCGACCACGATGGCTCATTTCCATCACAGACATGCCACTACCATGCCAATCAAGCATTTCTGAAGCAGCTTGCTGCAAGACCTCTTCGGACATGATTGAAGGGCCTGCGGCAAAATTCCAGGGGCGTGCCATATTAAGACTCTGACCCAGCCTCGTCGGTTGTACCTGGCGCACTTGCATCAGGTGTCGTACCGTCAACTGAGAGGTCATCGCCCTCGTCATCAACGTCACTTTCAACCACGCGTCTGACGCCCGACAACATACTGCCGTCGTCAACGCTAATCAACGTCACACCCTGGGTGGCACGACCCATTTCACGAATGCCAGCGACAGGTGTGCGCACTAAGACGCCACCTGTTGTGATCAACATAATCTGGTCAGTGGCATTGGCCAACACCGCCCCCACCACCTTGCCATTGCGGGCAGACGTTGAGATCGCAATCATGCCTTTGGTACCGCGACCATGACGGGTGTACTCGCCAATGGGGGTGCGCTTACCAAACCCATTTTGCGTAGCGGTGAGCACGGTTTGCGTTTCGTCTCCCGCCACTAGCATGGCGATCACGGTTTGACCCTCTTCGAGCTGCATGCCGCGCACGCCACGGGCGTTACGTCCCATTGGACGCACGTCGTTTTCGTCAAAGCGCACGGCCTTGCCTGAGTCAGAGAACAACATGACATCGTGCTTACCATCGGTGAGCTCAGCCCCGATCAAGAAATCACCCTCATCCAGGTCGACGGCAATGATGCCGGCTTTACGTGGATTTGAGAAGTCAGACAGCAGGGTCTTTTTAACCGTACCGCGCGAGGTTGCCATAAAGATGGTTTGGTCATCGCTGAACGCCTTGATCGGCAAGATGACTGTGATTTTTTCACCATCAACCAGCGGAAACATATTGACGATCGGGCGTCCGCGCGACGTTGAGGTACCTTGCGGGACTTCCCAGACCTTGAGCCAGTAGAGGCGGCCACGATCAGAGAAGCATAACAAGAAGTCGTGCGTGTTGGCTGTAAAGAGTTGGTCAATCCAGTCGTTTTCTTTGGTGGCTGCAGCGCGCTTGCCACGACCACCGCGACGTTGTGCGCGGTATTCAGACAAGGGCTGGCTTTTAATATAGCCACTGTTAGATAGCGTCACCACCATATCAACAGGCGTGATCAAGTCTTCGGTATCAAGCTCAGTCGCGTTCATTTCAATATCTGAACGACGCGAATCTTTGGCATTGATCGAGAACTCGGTCTTGATGGCCTGTAACTCGTCACTAATAATCACAGTGATGCGTTCAGGACGCGCCAAGATATCGAGTAAGTCAGAGATCGTATCCATGACGCCCTTGTACTCGCTCACGATCTTGTCTTGCTCAAGGCCGGTCAAGCGCTGCAGGCGCATGTTCAAAATTTCTTGTGCCTGGGTTTCGCTTAAGCGATACAAACCATCGCCTTGCAAACCAAACGCCTCAGGCAAATTGTCTGGGCGATATGCAGCACGCCCACCAACGGCTTCAGAATCTGCACGCGAAAGCATTTCGCGCACCAAAGACGAATCCCAAGATTTATCCATCAAGTCCTGACGCGCCACTGGTGGCGTTGGTGCGGCCTTGATGATACGAATGAACTCGTCAATATTTGCAAGTGCGACGGCCAAGCCTTCGAGCACGTGCCCACGCTCGCGCGCTTTGCGCAGCTGAAACACGGTACGGCGCGTCACCACTTCACGACGGTGCGATAAGAAGTACTCGACCATCTGCTTCAAATTCAGCAGGCGTGGCTGGCCATCGACCAGAGCCACCAAGTTCATACCAAAGGTATCTTGCAGCTGGGTGTGCTTATAGAGATTGTTCAGCACCACCTCAGGGACTTCACCACGCTTGAGCTCGATTACCAGACGCATGCCGTCTTTATCGGACTCGTCGCGAATATCTGAGATGCCTTCGATTTTCTTTTCGTTGACCAGCTCGGCGATGCGCTCTTGCAAGGTCTTTTTATTGACCTGATAAGGCAGGGCATCGACCACAATCGACTGGCGGTTGGTGGCAAAGTCTTCGAAGTGTGTTTTGGCGCGCATGATGACGCGCCCGCGGCCGGTGCGATAACCCTCGCGCACACCAACGATGCCATAGATGATGCCACCCGTCGGAAAATCAGGCGCCGGTATCAGTTCAATCAGTTCGTCAATTGTGCATTCAGGGTTGCGCAAACAATATAGGCAGCCGTCGACAACTTCAGCCAGGTTGTGAGGGGGGATGTTGGTAGCCATACCCACTGCGATACCCGAACTACCGTTCACTAATAAGTTAGGTAAGCGCGAAGGCAAGAGCAACGGCTCATTTTCACTACCATCGTAGTTGGGGCCGAAATCAACTGTTTCTTGATCGATGTCAGCCAACAACTCGTGCGCAATTTTTGACAGACGAATTTCGGTATAGCGCATCGCAGCAGCGTTATCACCATCAATCGAACCAAAGTTACCCTGACCATCTACCAACATATAGCGCAGTGAAAAATCTTGCGCCATACGCACGATGGTGTCGTAGACCGCTTGGTCGCCATGCGGATGGTATTTACCGATCACATCACCGACGATACGGGCCGACTTCTTGTAGGCACGATTCCAGTCGTTGTTGAGTTCGTGCATCGCAAACAAGACGCGGCGGTGCACCGGCTTGAGACCGTCCCGGACATCCGGGAGGGCGCGCCCCACGATCACGCTCATTGCGTAATCGAGATAACTGCGGCGCATTTCTTCTTCCAGTGAGATCGGAAGCGTTTCCTTGGCGAAGGAATCCATAAGCTGATGGTGGATAAACAGGGAGGGCAAAACCCGAAAACGGGGCGTAACGACGAGCTAAAGGTAAACCTTGAATTCTACACCGCCCGCCTCTTGTATGATCTGTTTGCAGGCTCCTACTCATTAATAGGGTTTGTGCCACTTAAGCCGACCTAACGCGAGAAATCCACTCCCGCCCCCGAACCGCTTCGAGCCCCCCAAAAGGCGGGATTTTGGCGAAAATACGACGCTTGTTGCCAAAAACCAACAAGAAACACCAGAGAAGCGTAGAAATCCGACTATGAAAGCAAGCCGAACTCAAGAAGTCCCACAAAAGTTCAACAAATAGCTTAAGATTCGACACAGCACGCAAAAGATCGGGCTAGTGATGTTCGGATAGTTTGAACGTTGTTGTACTAACTTAATTTTTTGATGTAATTATTTGCGGCGGGGGTTCGCTGCGAGTCACTTATCCAGCTACAAGCTCATCGAGGAGAATTATGAACAAGACCTCTAAAATCGCTCTGGCACTTGCCTTTGCAGCCGTCACCGCCTCAGGCGTTGTTTCCGCACAAGCGGTTGACAACTGGCGTAATGGCACCAACGAATTAACTTGGAAAAACGGCACCAACGAACTTTGCTGGCAGAATAACTTCTGGACCCCAGCAACTGCTTCAGCTGACTGCGGTCGACCAAAGCCAGCCAATCCAATGGCAGACAAAGTTTCGATTAAAGCCGAAGCTCTGTTTGACTTTGACAAGGCTATCGTCAAACCTGAAGGCAAAAAACTGCTCGACCAAGTTGTCGCTCAGCAAAAAGCTATCAAACTCGAAACCATCATTGCTATCGGTCACACTGACTCGATCGGCTCAGATGCATACAACCAAGGCTTGTCAGAGCGCCGCGCCGCTGCTGTTAAAGCTTACTTGGTTACCCAAGGCATCGATGCAAACCGCATCACTGCTTCTGGTAAAGGTAAATCACAACCAATCGCTGACAACAAGACAGCTGCTGGTCGTGCCAAGAACCGCCGCGTAGACGTCGAAATCATTGGTAGCAAGGGTTAATCTCCCTACCTTTGGCTGAGTATCACCGCCTTGCGCGGTGTGCTTTGACTAAAAAGGCCTCGCTTGCGGGGCCTTTTTTTATTTGATCGTTTTATCCGACTGTTTTAGCTAATTGTTTGAGTCGGCTTTTTGTTCGATTAGCAGGCCAACACAGTCAGCACTGAGAGTGTGTCAAGTCCAGAAGGGGTTTGCCTCACACTAAACATGCTGTTGTGCGAAGATAGCAAACGTACCTCACGATTATGACCTGACACTTGGGGCATAAACGTTTACAGAGCAAATATCAAGATGACGACTCACACTCCCCCTTCAGGCAACGTCGATCAAGCTGAACTCGACAAATTTAGCGCTTTAGCTTCGCGCTGGTGGGATCCAAATAGCGAATTCAAACCACTGCATGCCATCAACCCCTTGAGGTTGAACTGGATCAAAGAGCTGGTAGGCGGGCTGCAGGGTAAAAAAATACTCGATGTAGGCTGTGGTGGTGGGATCTTGGCTGAAAGTATGGCGGTAGCAGGTGCTGAAGTCACCGGTATTGACCTTGCCGACAAATCATTGAAAGTGGCACAGCTACATGGCCTAGAGTCAGGCGTGCCCGTTACCTATCGCAGCATAAGCGCCGAAGACATGGCCGCTGAACAACCAGCGCAATTCGATATCGTCACTTGCATGGAGATGCTCGAGCATGTACCCGACCCAGGTTCAATCGTGCGGGCCTGCTCAACGCTAGTCAAGCCGGGTGGCTGGGTGTTTTTTACAACGCTGAATCGCAATCCAAAATCGTTTTTGTTTGCGATTGTGGGCGCCGAATATATCTTGCGTCTGTTGCCGCGCGGCACGCATAGCTGGCGCAGCTTTATACGACCCAGCGAACTCGCGGCTTCGGCACGAGCATCGGGGCTGACCACACAGCAACTGATGGGCATGGGCTACAACCCCTTTACTGAGCACTATTCGCTTAACCATGACACCAGCGTCAATTATCTGATGGCTACCAAAAAATGACCGCTTTGATTTTATTTGACTTTGACGGCACCTTGGCCGATACCGCCCCTGACTTAGCCGCTGCAGCCAATCGCCAGCGGACACGAGCAGGGCTTGAGCCGTTACCGCTTGAAGTACTGCGCCCCTACTCTTCTGCTGGTGCGCGCGGGTTGTTGCGTTGCGCGTTGAATTTGACGCCTGCTGACGAAGCCTACGAGGCGCATCGTGTGCAATTTTTAAAAGACTACGAAGCCGCCATGACGGTGGATACTTGCCTCTTTGACGGTGTGCCTGAACTATTGGCACAGATCAAGAGCGAAGGCATGTCTTGGGGGATTGTGACCAATAAGGCCACTTACTTGGCCACGCCGCTTGTGGAAGCCCTGGGCCTCGCCCAAGACTGCGCGGTGCTGGTCTGTGGTGACACAACGGCGCATTCTAAGCCCCACCCTCTTCCGCTGCTGCACGCAGCACAGCAAGCCGGCTACGGCGTTGAACGCTGCCTGTATGTGGGCGATGACCTGCGTGATATCCAAGCTGCACAAGCTGCTGGCATGCCGTCTATTGCCGCCGCTTATGGCTATTGTGGGCCTGAGCATCCACCCGAAACCTGGCAGGCTGATCATTGCGCGTATTCGGCAAAAGAGATGTGGCCTGCTATCAAGCAATTGATGCGTTGAGCAGTCAAAACCAAGACCAAGACCTCGACAGAGGACGCTGATCGGCTAGGCATGCAGCAAGTGGATGACTAGGAACACTCGAGTCTCAGTCATCGGAGATTTGCACGCTGCTCTTCATGCAATAAAAGTGATCCGAGGCAAGAAGATTTACAACAAATAACAGTGGCCGCACTCTTTTACATCTTTCTTGTCTTAATGTGACGCTTGTTCGTCTACAATTGCACTACTGGGGCCGATCCGGATTCGACGTGGGTCGCGAAACAGTGCAGGGCATGCCGAGCCCCAGTTCGCTCGTAAATCCACTGGAAACACTATAAACGCCAACGACGAGCGTTTCGCTCTGGCCGCTTAAGCGGTAGAGCCGCTGCACT
>CANCMG010000118.1 GCA_947378965.1 Alcaligenaceae bacterium | reverse complement strand
GACAACGCACGGGCGATACAAATGCGCTGACGCTGACCGCCTGAAAATTCGTGCGGCCAGCGCTGCGCCATCGAGGCATTTAAGCCGACACGCTCCATCAACTCGGCCACTTTGCGATCAGCCTCTGGGCCTTGCGCCAAGCCCTGTATCAACAACGGCTCTTTGATGCAATCTCCCACACGCATACGTGGGTTCAGTGAAGCAAAGGGATCCTGAAATACAAACTGCAAGTTACGACGCAGAGCCTTGAGTGAATTGGTATCGGTTGTATCAACTCGCGTGCCATCAAAGTCAATCGTGCCTCGTGTGATCTTGGCTAAGCCCACCAATGAGCGCCCGGTGGTGGTCTTGCCGCAGCCCGACTCACCCACTAAGGAAAGTGTCTCGCCCTCGTGCAGATCAAAGCTGACCTGCTCAACGGCGTGAATGCGTTTTTTAACAAAACCAAAGATGCCGCTACGTACATCGAAGCGCGTGACTAGATTTTTAACGCTTAAGACAACACGGTCGCTTTGAGTTGTACGTTGAGCGGCACTCTGAGTACGAGCCTGGGTAACGCTCTGGGTAGCGCTCTGGGTAGCGCTCTGAGTAGCGCTCTGAGTAGCGCTCAGGGTAGCGCTCTGGGTAGCGCTCAGGTCAGGCGTCTGACCACCAATTTGAACGTGACTTTGCTCGACCTCAACCTGCGGGGTACTCGCCGTTTCAGTACTGTTAAGAGCAGCCAGCTCAGCGAGCTTGGTCGCTCGATTCAGCACCAAATCAAATCGCGCTGGCTGATCGGTACCATGCATCGCGCCCAACTTAGGCACTGCCGCTAAAAGCGTTTGGGTATACGGATGTTGAGGATGTGAAAACAGCGAAATCACCGCATTCTCTTCAACCACTTCGCCATAGCGCATCACCATCACGCGATTGGCAACCTCTGCAACAACCCCCATGTCGTGGGTGATAAAGATCACCCCCATATCCATCTCTTTTTGTAACTCGCGAATCAGTTGCAAGATCTGCGCCTGAATCGTCACATCAAGCGCTGTAGTGGGTTCATCTGCAATCAGCAACGCCGGCCGACAAGATAACGCCATGGCGATCATGACGCGCTGTCGCATCCCACCCGAGAGCTCGTGCGGATAGCGCCCTAAAATCGCACTCGAATCCGAAATACGCACTTGATCAAGAATACGCTTAGCCGCAGCGACGGCCTGCGCATGATTCAAGTCTTGGTGCAATTGAATCGCTTCGACAATCTGCGAACCCACGGTAAAAACCGGGTTTAAAGATGTCATGGGCTCTTGAAAAATCATCCCCAGATCAGCGCCCCGCATGCTGCGCATTACGTCTTCAGGGGCTGCCCTCAAATCAATCTGCGTGCCATCGGCGCGATGAAACAGCATCTCACCCTGATGAATTTGCCCGCCGCCAAACTCAACGAGGCGCATAATCGATAGCGAAGTGACTGATTTGCCAGAGCCTGATTCGCCCACAATCGCGAGCGTTTCGCCTCGATCAACGTGCAGACTCAGCCCTTTGACAGCATGCACGGCATTGGCACCCTGACCAAACGAAACCGACAAATTTCGGATATCCAGTACACGCCGTTGAGACGTTAGCCCATTGTCTGTCATGGCCTAAATCCTCTTTGCCATACGTGGATCGATCGCGTCGCGCAGGCCATCACCCAACATATTGATCGACAAAATCGTGATGGATAAAAACAAAGCAGGAAACGCAATCAGGTGCGGCTTAATCTGCCAGAGTGCCCGACCTTCTGCCATGATGTTGCCCCAAGACGGTATCGACGGAGGCACACCCGCGCCAATGAAGGACAAGCTTGCCTCAGCCAAAATCGCCAGGCCACAGATGTAAGTTGTTTGCACGGTTAAAGCCGCAATCGTGTTGGGGAAGATGTGCTTAGCGACAATCCGTAGCCGCCCCGCCCCCGCTGCCACAGCCGCTTCAACGTAGGGTTGCTCGCGCAACGATAAGGTCAGGCCTCGCACCAAGCGCACCACCCTTGGGACTTCAGCAATCGTCACCGCCAAGATCACGTTTTGTAGCGAGGCTCGGGTTAAAGCAATTAAAGCGATCGCTAGCAAAATCGTCGGGATCGACATGAAACCGTCCATAATGCGCATCACGATTGCATCAATCCATTTCACAAAGCCGGCTGCTAGCCCAATCACCGTGCCAATCACCGCAGAAAGGATGGCCACTGAAAACCCAACCGTCAGCGATACGCGTGCACCGTAGACCACGCGCGAATAGACATCGCGACCGAGTAAATCCGTACCAAACCAAAAGCGCTCACTGGGCACCCTTGTGCGATGAATCGGCGAAAGCGCAGTGGGGTCGATGGTACCTAGCCAAGGCGCGAAAATCGCCATTAAAAATAGCAGGCTTAATAAAAAACCACCGACAACAATGGTTGGGTGCCGCTTAAAAAATTGTATGAACTTAGCCATCAGTATTTAATCCTTGGATCAAATACACGGTACAAAAGATCGACCGTCAAGTTCACTAAGACGTACATAAAACTAAACATCAAGATCACGCCCTGAATAATCGGATAATCGCGTCGCAAGATGGCATCAACGGTCAACCGGCCAACCCCCGGTATCGAGAACACCGTTTCGGTTACGACCGCGCCGCTAATCAATAGCGCTACCCCACTACCCACCACGGTCACAATCGGCACGCCCACATTCTTTAAAGCATGCCGAAATAAAATACCTTTGTTACTGACGCCTTTTGACCTTGCGGTACGAATGTAATCTTGCGACAGGGTTTCAAGTAGCGTTGCGCGACTGATCCGTGTAATCAGCGCCACGTAAACGCTTCCGAGCGCACAGGTGGGCAAAATCAGGGTTCGAATCGAGGCCCAGAACCCTTGCGAGAAAGGCACATAGCCTTGCACCGGCAACCAGCGCAACTCTAAGCCAAAGGCATAGGCCAGCAAGTATCCAACTACAAATGAGGGGATGGAAAAACTCAACACGGCCATCATCATGATGCTGCGGTCGTAAAACTTGTTGTGCCGCCAGGCCGCTAAGGCGCCAAGCGGCACGGCCAGCGTCACCGACAAAATGAGGGTCATAATCATCAAACTAAAGGTCGGCGCTAGTCGCTGCCCAATCATCTGGCTGACCTGCAATCCCGTAAACAACGAGACCCCAAGGTCGCCGTGCAAAACTTTCCAGAGCCAGTCACCAAAACGCACTAAAAAGGGCTGATCTAGCCCCAAAGTTTGGCGAATACGCAGAATATCGGCGGGAGTCGCGTCTTCACCGGCCAACAAGACCGCGGGGTCGCCGGGTGTCAGGCTGAGCAAGCCAAAAACGAACAATGCTACGAAGAGCATGACCGGCAGCGTCAAAAGCACGCGCCTGAGGGTGTAGGCAAGCATCAAAAACCTTTCAGACCGCTAATTTTTAAGTCTAGTTGATCTTATAGGGTCGCTAGCTTAGCGTCAATCTCAGGCACAATAGCCGGTATCGAAGCTGTGGTTTATTGTTGAAAGATGATGCAGACGTTGAGTATTCCAATTTTTCCGCTTGGAGCCACCTTGTTTCCGGCTGGCATGATGGCGCTCAAAATCTTTGAAGTGCGCTACCTCGACATGACTAAAAAATGCCTGCGTGACAACACGCCTTTTGGCATCATCACCCTCAATCAGGGGGCTGAAGTTCAGGTCGCTGGCAAGCAAATCGAATTTGCCGAGGTCGGCACGCTCGCCACGATTATTCATTTTGAGGCGGTACAGCCCAGCTTGTTCATGATTCGCTGCCAGGGTGGGCAACGCTTTAAGATTCTGCAAAAAGAACTCCAGGCAAACGGCCTGTGGCGCGCCGAAGTTGAGTTGATCCCACCCGATGAGGTCGTGGCGATTCCGCCCGAGCTGTTACCAACAGCCGATGCCCTCACAAAAATTATCCGCACGCTTGAGGATCAAGGGATTCCTCCCGATCAACGACCCATCATCCAGCCCTATCAGTTGCAAGACTGTGCGTGGGTTGCCAATCGGTGTGCCGAGTTACTCGATTTACCTTCACAACAAAAGCAGCACCTTCTGACCATGGAAAACCCCCGACTCAGGCTTGATCTGGTACAAGAGCTTCTCGAAGACATGGGCGTCTTCAAAGAGCCTGAGTAAGTAGGCACCGTTCATCACAAAAATGAGACAACATAAAATGACTACTCTTTATCAGATCTTTGCGGCCGGCGCGCTTGCCTGTTTAACCTCGCTTTCGTTTGCACAAACTGCAGCTAACTTTCCTAATCGCACAATCAAAATTCTGGTGCCATTTGCACCCGGTGGCTCAAGCGACCAGTTAGCACGCTTGGTGGCGCAGCGCATGACCGCCGATTGGGGGCAACCCGTGATTGTCGAGAATAAGCCTGGCGCGGGTGCCACGCTAGGTGCAGACCAAGTTGCCAAATCACCGGCCGATGGCTACACGCTGCTGCTCGCTGCTGCGCATC
The DNA here is from genome assembly GCA_947378965.1 of Alcaligenaceae bacterium. Taxonomy (GTDB): domain Bacteria; phylum Pseudomonadota; class Gammaproteobacteria; order Burkholderiales; family Burkholderiaceae_B; genus Zwartia. The sequence goes on along the minus strand of CANCMG010000118.1, from coordinate 7,952 downwards.
ACACCATTGCTCAAAATGTATTTAAAAATGTCCCCTACGATATTGACCGTGATTTTGCCCCTGTCAGCGTCATTGCGATGATCCCCAACATGGTTGTTGTAAACGCCAAGATTCCGGCCAATACGATTCAAGAGTTTGTCGCGTTGGCCAAAGCACAACCTGGCAAACTGAACTATGGTTCTGCGGGTTCGGGCACTGCGCATCACCTCATCGGCGAAATGTTCAATTTGCAGGCACAAACAGATATCATCCATATCCCTTACAAAGGCAGTGCGCCCGCGATCTCTGATCTCGTCAGCGGTCAGGTGCAATTAATGTTTGATACGATCACCGCAGGGTTGCCACAGGTCGCTGCCGGCAAAACCCGTGCACTCGCAGTCACAACGGCCAAGCGCTCGTCTGCCTTGCCCGATGTTCCGACACTGAACGAGACGATTTTGCCGGGTTTCGACGTCGGCACCTGGTTTGGGCTGATGGCGCCTGCTAAAACCCCAAGCGATATTGTGAATAAGCTCAGTGCAGAGGTCACGAAAATCGTCAACATCCCAGAGGTAAGAAGCCAATTATTGGCAACGGGTGCCGAACCTGTTGGCAACACTTCGGCTGAAATGTCTGCGCAAATTAAAAAAGAACTCGCAAGCTTTGCGGCTCTGCTCAAGCAGATTAAGTTGACGGTTGAATAGCAGCCAACACGAAGCCACATTGCCGGTGCGCTGAATCAAGCCGAAAGATGTTTGCTCGGCCCGATCGCATCGCACCAGCATTGAAGCTGCAGCAAACTATTGCAGTCTTTCAACAACATAATCTTTTAAATATTGACCCTCACTTCAGGAAATCAGCATGGGGACTTTTAGAACATTTCTGTTCGCACCCGCCAATCATCCACGACGCACCGAGAAGGCCTTTACGCTCGGCGCTGACGCCGTCATTCTCGATTTAGAAGACGCCTGCGCTGTCTCAGAAAAAGTCATTAGCCGCCCCCTGGCCGTCCAAGCCATGCAACGGCCACGTAACTGTCTGGGGTATATCCGCGTCAATCCCATGTCAACGGTTTACGCCTACGGCGACCTCGTGGCAACGGTTCAAGCAGGCATCGACGGTTTGATTTTGCCCAAAGTTGAAAATGCCAGTCAGGCGCAAACCGCCGATTGGATCATGACTGAACTTGAACGCGAACGCGGGCTTGAGTTAGGTGCTATAGACCTGATCCCGATTATTGAAACCGCCAAAGGCATCGCTAACTTAGGCGAAATCCTGACAAGTTGCTCACGCATCAAGCGCGTCGCGTTTGGCGCCGGCGACTTTACCTTGGATCTAAATTTGAAATGGTCGCGTGACGAGACTGAACTGCTGGCCTACCGCAATCAGGTCGTCTTGATGTCACGCGCGCACGACAAAGAGCCCCCAATCGATACGGTTTGGGTTGACCTGCAGGATGCTGAAGGTTTCGAAACCTCAACCAATAAGATTCGCGACCTTGGGTTTCAAGGCAAACTTTGTATTCACCCCGATCAAATTCCGGTCGTCAATAAAGCCTTTACCCCAACCGAGGCGCAAGTCGCGCGCGCCACCAAAATTGTTGAGGCCTTTGCCGCAGCCGAGGCTGCAGGGTCGTCATCGATTCAACTCGATGGTCAGTTTATTGACTACCCAATCGTGTATGCTGCGCAGCGAATCGTTGCGATTAGTCAAAAATTAGCAGCGAATAGTTAAGCACGCATGGCGCAATCTTGCGCCTGACGAGCCTCAAACCGAGCGCTTATCTCATCGTATTTAAACCCACGGATCCCGCCGCGAACCGTACCTGACTCGCACGAGCGATATAAGTCTCGCCAGCACTCTGGTAACACGTCACTATCGGGTGGTGCAATCCAAAGTCGATACAACAAACGCTTAAGCGCTGGATCTTCGTGATCTTGAAACTCAGTACGTGAATGCAGCGTCACGTGACTATTCACGATTTGCACATCACCGGGTTCAAGCCACATTTCGTAGGCGATCTCAGGGCGGCGCACCACTTGGTCAAACTGCTCAAGGGCCGCAAAATGTTCGGCACTAATTTGCGGAGCCCCTTCGATTTTCTGAGCGCTGCGCACGCGGTTCCAGTTCCAGCGACCAAACCACTTTTCACCTTGTTGCGAAAACACTGGCTGCATCACGTAAGGCCCCTCGTCGGGTGCGCCCTCGCCCTGCCGACTAAACGCAATCGGTTCGTACAGCCACTTCAGTTGCTCGGGATATTCGCGCGCCATCACATCGTGGCCGGCCATTGAGCTGCTGACAATCGTCTTGCCGCCCGAAACAGCCTGATTGAAGCAGCTTAAAAAAATGACATCTGACGAGTCTGTATGAAAATCAAGCTCAGCGTTAGATGAATAGCCGCGGCCTGTGCCCGTTCGATAGGTCATCCCAGCGTCTTTCACCGCTGAAATATAGTGCGTGTCTTTACCTTGAGGGCGCGGCACGCCGCTGTACAGACCTAAACTCCAGGTCAAGATTTCAAACTGCTTGGAGGTGAGTTCTTGTCGAGGCAAACCCTTGATCAAGGCAACGCCCAGCCCGCGCTTGACCTCTTCAAGCGCCGCATTCAGCGTCACCAAGGTCTTGCTCAAGGCAAAATCAGCACGTCGGTAATCGAGCAAAGATTTACGGGGATCTTCGGCTTTTAACACCGCGTCAATCATCTCTTGACGCGTGGCTGCATCAATTCTAAAAACCCACCGCTGGTCGCGTTCGAGATCGGCGACTCGCCAGTTTGAGGGATGTTTCAAAGAATTTAAGATCATATTGTTGCCTCACAACACGTTATTTTTATATCAAACACGTTATTTTTATCTTAGAGTGTACCGCCGCCTACTATCAGATCAGCGCGAATCATTGGCTTGATCGTCTTCGATCGTATCACCGCGAATCATTGGCTTGATCGTCTTCGATCGGATTACCGCGAATCATTGGCTTGATCGTCTTCGATCGGATCGCCGCGAATCATTCTCTTGATGCTTGACTTTCAAATCCGTTCGAAACGTGACTTCAATCGGCCAGCCTTCAAATCAATGCCATCAACTCTTGAACTTCAAAATCGCCCTCACCCATCACAAGTGCGTCGACCCGAGCTGCCACATCGCTGCCGCAGACTTCAGTCATGAGCCCGCGCGCTTTATCGCGAATTTTTTCGGGGTCCACCGGTCGCGTCCAACTGCCCAAGGGCGCATTACAGCGTTGCATCAACTCACGCCCATCGCGCAACACAACCTTAAGCTCAACGTGCATCTGATCCAAACGACCTGAAATCGTCTCGTCCCGATTCAGAACAATTTTTTCAAGCAAACTGACAACATCCGCAGAAAAGCGACGCTCTTGTGTAAAACTCTTTGGTTCGATCTGACCGTCAAGCAGCGCCACGGCGGTCGTATATTGCCAAGAAAACTTCCCGTCTAAACCCGTTTCAGGCTTCGGGCGATCGATGTAATGCATGACCGGTGTGCGCAATTCAATTCGCTCGACCTGCTCACTCCAAGAAATGCCTGGATGACTTGCGCGCAACTCTAAGGCCGCCGTGATCACAAAATGCGTCGCAAACTGCGACGGAAACAATTTCCAGGCCGGGCCCGGCACGAGCGCACGAGCAGTCTCGAGCGCTGCGGTCAGATGCTGGGGCTCGAAGGTCGCACCAAACAACGCAGGCCCCCACCCCCTGGGGCTGCCGATCGCATCGATATTGGCCGTAAATCCTTCTGCCGCCAACAGCGCCGCCTCGGCACCATTGGCCGCAGCATCGCCGCAGTGCAGTGCTTTCGTCATCGTGCCGACGTTCGCCAAGACAGAACCACAACGAGAGGCTGCCATGCTGACTGCAGCCAAAGCCTGTTCTTGCGGCAAAGCCATCAACTCAGCGCAGGCCAAGGCTGCGGCCAAGGGCCCCACCGCACCAGGCGGGTGCATGGTCAACTTACTCGGTTCAATCTGACCCGAGGCAAGGCGCAAGCGCCCTTGGGCTTCAATCCCTTTCGCTAAGGCACGCAACAAGGCTTTGCCCTGCATCCCACAGCCGGTGGCCTCACGCCACTGCGCCACGGCCAGCAACGCTGGCAGCAACGGCGACAGCGCATGATTAGGCGGATTCCACATGGGCTCGAAATCCAACACGTGCATTGCAGCACCGTTGATCCGCGCCGCTTGAACGACACCGGTCGAAAATCCCTTACCAATCACGCCCGCGGGCCCGATCGGCACATCTCGTTGGGCAAGCCGTGCCAAAATACTTGGGCCCGGTTCGTGCGCCCCCGCAATCGCGACAGCTAAACCGTCGAGCAGCAATAAACGGCACTGCCGTTCAAGCGCCGCCTCATTGGCAGGCCAGGCCCGTAACAAAGCAACAAAGCTGCCGGTCAAGTCATCTGAGTGCGTTGAAGCGTTCACGTTGGGTGCATCTCTAGTGTGTGTCTCTGGTCCAGCAATCATAGATTGCGCAGGTTATTGTTGAAAAACGTTACCCGTCTCTGCGGATAGTTTGCGCTCGCTCATTCTCTCGCAATTTCTGACACGCGAAGCAGATCAAACTCCACTATTTGGAATCTTGGACATTCAGCACACCAACAAAGGGTTATCCCTAATCGACTCACCTAGTCATTCGCCACAAACTGTCTAACGATAGTTTATAGATGCGGTCACTCCGCAAAAAAAAAGAATTGGAGACCGTATGACAGCTTTGATCGGGCAAGCACAGAGCCTGTGGGCGAATGGCCGCAAACGCGGCGTGTTGCGTCGCACAATCGCTTTTATTTCTTCGTCTATTGCAGCAAGCCTGCTGGTCTCAGCTGCCTTCGCTCAAACAGGTGCTGACTGGAAAACCGTTGAGGACGCAGCAAAAAAAGAAGGTACGGTCAGTCTGTATCACAACCTGCGCCCCTCAGGCATCGAAAAGCTGTTGTCCGAGTTTCGCAAAGCCTATCCGGGTATTAAAACAGAGCAGATGCGCCTGGGCAGCGCACCGCTGATTGAGCGCTTCTCCACCGAGTTTGCCGCAGGCCGCCATCTGGCCGATGTGATCATCACGTTTCCAGACGAAACCATGCTCAAAGGTGTGGATACGGGCGGTTGGGCACTCGAATGGACGCCACCAGAACTTGCTGCGTTCAAACCTGAAATCAATCGTGGCAACAAGATCTTTGCAGTGCACACGTCGCGCAACGTAATTATCTGGAACAAACAACGCGTGAAACCTGCTGATGCGCCAAAAGAATGGGCAGATCTTTGGGATCCCAAATGGAAAGGTAAAGTCGCGATGGACCCACCCTGGCGCTCAATCGCCGTGCAAGGGTTGATCGCGCACTGGAGCAATATTGGCTTGAGTGATTCTGCAAAAAAACTTAAAGCCAACGATGTACGCTTTTTTGAAGGTTCAGCCGGGGTGTTTCAGGCTGTGCTGCGAGGCGATGCGCTGGTAGGGACGTTGGCAGATCTGCCTCTTGAGCCTGGGTTAGTGGATGGTGCGCCCATCGGCTTTGTCTATCCACAGTCGGGCACTGCCATCAACGATGGCTATGTCATGGTGCCTGCGAAGGCACCCCGCTTAAATGCCGGAAAACTCTTCGCCAACTGGGTCATGTCAGCGCCGGGCCAAGCCGTTTTGCAAGAGATCGGTGGCCTACCCGGCACACGCCCCGGCATCACTCCACCAAAATTTATTCCTGCCACCTCGTCGTTATCAAATGTGGTCGACTCGCTGGTCATTTCATCGACTGCGCAGCAAGCTCAATCCATCAATACGTGGCGTGAAGTGTTTGGGATTCGCTAAACGTCGATGAGCCGGTTGACACAACACACTGCGATTGCGCCACAGCGTTTTAATTTTTTAACGCCGCTTTATGCCTTAGTCTTTTCTGCAGTGGCTCTGATGGCACTGGTGCCCGTATTGGCGTTGGTGCTTGGCAGTTTGCGCGACTCTGCGCCTGGGCAACCTGGCAACTGGACTCTCGAAAACTGGGCAAACCTGGCCTCGCCCGGCGTCATTGACACCTTAATCACAACCATCCAAGTTGCCTGTTTAACGACGTTTTTTTCGATGATTGTGGGAACCTTACTGGCCCTGATCATTCATCGTACCGACTTCCGTTGGCCAAACGCGATGACTGGCATGCTTGGGTTGAGCTTTTACTTTCCGTCATTTATTTTGGGGATGGCCTGGATTGTGATTGGCTCGCCTGGCGGCCTGATCAATGATCTGATGCGTGAACTGTTTGATACCGAAGCCAATCTGGATATTTATAGCGTCGGCGGTATTGTGTTGGTGATGGTGCTGCATCAGGTGCCCTTCGTGTACCTCACCATGCGGGGCCCCGTATTGGGCATGGACCCAAGCTACGAAGAAGCTGCACGTACTGCGGGCGCTTCTGCTTTCACCATGCTCAGGCGCGTCACCTTGCCCATGCTGTCTTACGCGCTGGCCTCAAGCACCTTGCTGTGCCTGGTGATGTCGCTTGAACAGTTTGGCATCCCAGTCTTGCTTGGCATTCCCGGTCGCGTCACTGTCTTGGCCACACAAATATATTTACTTTGCAGGTTTCCGCCCACCGCCTACGGCCTTGCCGCTGCGATCGGCCTGACGCTTGCTGCCATCACCGCTGTCGCCATTTTGCTGCAACGCAGGCTCGCGCGCGGCGGACAAGCCGTTGCCACCACAGGCAAGGCAGGTCGTATCACACCGATTCGGCTGGGCGCCTGGCGCTGGCCTGCCAACATTTTTTGTGGTGGGTACCTCTTGATGGGTTTGATTTTGCCAACCATCATTTTGCTGTACACCTCACTCATCAAATTTTTTACTGGCAATCCGCTTAACGCCGCCTACACGCTTCGTAACTACATCAGTATTTGGGAGTCAGAGGGTACGCAGCTTGCAACACTCAACACGCTACTTGTTTCAGGTGGTGGCGCCTTGGTAGGGGTGATGCTTGGAGCAGCCTGCAGCTACTTCACCGTGCGCCTCAAACCGACAGGATATCGTCTACTCGACATGCTGGTCATGCTGCCCTTTGGTGTGCCCGGGGTGGTGTTAGGCCTGGGCTTGCTCTGGGCTTACGCCTATTTACCTTTGCCACTGTACGGCACGATGACCTTAATTGTGCTTGCCTACGTCACTCGCTTCTTACCCTACGCCACCGAGACCGCAGGCGCCCGCTTTGTTCAGCTCGACCGAAGCCTCGAAGAGGCAGCCTGGACTGCCGGAGCAAGTCGCCAAACTGGAGTGTGGCGGATCGTCTTACCCTTGAGCTTGCCTTCGCTGCAAAGCGGCTACTTCTTATTATTTATGGCCTTTTTTAGAGAAATCTCAGCGACGATTTTGATTTTTACAGCATCTACCTCGGTACTGTCGGTCTCAATTTGGTCTTACTTTGAGCAGGCGGATTGGGGGATGGCAAGTGCCCTATCCATTTTGGCCATGGTGTTAATGCTGGGGATCATGTCGACGCTGCTTTGGGCCATGCCAGGTGCGCGTAAGCGATAACAAAATAAAGATGAGAGCAGACTAATGGGTATCTCGGTCAGAGACCTTGTCAAGGTGTATGGGCAGTCAACCGTCATTCAAGGCATGTCTTTTGATGTCGCTGATGGCGAATTTGTGACGCTGTTAGGCCCCAGTGGCTGCGGCAAAACCACCACTTTACGCGGCATCGCAGGCTTGGACACCATCGATGGCGGCGAAATCCGTATTAACGGACAACTTGTGTCCGACACCGCAACAGGTGTATTCGTGCCACCTCACGAGCGTAACTTAGGCATGGTGTTTCAATCTTACGCTGTGTGGCCGCACCTGACCGTCGCGCAAAACGTCGCCTTCCCGCTAACGGTCAGAGGTGTGCGAGATACGTCTGAGGCGGTCAAGTGGGCCCTCGACATCGTCGGGATGTATGAACTTGCCAACAGACGCCCCTCTGAGTTGTCGGGTGGTCAAC
>CANCMG010000117.1 GCA_947378965.1 Alcaligenaceae bacterium | reverse complement strand
ATGTCATGGCGGTCGATGTTGCGCAAACCATTCGCCCATACTTAATGGGCGAGTACGACGATCAGTTGGTCAAGGTTGAGGGGCAGTGGAAATTTAAGGTTCGGAACGTTGAGTTTTGTGTTGGAAAAAGTTGGTTAGATGGTGGTGCAACAGTCTAAACGGCGCCTGACCTAGTCGCCACCGATCGTGAAGCAACGTGCTTAGGTGCGCCGCAAAATAATGCCAGCTTGCTCTCTATCCCAAAAAACTGAAAGATTGTCTTGCGCCTGAGCTTGTAGCTTGTATTTTTCAATTTTTTGGCTAGGCGTACGTGGTAATTCGGCGACGTAACGTATATATCGGGGCACCATAAAGTAGGCCATGTTCGCAATACAAAAATCAGTGAGTGCAATTTCGCTGAGTTGTGCTCCGGGTGCGAGAATAATACACACGGCGACTTCATCTTCACTCATGCTCGATTTGACTGGAAAGACAGCCACATCGGAAACAAGTTCGTGGCTAATGATGACCTCTTCAACCTCGAACGCTGAAATATTTTCGCCGCGACGGCGGATCACATCTTTTTTTCGATCGACAAAATATAAATAACCATCCTGATCAAGATAGCCACGATCACCGGTATGAAACCAAGCATTTTGCATGGCGCTGAGTGTGGCCTCAGGCATTTTGTAATAACCTAGAGAAGTCCCCCACATGTTGTCACTGCGCAGAAGAATTTCACCAAGTTGATTGGCGGGCAAATCAAAATCATCGTCGTCGACGATCCGGATACTCATTCCAAAGCGTGGTCGACCAGCCGAACCTAATTTACTTGGCAAATCACCAGCACGATAAATTGTTGCGAGTGCATAGTCAGTCAGTCCGTAGCTACTGATCGCTTGAATATCAAAGCGCTCAGCGAATTGTTTGCCGAATTGAGTGACTGGAATCAACACTGCGGCACGTAGCGGGTTGCTTGCATCATCGGTGCGAACGGGTTGATGCCAAAGAATATTGGTCATCGATCCTAGCAGCCCCGTCACCGTAGCGCCGGCCGTGCGTATATCGTCCCAGAACGCCGAGGCTGAAAAACGTCTTGCCATCGCGACATGCCCGTCAATCATTAAGGGACCGTAAGTCGAAGACAGTAAACCATTCGCGTGAAACAGAGGAAGGCAGACGTAGACTGTGTCACTTTCTGTATAGCCGTAACCATCGACTTGCTCGATTGCGTAAAGCAGGGTCTGTGCCTGCGTAAACATATTAGCTTTTGAGGGGCCCGTTGTTCCTGAGGTGTAAAGTAAAAACGCCAAATCTCTAAAGTTCACCTGACAGTCGGGCTCGTGGTTGTCGGCCTCTAGTAGCGTATCGTAAGTCACGCTCTCGGATAGCCGACCGTCTCCGAGGATCGCGCCGTAGTTTCGATTTTCGTCGAACGCAACGCGCACTCGAATCATTGGCGTCTCATGGGCAATCTCGGCAACTCGAGTCAGTAATTTGCTATCGCAAATCACACCTATGCAATCGGAGTGGGTTAAAAAATATGTCAGCATCTTCCCATGAAGCGCTGGATTGAGAGGGACCGCCACGGCGCCAATTTTTCCTAGTGCAAAATAAAGCAGCAATTGCTCTGGACAGTTGTCGAGCATGACTGCAACATGATCACCATGTTTGATACCCAGTGTGAGTAAGCCGTTGGCCAACTGATTACTAAGTGTGTGGAGGTCGCTGTATGTGTAAAGACGTCCGTCGGGGAGAAACGTGAGCGCGCGTCGATTGGGATGGCGACGCGCTTTCTCTTTAAGAATATTGCCGATCGTAAGTTGCCGCGTATCGAGTTGAGTCCTTAACAAAGCTATTCCCTTTTAAAATGCGTGTCAGAAGACGCGGGGTAGTAAAGTAATTCGAGCCTTCCCTGATCGATCACAATCTCAGAGCGCTCGAGCACGCTGGCTTGAAACAAAATCTCTGTTTCGGCGTACCACATTCGAACCTGTAGCGTGTCGCCGGGATAAACAGGGTTGGTGAAACGACATTCAATTGTTTTGACTGGGTTGATCTGATAATTGCAAGCCGTTCTGATCACCGCGTGGGCGGCAACGCCCATCGAGGCTAAGCCGTGGAGAATCGGGCGTGGAAAGCCGCCGACGAGCGCAAGTTCTGGATCAACGTGTAGTGGGTGTCGATCACCGCAGAGCCTATAGAAGAGTGCCTGTTGAGAGATGGTTGGTAGGCTACAGATTGCATCAGGCACGCGCAAAGGCATTGAGACCGGCGGGGTGCTTAACGGGTTGGGGCCACCAAACCCGCCCTGTCCTCGGGCGATGATGGTGTTGATCTGCCGACTAAGATGGTTACCAGTTGTGCTGTCCCATAGGTCGCGCTGTGTGTGCACAAGCGCATGTTTTCCAGGCCCCTTGTCGGTAACGCCCGTCACGATTGAGCGGGTGTGAAGCTTTCCTGCAATAGGCAAAGCCGCAAGTATTTCAATTTTTTTTGAAGCATGTACGGTACGGCTTGCATCCAACCCAGCAGATCCCAGCCACCAACCGGGGTGCCCCAAGGCCATTGCCATGGTTGGAAAGGCCATTAAATCTCGTTCGTATACAAATGGCAGTTGTCGAATATCGGTAGGATCAAAGCCTAAGCCTATGGCCAAGGCATAGAGCATTGTGTCGCGCGTGTCGTAGACAACGTCTTCTTCTTTTGGTGGGTAGTTCTGTAGAAGCGCGTATTTAATAGCCATGATAATTTGCTAGGCCGACGGCATGCAGAGAATTAAAATAGGCCATCATTTTTTTGAACGAAAACGAGAAAGAGACCCAGAGTGCATAATTTTTCCGGGGCGTTGTCCGCCAAGGATCTCTTGCACAATTGTTGCGGCTTCGATGAGCGAATCTAAATCAATGCCGGTCTCTATTCCAAGTTCTTCGCAAAGGAATACGGCGTCCTCTGTACAAATATTTCCTGCAGTATTGTTTGTTTGATGACTTGCAAATGGACAGCCGCCGAGCCCTGCAACAGAACTATCAAAGAGATCGACACCCATTTGTAGAGCCGCGTAAACATTAGCTAGACCCAAACCACGGGTATCGTGAATATGCGTGCCGATGCGCATGTCCGGTTCAATATCACGCACAGCGCCAATGAGTTGTTTGAGCCGCTCGGGGCTTGCCCAGCCCATCGTGTCGGCCAACATGAGCGTCGGTAGCGAATGACCCCGGCCCACTGTAATTTCGCGAATCCAACTTAAAAGATCTGTGACTCGTTGTGTCGAAACCTCACCTTCAAGATTACAGCCGAACGCGCACATAATAGAGGCAGTGGTGACAGGCACCTGATGTTGCTCGTAAAGTTTTACAAAATCGAGTTGCTCTTGACGCATCTGTTCGGCGGAACGATCATTATTTGCTCGGGCGAGCGCGTCACTCGCATAAAAATAAAGCCACCCTTCAAGCGTCACATCAGGAATCTCGAGGGCTTTTAAAAACCCCTGTCTGTTTAGCCAAAGTACGGTGTACTTCACCGAGGGTATTTTTTCAATTCGAGCAAATAGCTCAGGCGTATCCGCCATCGTTGGCACTTTTTTTGGATTGACCAAGGATCCAACTTGTATTTGGCTGATCCCAGTACGACTGAGTGCATCAATAAACCGTATGCGCGATTCAATTGGATGTAAAACTGTTTCAAGTTGAAATCCTTCGCGAGGACCCTCTTCATGAAACTCTACAAATGTTGGAAAGTCAGACACAAGGCTTCTCTTTTTCAATGACACACAGAAGGCAGTATTATTTTTTCTTCATGCTTTGCGCAATAATGGTTCTCATGATCTGAGACGAACCGCCACCAACGGTGGCCTGCATGCCTTCTCTAAAATAGCGCTCCATGTCAGCCTCGGGAAGCATGCCATGACCGCCCATGATTTGTACGCCATTACGTGTGACTTCTTGCAGAGTTTCAGACGCGAAGAGCTTAGCCATCGAAACTTCGCGACCACAGGGTTGGCCAGCTTGATGCATGCCGGCGGCTCGGTAGACAAGTAAGCGAGCTGCATCAACCTTGGTCTGCATATCTGCCAACATATGCTTAAGGACTTGAAAATTAAAAATGGTTTGGCCAAATTGTTCGCGCGTATGGGCATATTGCAAGGCATCTGTCACCGCTTGTTGCGCGCAGCCCATCATTGACGCGGCGATGCTCAGACGTTCTAGTTCAAGATGACTGGTAATAATTTCCCAGCCTTGCCCTTCTACACCCAGCCGGTTTGCACTTGGCACTCGCACCTCGTCCAAAAAAATCTGATTCGTGCCTGTGCCCCGTCGCGCCAACGTATTCAGTTTTCGTAATTCTAAATTCGGCAAATCATTTGGAACGAGCAACACCGTGAGCCCGCTACGTCTGGTTGATTCTGGGTCGGTCCGTACCAGCATGGCGATGATCGCACCTTTTGCGCTCGAGCCTGAGCACCATTGTTTTAATCCGGTGACAAGATAGTCTTCGCCGTCTTTCTTCGCACGGGTCCGGATAGCTGCAGCGTCGGAGCCCGCCTGAGGTTCTGAAATGGCAATACAAAAGCGTACTTTCGCCTTGAGATATGCATCGATATATTGGGCGACTTGGTCGGCCCGACCAAAATGCAAAAGGGCTTGCGCTGTGTACATCGAGACGCCAAGCGTCGCCGCTGAGAAGTCGTTGCTGTATTTACCCATCGCCTCAAAAAAAATCACCCAGTCCATTGCATCGCCGCCGATCCCGCCTTGATCCTCTGGAATCATCAAGCCCAGCCAGCCTTGCGCTGCGATTTTTTCATAGGCCTCATAGTAGTAGGTGCGCTCCATATCGCATTTGCGAATGTACTCGCGAGTGATTTCGCGATCGATGAAGCGATTACAGGTGTCCCGCCAGGATTGTTGTTCATCTGACAGAAAATTTTCGAACGCCACGAGTGCCCCTTTATTTACTAAGCCGTCTGAGCAATGTCAGCCGGCTAGTCACAATTAATCGGTTTAGGTTCGCTGAGATTCATCACAGAGAGTCATGGAGTTTGGCTGAAGAGCCAAACATCTTTCTTGTTAGTTATAGCAATATCATATATGATTTCCTTAGCTGTAAGATTTCGCACGCAAGCGACTAACTTGGCAAGCTCAAAAAAATAATGAAAAAAATCGTCCAACAACTTAGAATTTGTGCCTTGCTTTCGCTCATGTTTTTCATCGCGGCAGAGCATCAGACTGCTTCGGCGCAGCAGGCGCCGTCAGGCGTCACAAAGACACTCACGATTGCGTCTTTCGGGGGGTACTTAGATACCGTCATGAAAGAAATTTTCAAGCCCTTTGAAGCGAAGCATGCCGTGGCCATACGTTGGGTACCTGCTGCGTCTGCTGAAAATGTCACAAAACTCGCGGCTGCCCGCGGCTCTGCAGAATACGATTTGGTCTTGACTGATTCGATTAGTTATTGGGTGGGCGTTAAGCAAAACCTTTTTGCGAAATTAGATCCAACTATTGTGACCGCCTATCAAGATCTCTATCCGCAGGCGCGCTTGCCAGGTATGGATGCTGCCACGATCGGGTTTTACTATGCTGGGCTTTTTTATTTACCAGAAGAGTTTAAGAAGCGCGGTTGGGCACCACCACAAAAGTGGGCCGACTTATTTCGGCCCGAGTTTTGTCGCCATGTGGGTTTTATGCACCCCAATGTATCGTACGGCTTACATGCATATTTGATGCTTGGTGGCGGCGAACCCGGGCGCTTTAATGAAGCCGTCGGCATGCTTCAAAAAGTAAAAAATTGCATTACAGTCCTTGAGCCATCTGCACCTAAGATGGAAGAAAAGATTCAGTTGGGTGAGTATCTTGTCGGGGTCAATGGCAACATACGCGTCATCCCCTTGGCGCGACGCAACGTACCGATTGCCTTTGTATTTCCTGAGGACGGTGTGATTCTTGGTGGTGGCGTTATCGCGGTCAGTCGCAGCAGCGCCAATCTGCAGTTATCGCAAGAGTTTGTGAATTGGTTGATCAGTCCGTTTGCGCAACAGATTTTGATGGAAAAAGCCTTCTACACACCCACAAATAAAAATGTCATTGTCAGTGACGAACTCGTGAAGCTTGGAGTTGCAAATCAGGCGATGTTAAAGAAAGTGGTGAGTGTCGATGCAGATGTCATGGAGGCTCAGCGTCGCAATTGGATCAGAGCCGTCGAGCGCGCAGTAGCCCCCTGATGTCTGATCGACAAAGTACGGAGATAGCCCCTACGTTTTTGCGACTGAGCGGGTTACATAAGCGCTTCGGCGCAGCAGTGGTCATTGACGATCTCTCGATTGAAGTTAAGCAGGGTGAGTTTTTTGCTTTGCTCGGACCATCTGGTTGCGGCAAGACGACTACCTTGCGAATGCTAGCTGGCTTTATCGAGCCAGACGCCGGGAGCATTTTTCTAGATGGCGTCTCAATCGAGCGACTGCCCAGTCATCGACGCGAGGCGGCGATGGTTTTTCAGAACTATGCGTTGTTTCCGCATATGACGGTGTTTGATAACATCGCTTTCGGTCTGAAGATGCAGAAGCGGCCAAAGGCGGAGATCATTGAACGCGTGCATGAAGCAATGCGTCTGGTGCGTTTACCGTCTTATGATCTACGGTTTCCGAAAGAACTATCTGGTGGACAACAACAGCGCGTGGCCTTGGCGCGCGCGTTAGTGTTACGACCAAAGTTGCTGTTGTTGGACGAGCCGCTTAGCAACCTCGATGCAAATTTACGCAAGGCCTTGCGTGATGAAGTGATCGAAATTCATCGTATTACCGGGACGACAACGATTTTTGTTACCCATGATCTCGAAGAGGCGCTCGTGATGGCAGATCGGGTTGCCGTCATGAATAAAGGTCGAGTTGAACAATGCGGAACCCCTCAGGATATATTTTTACGGCCTGCGACCGCGTTTGTAGCCGACTTTATTGGACATGAAAACGTAATTGAAGGCGAGCTGTTTCAGAATATTCTAAAAAAAGACGCGTTGCAGATTCGTGTACCAATTAACATTCGTAGTGACAGAGTCGGCCTAGCCCGATTTGCAGTGTTGGCCTCTAACATTGAGCTTTCAGAACAGCCTCTGGATCGATACGACAATTGCTTTATCGGAACGATTAACCGTATTCGTTTTTATGGTGGCGTGACCCGCGTGATGGCTAATGTCGGAGGCTGTCAGTTTATTGTTCAGGTTGGTAGTTCAGCGGTTACGCGGCAATTCAGTGAAGGCATGCAAGTGTATTTAGCGTGGGCTTCAGTTGATATGGTAGAAATAAAGACCGATGCCGCAACCTAGAAAAAAAAATCAAATGAAATGGGGCTGGCTCTTTAGTCTACCCGCCATGTTATTTTTTTCGGCTTTTTTTTTGTTACCGCTAGTTGCGCTAGGTATCCGTAGTTTTTTTGAAACGACAGGTGCCGGAGCCTGGACTTTTTCACTGGCAACGTATCAAGAGATCTTTACCGACCCCTACCATTTAGGGTTGATGTGGCGCACCGTAAAACTAAGCGCGATCACGACTTGTGTCAGCCTGGTGCTAGCATTTCCTGTCGCGTTGCATTTACGACAAGTGTCTTCTCGAATGCGCGCGTTGGTGACCTTGGCAGTGCTCTCCCCGTTGTTGACGAGTGTGATCGTACGAACACTTGCCTGGTTAGTGCTATTGGGGCCTCAAGGTACGATTAACCGCGCCTTAATTAGTATAGGGTGGCAACCTTATCAGCTGATGTATAACGATGTCGGTGTAGTGATCGGGTTGACGCATGTTTTTCTGGGTTACATGATCTTGTCTCTCATGGCGACCCTCGATCGAGTGGATGACAATATTTTGCTGGCCGCCAGCAATCTGGGTGCGAATCGGTGGGCGGTGCTTTGGCATGTAATCATCCCGCTAAGTTTGCCGGGCATGTTAACGGGGGCAGTACTCGTCTTTACTATGTCAGCGAGCACGTATGCGACACCTGTACTGTTGGGGGGCAGCAAGGCCAAAGTTTTAGCCGCAGAAATATATGATCTTGCGATTAACTATCTTGAGTTTGGCATGGCTGCGGGCATGGCGGTTGTGTTGCTTCTTGCGGTTGCATCGATGGTGTTTTGCGTCACGCGCTATGTTGAAGGCGGCAGACGCAAGGTGATTTTCGAATGAATAAAAAAGCCTATGTCCTTCGTGGTCCGCTATTACCGCTTTGGACCAGTGCCGTCATATTCTTTTTACTTGCACCACTTGTCGTGGTGGCGTTGGTATCGTTTTCGCCCCTTGACCATCTCAGTTTGCCGACCTCTGATTTTTCGTTGAAATGGTATCGACGTTTGTTAGAGCACCCAGAGTTTATGACCGGCGCCTTGCACAGCATCATCTTAGCCACTGAGGCAGCATGCACAGCGGTACTGCTTGGGACGTTGACGGCCTTAGCGATTGTGCGCTATCGATTTCCTTTTAGAGAGCTGGTGAGAACGATTGCCACCGCTCCGCTGATCGTTCCGATGGTGATGACAGGCCTTGCAATTTTGATGATGTTTTCTTCGCTTGGCTGGTTTGACCAGCATTTTAGGTTGTATGCGGGGCACGCTATCCTGACGCTGCCGTACGTTGTTCGTACCGTGTCAGCAAGCTTGACAGGTTTTGATATGAATCAAGAATTGGCCGCTCGTAATTTAGGTGCTTCACCACTTGAAGCGTTTGTGCGCATCACATTGCCCCAGATTGCGGCAGGTGTTTTTGCTGGCGGTGTATTTGCGTTTATTGTGTCGTTCGACAACGTTGGCTTATCGATATTTTTAGTTGGAGCCCAGTTCAATATTTTGCCAGTTGAGTTATTTAGCTATGCGAGTTATAGCAACGATCCAATGGCGGCTGCGGTCTCTGTTTTGATGATTTTATTTTCGATGGTAGCGATTGCTTTGCTTGAGTATTGTTTTGGTCTAAGACGCTTAATGAGTTGAGTGACTGACTTCAATAGAGCATTCGGTGTGTCCTTAACATTTGATCGTGGAGCAATGAAATGCCTTTTATCAAACATTGGTTAAGTTGCTTGTTGTTGCTGAGCTCCACCGCTTTCGCCCAAGACTATCCCTCAAGAACAATGACACTGGTTGTGCCGTTTACAGCTGGCTCAGCAACCGATTTGCTGGCACGAACTCTGGGCCTCGCAATAGCCAATCGAACCAAACAACCTGTTGTGATTGACAATAAGCCAGGGGCTAGTGGGTTGATTGCGGGTCAGTATGTGGCGCGAGCGGTACCCGATGGCTACACCATTTTGATCGGTGGTAATACCACCCATGCGGCAAACCAACATCTGTATAAAAAGCTCCCTTATGATCCTCTCAATGATTTTATTCCGGTGACATCAACCGGACGCGGAGCCCAGATTATGTTGGTGCGTCCCGATTTTCCGGCAAAATCGATCGCTGAGTTTATTGCCCTAGCGAAAACGCGCACCGTGTCCTTTGCAAGCGGTAGCTCGTCGAGTCGGATTGGTTCTGAGCTGTTTCAACAAATGGCGGGTATTTCGATGCTTCATGTACCTTACCGTAGTACGCCTCAGGGAATTGCAGACCTGTTGGCGGGGCAGGTTGACATGATGGTGACCGACTCTGTGACAGGAATTGCGCAAGTTCGCAGTGGAAAATTGTTAGCGTTGGGAGTCACGAGTCGAGAACGCTCGCCTTTATTGCCAGAGGTGATGAGTATTCACGAAGCAGGGGTTAAAGATTATGAGCTGACCTATTGGTCGGGTGCCTGGGTACCGGCCAAGACGCCGCTTGAGGTCGTTCATACGTTGAACCGCCTGATCGTACAGGCGGCAAACGAACCATCGTCGGAGGCTTATTACAAAGGATCGGCGACTGACATTTTTACGATGACCCCTGATCAGTTTTTAAAGTTTCAGCTTGCTGAGGCAGAGCGCTGGGGACGAGTGATTCGTGCCGCTGGAATTGAGGCCGAATGATGGCAGACTGGGATGTCATCGTGGTGGGTGGCGGTGGTGCGGGGCTTGCTGCAGCGATTGAAGCGGCGCGTGCTGGCGGTCGGGTACTCGTGCTTGAAAAATACGAAAAGATTGGCGGCAGTACGTCTTGGTCAGTGGGATCTTTAACCTCAAGCGGGACGCACCATCAAGAGAAACTAGGCATTGAGGATACGGCTCAAGCACATTTTGAGGATATGGATTTACTTAACAAAGGAAAGGGAGACACTGACAATTTGGTGTTGCGTCGAATTCTTTGTGAGCAGGTGCCAGATACTGTACGCTGGTTAGAGCGGCTGGGGGTGACTTTTATTGGGCCTCACCCTGAACCTCCGCATAGAGTGCCAAGAATGCATAACGTTGTACCTAGCTCGGCGTCTTTCCCCTTTCACCTTGCTAGAGAATGTACGAGACTCGGTGTCGAGATTCGTTGTGGCAGCCGCGTGACGGATCTTGTTTTCGAAGCGGGACGGGTAACAGGCGTCAAAGTTGAAGGCGAGACAGGGGATCAAATTTTCAGTGCTGAACGTGGGGTGATTCTTGCAGCAGGCGATTATTCGGCTGATTCAGCGCTTAAGTCGCGATATTTTCGCCCCGAGGCGGTGCACGCTGCACCCGTGAATCAGCAGTCTACAGGTGACGGCATAAAAATCGCAGAACGTTATGGGGCTCAAGTGACCAATGGTGGGTTGACTAACGCGCCTCGGCTGCGGTTTGTACCGGCGGCACCAAATTGGTTGCACAGGGTGCCCCCCTATCGATGGGTGGGACGCGCGATTCAGCTGAGCCTGAAATGGCTGCCCGAGCGATTGATGCGTCCATTCATCATGCAGTTTCTGACCACTGCCTTGGCACCTGAACAAACTCTTTTTAAATGTGGTGCGATCTTGGTCGATAGCGCAGGCGATCGCCTTGATGACGGCACCAATAATCCTGCTCATGTCCTGGCACTGACGCCTCAGAATTTAGGCTATTTAGTGTTTTCAGAATCGTGTGCAAGGCAACTGGAGCAGTGGCCTAACTTCATATCGACCGCGCCTGGGGTTGCCTATGCATATCTGCGCGACTATCGGGCCTCTAGAAAGGATATTTATTTTGAGGCCAGTCGTATTGAAGATCTTGCGGTAAGGATAGGCATTGATCCTGCTCGGTTGCGGCAGTCAATCGAGGGGGTGGAGCTTGATCATCAGAGTCAGTCGAGTCAATCTTTTTATGCGCTTGGTCCTGTTCGCGCTTATATCGTGATGACCGAGGGTGGTGTTTCAGTGAATGAACGCTTGCAGGTGCTCGGTGAGTTCGGCGCGGTCATTCAAGGGCTTTATGCAGCGGGATCGACGGGTCAAGGTGGGTTGATGCTAGAGGGGCACGGGCATCATATTGGCTGGGCTTTTGTCTCGGGGAGATTGGCAGGTCGAAATGCCATGGCGAGCAGTTGACGCATTGCTGCATTTGTATACAGGGCTAGGGAATGATTTTGTTTGCTTTCAAGTCAGAAAATAAGCTCAGGCACATTTGTACGGTGGGCATGATTTCTTGAAATCCATATTGCCGACACTTGACGGTTGACGATAGATCATCTTGGTCCGAACGCAATACGCCATCGGCATAGCCCCAACGTCCTAAATGAGAGAAGGGAGTTTCCCTCAGACGGTGCTGCTGAGTTATGGCTTTCCAGACAGGTTTTTTATCTTCCATAAAGCTTGTTAACTGCATCGTCTTAACGGGGCCGACCTCTAGGTCAAAGTAATCTGCAATGACAGGCCATAGGTCACGCCAGCGAAAAAAATCGCTATTAACAATATTGAAAGCTTGGTTCGAACAATTCGGATTGGTTGCAGACCAAAGTGCTGCTTTGGCTAAGAAGCCTGCGTCGGTTGCTTGCGAAATCGAGTCATAACAAGCTTGCGAACCGGGAAAGCAGAGGGGCTGTTTTAAATGTTTTGAAATTGTTGCATAAGCAGCGATCAACAAGCCTATATTGTGTGGATAGCCGAGATTAAATCCCCAAATCGTGTGTGGGCGTAGCGCTGACCATGTCCATGGTTGTGTGGTTTGCAAGCTTTGCAAAAAGTCTTGCTGTACATGGTAATAGTTCAAGGGCTCGTGGCGCGGATCATCTTCTTGTGCAGGCGTTTTATAGTGCGAGTATTCGGCATAGTGGGTGCTGCCATACCATTTGGTTCCGTGAATGAGAGAAACATGTTGAAGATTGTTTGAACTTTCGCTCACCGTAAGGATTAAATTTTTTAACATCTCGCTATTGACCTCAGTTTCAACTTGGAGACTTTGTTGCGGCGAGCGCGCCGCATAAAAAATATGAGTCGCCTGGCGCAATTGTGCAGCTGCAGCGTAGCAACTTTCAGGTGATTGAAGATCAACCAATAATTCTTGCCCGAGCCGGTCGAGTTGAGATGGTTTGCGCGATAGTGTGCAGATTCGCCAGTCGCCTCGCTGTTGTAACAGCTTGGCGATACTGCGCCCAGCGATGCCATTGGCACCCACAATGAGGGCCGTATTATTTTTTGAGTTCATGAAATGTATTCTTTGAACGGTATCTCGAACGGTTTATCGTGGTGGCTAGGTGGCCAGAGCAGGTGATGCTATATTAATCCTGCGTCAAACAACATAACAATGGGCGTTACAGGAGATCAAATATGAGCAAGTCAACACAAGCGGTCGGTGACGGATGGAAGTTTATTCACGATATGGCGACCGACGCTAAATGGACGCCAGGATTACGTGAAATT
>CANCMG010000116.1 GCA_947378965.1 Alcaligenaceae bacterium | reverse complement strand
TTTTATTTTTTTCATACTTAAACTAGACAGGAGACAGTGATGGACAATAAACAACGCTATGCCGCAGGAATGAAAGTCAGACGTGCCGTATTAGGAGCGACTTGGGTAGACAAAGCCACTGCGGCGCGCACGACCTTCACCGAAGAATGGCAGGCCCACATCACCCAGTTTGCCTGGGGTGAAATATGGACACGTCCAGGATTGGATCGTCAAAAACGTTCGTGCATGACGCTCGCCCTGATGATCGCACTTGGTCGTTGGGAAGAGTTCAATCTGCACGTCGAGGCCGCGTTTAATAATGGTTTAACTGAAGACGACATCAAAGAAGTCATCATGCACGCCGCCTGCTACTGCGGCGTTCCTGCTGGTAACCATGCGTTCGCAGAAGCCTCTGAGACCTTACGCAAAATCGGTCGCCCTCCTACGCCCTTGCCTGCTCCAAAAAAAGCAAAAGCAAAAGCAAAACCTAAAGCAAAAGCCAAACCTAAAGCTTGAGCATCATCCGCAGCAAGCTTTATCTCGATCGTGTCAGAAACATGAGGCTGCTTAGTCGGCCTCATGTCACCACAAAAAAAATGATGTCATTGATTGACCGGAGATATCCCCATGAAACAACGCCCGCTTAAAAACCTCTTTCGTATTTTTTTACTGATTGCGTTGGGACAGACCTTTGGTCTTGCAGCGGCACAAAGCTATCCTAATAAATCGATTCGAATCGTCGTGCCGTTTCCGGCCGGTGGCGGCACAGATATCGTCGCTCGGATTCTAGCGAATGACATTTCAAAGGATATCGGCCAGAACATTATGGTCGAAAATAAAGGTGGTGCAAACGGCATTCTTGGTGCTGACTTAGTTGCAAAGTCTGCCCCAGATGGTTACACCATTGTCATGAGTACGATGGGTAATTTCGCTGTCAATCCGGCAATTTATCCCAATAGTCCAGTCAACATTGAGCGCGATCTGGTACCCGTCACTGAAGTGGTTTCAGTCCCGTTGATGTTGACAATTCATCCGTCGATTCCGGCAAAAACGATTCAAGAGTTTATTGCCTACGCCAAAGCTCAAAAAGACCCAGTGACGTACTCTTCAAGCGGCACAGGTGGTGGACCACATTTAGCTGGCGCACTATTTGTGATGGCAAGTGGCGTAAACATGCTTCACATCCCATTTAAAGGGAGCAGTCCAGCCTATGCAGCAACAATTGGTGGACAAGTTTCAGCTATTTTTGATAGCGTCGTACAAGGTGCACCTTATGTCAAAAATGGACAGCTACGTGCTCTGGCTGTGACAAATTCAAAACGCTCAGCGCTGCTACCCGATGTCCCAGCGATGAGCGAGGTGCTGCCTACCTACGATGTCAACAACTGGTACGCGATTATGGCCCCGACAGGTACGCCGCTTGAAATTCGTCAGTACTTGTATCGAGCTGTCAAAAAATCACTCGATAAACCAGAGATCAAGGCCCGTCTGATTGCGGATGGCGTTGAGCCGGTTGGAAGCAGCCCTGAGGAGTTTGGAAAATATTTAAAAGAGCAAACAAAACTGTGGGCTGAGGTTGTAAAAACGGCAGGAATCAAACTTGAATGAATGCTGCGTCGAGTACGGGGCCTGACACCGACGCAACGCACTCAGTCGTAGCGACGTGCGTCGATGTGATCGTCATCGGCGCAGGTGGAGCGGGTTTAGCTGCGGCAAGCATGGCGGCAAGCCTTGGGCGTAGCGTTGTCTTGCTTGAAAAAAATGCCCTCTTGGGTGGCAGCACCAGCTGGTCAGTTGGCTCAGTGTCGGCCACCTCAACGCCCCATCAATTACAAGCCGGAATTTTAGACTGCCCCCAGGATCACTGGGAAGATATGCAAAAGTTCGCAGGCCCCTTCGCCAGTCGAGACAACCCTGGCCTGGGCAGAGTGCTGGCCGAAGGGACACCAGAAATGTTTCGCTGGCTGATCTCAGCGGGGCTAGAGTTTATCGGCCCCATGCCAGAGCCGCCACACCGTCGTGCACGCATGCACAACGTGCTACCAAACTCTAGAGCGTTCGCAACGCGCTTAGGTAATCTGTGCCGACGTCAAGGCGTGCAGATCGTGACTGAAGCCTGTGCCCAACAGATAGTGTTCGAAAATGAGCGCGCCACAATTGTTCAAGCCTCGACTCCTGACGGCATCAGGCGCTGGCGTGCCGCAGGCGGCATTATCCTCGCCGGGGGAGACTATAGCGCTAGTCGCGCGCTCAAGACGCGCTTCGCCTCGCCTGAGGCCGCGCAAGCCGACCCTGTCAACCCCACGAGCACTGGAGAGGGCATACAACTAGGCCTGGACTGTGGCGGCGAAGTGCTAAATGGCGACTACGTGCGGGGCCCTTTTTTAAGATTTGTCCCGCCACCTAAAGAAGGTTGGCTGACCAAACTCCCACCCTGGCGGATCGTCACCCGCACGATGCGTTGGGCGCATGATCACCTTCCTAGCTTTTTGCTACGCCCGCTGATGATGAAGTTTCTCACTACCACGCTTGCACCCGACGCTGGGCTGTTCAAAGCGGGCGCGGCCTTAATCGATCGAGACGGCAGCTACCTTGGCGGCACTCCATTCAACCCGCATTTAGCAGCAGCGAAAGCTCCGGAAGGCCTGGGTTACATCATTTTTAATCAACGGATCGCTAATCTTTTTTCGGCTTGGCCGCACTTTATTTCAACCGCACCGGGTATCGCTTATGCCTATCTTGCAGACTATCAGCGCACCCGAGGCGATATTTGCTTTGCCGCGCCCACCATCGAAGAACTCGCTCTGAAGTTAAACATTGACCCGCAGCGCCTAAGCGAATCCATTCAGCAACACAACAGTCAACTTGACAAAAATTCTGACACCCAAGCGCTCAGCATTGGAAGCGGCCCCTACTATGCCTTAGGCCCTGCAAAAGCCTACGTAGTCTTTACCAACGGTGGTTTGCGCGTCTCTGAAACCCTTGAAGTTTTACGCCCTGACGGCAGCGCGATCAGCGGCCTTTATGCGGCGGGCTCTAATGGTCAGGGTGGCCAACTACTTGAGGGACATGGCCATCACCTTGGTTGGGCATTTGTCTCAGGGCGCATCGCTGGGCGGCAGGCGGCACTTCAAAGCACGACCGAGAGCTAACGCTGTCTACCCAATTCAACGAACGTGACTTGCGAGAATGCCGTGCGTTTGGTAGACAGTCATGCCTGCCATCAGAGACCTATTGGGCAAAACTCAGTCAGATTTTGTTACAAAAATGTCCACCTAGGATCAGAGATGTCAATGGGGAAAAGGTAAAATTTGAATATAGCGTTTGTTTGCAAAATTTAGGATGTTAAACATGATTGAGCGAGTCAGCCGTTTAGAACAAAAGGTGTCATGCATGGATTCTCGCTTGGGGCTCGTTGAACAAGATCTCAGAGCCTTAGGCAAAAAAATGGATACGCACTTTTATTGGATGCTGACCGCAATGGCCGGTATCGTTGGTCTGTTAGCCAAAGGTTTTAAGTGGTTGTAAAACCCCGTTCAACTTTTCAGTTTTCAGTTTTCAGTTTTCAGTTTTCAGTTTTTCAGTTTTTCAGTTTTTCAGTTTTTCAGTACAGATTGCCACAACGCTCTGATCTGATCTTTCATCACTAAAGATTCTTCCCAGCGTTCGGATAATTCATAGCCATCCGCGCCCGTCATGGCGTACTCGGGTGGGCCAAGTTCGCACAAAAATGTAAAGGTGTCATCAGGCCCTGCCTTTTTACGCCATTGCACAAACCCGCGACGCCACCAGTCCATAAACACCGCCACCCAATGCTGATGCTGTGGAAACGACATTTGCAATTGAATCTGTTCACGGCTCGCGACTCGACCATGAAAACCCCAGCACTGGTCAATAATGCGTTGCATCATCGCGTCGTCTTCGGGCGAAATTGGATACCAAAACTCTCGTCCCACCACGTAATGAGATAAATCGCCGGTCAAGCGCAAGTCAGGGATCGCATCCAATAGATGTAAAGTAAAAAACATCTCTGTGGTCATGCGGTTTCGATGGGTTTCGATATGCATGCGTACACCGGCTTGCGCGGCCAACTCGCGCCAACCTTCGATCAGCGGAATACATTCTTGCACCGTGTAAGGTCGCACATCCGGCTGCACATTTAAATGGTCGGCACCAAACTCGGCTATGTGCTCAAGAATCGGCTTGAGATCATCAATCGTCTGCGGGTAAGCTTGCGCCTGCCAAGTCATGCCATGATCGCGCAAAAATTGTGTCACCTCTGCCGCGAACGCACGGTCAGCAAAGCGCACGCCAGCACCATCAAAACCCGCATCGCGAATCATGCGCAGTTTTTCTTGCAGATCCCACTCATGTCCATCGGGGCGCCTGCGCTCCATCGCCCATAGCGATTGGTAGACTAAAAGTTGTTGTGTCATGGTATGTGCTCAGTAGAGGACAACGCTACGAATCGATTCGCCAGAGTGCATTAAGTCAAAGCCACGATTAATTTGATCCAACGGCATGGTGTGAGTAATTAAATCATCGATGTTGATTTTGCCGTCCATGTACCAATCAACGATTTTAGGCACGTCAGTACGTCCGCGCGCGCCGCCAAAGGCAGTGCCCTTCCAGGTTCTGCCTGTGACAAGTTGAAAGGGTCGGGTTTTAATTTCTTGCCCTGAACCGGCCACACCAATAATGACCGACACACCCCAGCCCCGATGGCAGCACTCAAGCGCCTGACGCATGATATCGACGTTGCCAATACATTCAAAACTGTAATCAGCGCCACCGCCGGTCAACTCAACCAAGTGAGCAACGAGGTCACCGCCAACCTCTTTAGGGTTCACGAAATGCGTCATCCCAAATTTAGTGGCCAAGGCCTGTCGATCTGGGTTCAAGTCTACGCCAATGATCATGTTAGCGCCCGCCATCCGCGCGCCTTGCACCACGTTCAAACCAATACCGCCCAAACCAAACACCACCACATTCGCACCGGGCTCAACCTTCGCAGTGTTGATCACTGCACCGATCCCGGTTGTGACGCCGCAGCCGATATAACAAATCTTATCAAAGGGCGCATCTTCGCGAATTTTTGCTAAAGCGATTTCCGGGAGCACGGTAAAGTTCGCAAACGTTGAGCAGCCCATGTAGTGATGAATCGGTTTGCCACCAATTGAAAACCGACTGGTGCCATCTGGCATCAAGCCCTTACCTTGAGTGCCACGAATCGCCGTACATAGATTCGTTTTGCGAGACAGGCACGATTTGCACTGCCGGCACTCTGGTGTGTACAAGGGAATCACGTGATCACCCTTTTTTAAACTGATGACTCCTGGCCCCACATCGACCACAACTCCCGCACCCTCGTGCCCGAGAATCGCCGGAAAGATACCTTCTGGATCAGCACCAGAACGCGTGAACTCATCGGTATGGCAAATACCTGTAGCTTTAATTTCTATCAGTACCTCGCCATACTTTGGCCCCTGCAGTTGTACCGTCTCAATCACGAGTGGCTTACCGGCTTCATAGGAAACTGCTGCGCGAACATCCATTGACTACCTCTTGAGTAAAAACTGTATGCGAGCGCAAACTGATTAATACGCGATTAATACGCGATCAGTGCGCAGTGAGTGCACGGTTATCGTGCTTAAGCTAGACGGCAAGTCAGTAAAAATCGTTGAGTTTGCTCAGGCTAAAAGAGTTTTTTTGCCACCCTGCTCAACAAAACCAAAATAACGTTTGCCCGAGGTCTGATTTTCATAAATTGACCCTTGATTTTTTGCAGGAGGCAGCGGCATACGAATCGGCGTCGCAACACAACGCGGCACAATCGTGTCTTTTCCGCAGATCATACGATTTGAGAATGCCTGCCAGTCAGCTTTACCGGCTGCCATTAAGGGATAGGCATCCGCCGCACTGAACTCATACAACAACAACCCACGCGAACGCGTTGATATGTTTTGTGCAGAACCGTGCACAGCCCGCACATGATGAAACGACACCGAACCCGCAGGGCCTTCACAGGCAACCGCACGTGAAAAATCAACATCACAGGTTTCTGGATCCATTGCACCACAGAAATAACCCTCTTTATCGTGATGATCGTAGGTTGGGCCTTTATGCGACCCCGGGATCACATACATTGCTCCATTTTCGACCGTCGTGTCATCCAACATCACACCAGCAGCAAGCACATCGTCATTTGAGTGCGGGTAAAACGCCCAATCTTGATGCCATTCAACCGGCGAGCCGAAATGCGGAGCCTTTAGATTGAGCTTAGAGCCATGTAAACGCACGTTTTCACCCAGTAGATCCTGCAAAATCCCCATGAACGTTGGCGTGGTCATCAGATCTTTGAACACGGGATCAATCACGTGCGGTTTTTTGATACGTCGCACCCTCGGCTCAGAGGCCTGATGCCCAGGCTCTAGGTCGTACACATCGTCGTGCGAAGCCAGCGCACGTGATTTCTCGACCAAGTCGGCCAAGACCTCTTTCATTCGCAAAATTGTCGCGTCTGACACGACGTCTTGAACGATCAAAACGCCCTCTTCTGAGTATTGTTCAAGTTGCTTGGCAGTCAGGATACGGTTCATGTCTTTCACCAGTCAGTTTGTATTCAATGAGTCGAGTGACTTCGAATCTCGAGTCGTTAGCGTGTTACGTGAAGTCGTTAACGTGTTACCTGAATCTTTTCAATCGACCGTCGCGCCTGAAGCACGAACTGCCTTGCCCCATTTGTCGACTTCTTGCTTGACGAATTGTTTCATTGCCTCGGGCTTCAACAGAGAAGCCTCAAGACCCAACGCTGCGAATTTTTCGCGAACATCGGGCATTTGTGCGATACGAATTAAAATTTCATTGATGCGCAACACCAACGCAGCTGGCATGTTAGGCGGCCCGCTAATCGCTGTCCAAGACTCTGCCTCAAAGCCTGCGAAACCAGATTCGGCAACTGTCGGTACATCAGGCAGCGCCTCCCGTCGGGTCAAGCTCGTCACAGCAATCGCACGCATCTTGCCTGCTTTCACATGCGGCACAGCCGAGTCAAAATTGACAAACATCATCGGAACCTGCCCCGCCATCAGATCCATCATGGCGGCCGCACCACCTTTATAAGGAATATGAGCAACATTTAAATCCGCAGCAGACTTCAGCATCTCCATGGATAAATGATTCGAGGCTCCGTTGCCGGTCGACCCATAGTTGTACTTGCCGGGGCTCACTTTTATCAAGGCGATCAGCTCGCTTAGGTTATTCGCAGGAAAGGCTGGGTTAATCACCAGCGCGTTTGGGCCTTTAGCGATCATTCCGATGTGGGTCAACCCTTCAACAATGTCATAAGGCATTGAGCGATACAGTGTGGCGTTAATCCCTTGGCTACCAACGCCCGACACCAACAGGGTATAGCCATCAGGCGCCGATTTAGACACAAAATCCGAACCAATATTGCCATTGGCGCCTGCCTTGTTTTCGACCACCACCACTTGGCCAATCAGTTCGGACATCTTTTGCGCCACCAAACGCCCCATGTTGTCAGTGGTGCCAGCTGGGGGCATGGGCACAATCAAACGAACCGACTTCGATGGCCACTCTTGTGCCGAAGTACTGATGCCTAAGCCGCCAAGCAAGACCGCCAAACCGAGAGAAACCAACGTTTTGATCTTTAACATTATTATGTCTCTGAGTGGTTATCGTTATTTATTTTGAGTCATGATAGTAGGAAATTAAATATTTCGATAGCCTAGAGCACTCTGGTTACCCCCGACATCGCCACCAACAGGATCCCCCCTCACCATGAAAGCCATTCACATTGATCGCAATCGCCGCCTTCGCGACGACCCAGGCACAGGCCATAACCGCTGGCATCCCGATATTGAACCCCTTCTCGAGGTCGCCCCCGGCGAAGACCTTTTGCTTGAAACCCGCGATGCCTCAGACGGTCAGGTCAAGCCCGGCATGACCTTTGATGATCTGGCTGGTAACGATAAAAAAGCCGGGCATCCGCTCACCGGCCCGATTTTTGTGCAAGGCGCAAAACCCGGCGATATTTTAGAAGTCGAATTTGTTGACTTGACGCCGCAACGCCACGGCTGGACCGTCATCCGTCCGGGTGCCGGCTTTTTACGCGAGATCTTTGATGCGCGTTTTCTGGCTCACTGGGAAGTGGATCGAGGCTTCGCGCGCTCGGCTCAGATTCCAGGTGTCAAAATCCCTGAAGGGATTTTTATGGGGACAGCAGGCGTCGCACCTTCGCACGAGCAAATGCTGCTTTGGAATGGTCGCGAGACCGATCTGGTGAAACGTGGCGGCATTGCCCTGTTGCCTGACGCCCAAGACGCTGTTCCTGCGATTGAACCGATCGCCAGCCAAGGCTTACGCACAATGCCGCCACGCGAAAATGGTGGCAACGCCGATATCAAACAATTAACGCGCGGCTCGCGACTACAACTGCCTGTGGGTGTAGACGGCGCGCTCTTTTCACTAGGCGACGCCCATTACGCTCAAGGCGACTCAGAGTGCTGCATCACCGCAATTGAAATGGGTGCAAGCGCAGTCGTGCGTTTTCGGGTGCTTGAAGGCGAAGCGGCGCGACGCAAAACGCGCTTTCCGCGTTTCTCTCATCCGGGCTATTTTGCGGCCCCTCAATGGGCAGCGCCGCACAACTTTGTGGCCACCACTGGCCTGCCGATTCGCGATGATGGCACGCAAGAATGCGAAGACCTGACGTTGGCTGCCCGCAATGCCTTACTGGATATGATTGAACTACTGGGCGAGCGCGGCTTTAGTCGTGAACAGGCCTACGTTATTTGCTCGCTCGCTGTTGATCTGCGCATCAGCAACGCTGTCGACCTACCAAACGTGTGCGTCAGTGCCTTACTGCCTGAGGGCATTTTTGAAAAATAAACTTGGCCTCTTGGCCCTCAACACTGCTTGCGACACGCGCTGTGCGTCGCAAGCAGTGTCGTTTTTTCAAGACGCAAGATCGATGCAAGGCTAAATAATACGCAGCTAACGATCAAGGTCCTATCGTTAAGTCTTATATAAGATATAAGACACTTGATCGATCATGCGCTTGCCACTACAATCTTCTGATCGGTTCTCAGCTCAAAAATTCTCGAAAAGGCTGACGAATTCGTCAGAATTTTTTATTCATTTGTTTCACATTTCTAACCTTTTAAAGGCGCCATCATGCTTGAAGCCTATCGCCAACACGTTGCCGAACGCGCAGCCCTTGGTATTCCTCCCCTTCCACTGACCGCACAGCAAACGGCGGATCTGATTGAACTGCTTAAAGCGCCACCCGCCGGTGAGGGCGCTGCGCTGGTTGAGTTGATGACGCATCGCGTACCTGCCGGTGTGGATGACGCAGCAAAAGTCAAAGCCTCTTACCTCGCGGCGGTTGCTTTGGGTACTGAACAATGCAGTTTGATCTCGCGCAGCAAAGCGACTGAATTACTTGGCACCATGCTAGGCGGCTACAACATTGGCCCGATGGTTGACCTGCTTGACGATGCCGAGGTTGGCAAGGTCGCTGCTGAAGGTTTGAAAAAAACCTTACTGATGTTTGATGCGTTTCATGACGTCAAAGAAAAAGCCTTGAAAGGCAATGCCAACGCTAAAGCTGTGATGCAAAGCTGGGCCGATGGCGAGTGGTTTACCAGCCGCCCTGAAGTGCCAAAAAGCCTGACAGTCACAATATTTAAAGTCACCGGCGAAACCAACACCGACGATCTGTCTCCGGCCCCTGATGCCTGGACACGTCCTGATATCCCCCTGCATGCTCTGGCCATGCTCAAAAATCCGCGCCCCGGCATTGAGCCTCAAGAAGCAGGCAAAATTGGCCCAATCAATTTCATCAATGATCTGAAAAAGAAAGGCCACCTGGTTGCCTACGTTGGTGACGTGGTCGGTACAGGTTCGTCGCGTAAATCAGCCACCAACTCGGTGCTATGGTTCACTGGCGAAGATATCCCTTTTGTACCCAACAAACGTTTTGGTGGCGTGTGCCTGGGCAGCAAAATTGCTCCGATCTTCTACAACACCATGGAAGATGCTGGTGCCCTGCCGATCGAACTTGATGTATCAAGCATGAATATGGGCGATGTGATCGAGCTGCGTCCTTATGACGGCGAGGCTTTGAAAGACGGCAAGGTCATCTCTAAATTTGAAGTCAAATCTGAAGTCTTATTTGACGAAGTACGTGCAGGCGGCCGTATCCCCTTGATTGTTGGCCGCGGCTTAACCAGCAAAGCGCGCGAAACACTGGGCTTACCACCCTCGACGCTGTTCCGTTTTCCACATGTGCCTGCGACCTCTAAAAAGGGTTTCACACTTGCGCAGAAGATGGTCGGTCGTGCTTGTGGCCTACCTGAAGGCCAGGGCGTGCGTCCCGGCTCTTACTGCGAACCTGCGATGACCTCAGTCGGCAGCCAGGATACAACTGGCCCGATGACACGCGACGAGCTGAAAGACCTTGCTTGCCTGGGCTTCTCAGCTGATCTGGTCATGCAATCGTTCTGCCACACAGCAGCATATCCAAAACCAGTTGATGTCAAAACACACCACTCGTTGCCTCAGTTCATGAGCAACCGTGGTGGTATCTCGCTGCGTCCAGGCGATGGCGTGATCCACTCATGGCTCAACCGCATGTTGTTGCCCGATACCGTCGGTACTGGTGGTGATTCACACACTCGTTTCCCGATCGGCATCAGCTTTCCAGCGGGTTCTGGCTTAGTCGCTTTTGCGGCTGCCACAGGCGTGATGCCTTTGGATATGCCTGAGTCAGTGTTGGTGCGTTTCAAAGGCAAGATGCAACCCGGCGTGACGTTGCGTGACTTGGTCAGCGCGATCCCACTGTATGCGATCAAGGCAGGCCTGTTAACGGTTGACAAGCAAAACAAGCAAAACGTGTTTTCGGGTCGTATCCTTGAGATCGAAGGCTTGCCTGATCTCAAAGCCGAACAAGCGTTTGAACTGTCAGATGCCTCAGCCGAGCGTTCAGCGGCTGGCTGCACGATTCGACTGAACAAAGAGCCTGTCATTGAATACATCAATAGCAACATCGTCATGTTGAAGTGGATGATCGCTAATGGCTACTCAGACGAGCGCAGCATCACACGCCGCATTCAAGCCATGGAAGCCTGGATCAAGAACCCTCAGTTGTTGCAGCCTGACGCTGATGCTGAATACGCAGCGATCATTGAAATTGATCTAGCCGAAATTCATGAACCGATCGTCGCTTGCCCGAATGACCCAGATGATGTCAAAACATTATCAGAGGTGTCTGGCGCCAAGATCGACGAAGTGTTTATCGGCAGCTGCATGACCAACATCGGGCACTTCCGTGCAGCCTCGAAACTGCTTGAAGGCAAGCGTGACATGCCCGTCAAGTTGTGGATTGCACCTCCAACCAAAATGGATGCAGCACAACTCACCGAAGAAGGTCATTACGGGGTGTTTGGTTCGGCTGGTGCGCGCACTGAAATGCCAGGCTGCTCGCTGTGCATGGGTAATCAGGCACAGGTGCGCGAAGGTGCAACGGTCATGTCAACCAGCACACGCAACTTCCCGAACCGCTTGGGCAAAAACACAAACGTGTATCTGGGTTCTGCCGAACTCGCTGCAATTTGCTCGAAACTCGGCCGCATCCCGACTAAAGAAGAGTATCTGACAGACATGGGCGTCTTAAGCAAGAACGGCGACCAGATCTACAAGTACCTCAACTTTGACCAGATCCCCGACTACAAAGATGTAGCCGATACGATCGCGTCTTAAGTCTTAAGTGGGTGGGGTTAAAAAACCCGCTCACCTGAACAGCCCCGTCAAACTGGACCTTTATCCAGCTTGACGGGGTTTTTTATCGGATTTGCGCGTAAGACCTCGCCGTTCAGGGCGGGGATGTAAGCGCGGAAGGCACAGCCTTCCTTGCTTTGGGCTTTAATTTAGCGTGGCGTTACCGTTGCTTAATATACTTGTAAATAACGTAAGTTGGCGCGCCGCCACAGCTGCATTCTGCAAAGTGACTGGGCGACCACAAAGCCCCACCCCACAACTTTTTGCGGATGATTGGGTCATTCTTTTTGCGAATCATTAAGCTAGTAATACCCTTGAGACTATTCACAAGTTTCGACACGGCCACTTTAGGTGGCTAGTTCACCAGTAGGTGTACGTGATCGTCATCCCCTTCAAACTCTATTAGCTCTGACTCGAAATCAGTACAAACGCTAGCAAATATCGGGCATAGGTTGTCCCACATTTCTTTCGTGAATCCATCACGCGTATATTTTGTTACAAAGAACCAGTTTTTGTTGCAAAGACTCACAGAATTTGTAGCTTACAAATACAACTTTTACACAGGCGAGTTGGTGATTTACCTTGGTAGCGCAAATATAATTCAAGGTATGAAACGTTTGCAGGCTTACAAATACGAATTGATCCCCAACGGCGACCAGCTGCGTGCTATGCGCAGATTCTCTGGCTCGTGTCGGTTTGTCTATAACAAGGCTTTGGCACTGCAAAAAGAGAATCATGCGGCAGGCAATAAGTTCATTAGCTACGTAGCCATGGCCGCTAAGCTGCCCGTTTGGAAGCGTGAGGCGGGGACTGCATGGTTGAAAGAAACACCCGCACAAGCGTTGCAACACGCCCTAAAAGATTTAGAAAAAGCTTTCAAGAGCTTCTTTGCCAAGCGTACCGCCTTTCCACGTTTTAAGAAAAAAGGGAGTGGCGACAGTTTTCGCTACCCTGAGCCAAAACAGATCCAATTAGTCGTCCCTGAAATATTCATAACTTATTGATTTAATTGGATTAAAGTTCCAAAATTGGGTATAATAACTTTCAGATTTTGTGGTCACCAACATCATTTTCTGAGAGTTTTTTGAAATTATCCAATGAGCCCAGTTAACGATTTTTT
>CANCMG010000115.1 GCA_947378965.1 Alcaligenaceae bacterium | reverse complement strand
AGCATCACCGTGCCTTGCTTGATTTTGTCGCCCACCTTGACTGCGATCGCTTTGACGATACCGGCAACCGAGGTGGGGATTTCCATGGAGGCTTTATCAGACTCAACGGTAATCAAACTTTGTTCAGCTTTGACGGCATCGCCGACCTTGACCAAAATTTCAATCACTTCAACGGTGTCGAAATCCCCAATGTCCGGAACTTCAATAGCTGTGATGTTGCTCATAATAGATCTCTTTAATTAAGCGTATTGGGGGTTGGCTTTATCGGGATCAATGCCATATTTTTTAATTGCTGCTGCGACCTGGCTCACCGGCACTGTGCCCTCGTCGGCCAACGCACGCAACGTTGCCAAGACTACAAAGTGACGATCTACCTCAAAATGTTCGCGCAGTTTGGATCGAAAATCTGAGCGGCCATAGCCATCAGTACCCAAGACTTTATACGCACGACTCTTTGGCATAAACGGCCGAATCTGATCCGCAAATAGCTTCATATAGTCAGTCGACGCAATGATGGGGCCATCTGTTTTATCTAGCAAGCTTGTGACATACGGCACCTTCGCCTTAGCAGCTGGATGCAACATGTTGTGGCGCTCGCAATCCAAGCCATCACGACGCAACTCGGTAAAACTAGTCACGCTAAAGATGTCAGCCGATACACCCCAGTCTTTTTCAAGCAACTCGGCGCCGGCCATGACTTCACGCAAAATCGTGCCAGAGCCTAGCAACTGCGCCTTAATCTTATGTTTGCCGCCCTTCTTCAAACGATACATACCGCGAATAATGCCAGCTTCATCACCTTTGGTCAGCCCTGGTTGCGCGTAGTTTTCGTTCATCAACGTCAAGTAGTAATAGACGTTTTCTTGATCTTCAATCATGCGCTTCATGCCGTGCTGAATAATCACAGCCACTTCATGCGCAAAGGTCGGGTCGTATGACACGCAATTTGGGATCGTCGACGAGAAGATATGGCTATGGCCGTCTTCGTGCTGTAAGCCCTCACCGTTGAGCGTTGTGCGCCCTGCGGTACCGCCTAACAAAAAGCCACGCGCTTGCATATCGCCAGCAGCCCAGGCCAAATCGCCAATGCGCTGAAAACCAAACATCGAGTAATAGATGTAGAACGGCACCATGATGCGGTTATTCGTCGAGTACGACGTTGCTGCTGCAATCCAAGAACTAAACGCACCCGCTTCATTGATACCCTCTTGCAGCAACTGCCCATCGGCAGCTTCGCGGTAATACATCACCTGATCTTTATCTACTGGGATGTACTTTTGACCTTCAGGCGCATAGATACCGATCTGTCTAAACAGGCCTTCCATACCAAAGGTGCGTGACTCGTCAGCCAAAATCGGCACCACGCGTGGGCCAATGTCTTTGTCACGCAACACTTGATTTAATACGCGCACAAACGCTTGCGTGGTCGAGATCTCTCGACCCTCAGCGGTGGGCTCAAGCACAGGGCGAAGCACTTCAAGCAAAGGCGCTTTGAGATTTTCGTCAGCACGCGTACGACGCTTGGGCAAGTAACCACCCAGCGCTTTACGACGCTCGTGCAAGTATTGAATTTCAGGAGAATCGTCAGCCGGTTTGTAATACGGCAGTTCTTCAAGCTTGCTATCTGGCACCGGGATGTTGTAGCGATCGCGAAATTCGCGAATGGTGGCGATGTCTAGCTTCTTTTGCTGGTGTGAAGGATTTTTTGCCTGCGCGATATGCCCCAAGCCATAGCCTTTAATCGTCTTGGCCAAAATCACCGTAGGCTGCCCAGTGTGAGCCGACGCTGATGCAAAAGCCGCATAGACCTTATGTGGATCATGGCCACCACGATTCAGACGCCAGACATCTTCATCGCTCATGCGAGACACTAACTCAAGCAGCTTTGGATGCTTACCAAAGAAATGGTCACGTACAAACTTGCCGTCGTTGGCTTTATAGGCTTGATATTCACCGTCGACGGTCTCTTCCATAATCTTGCGCAAGATCCCCTCTTTGTCGCTTGCCAACAAGGGATCCCAATAGCCGCCCCAAATCATTTTGATGACGTTCCAGCCGCTGCCACGAAAATCGCCTTCAAGTTCTTGAATGATTTTGCCGTTGCCGCGCACCGGGCCATCCAAGCGTTGCAGATTGCAATTGACCACGAAGATCAAGTTATCGAGTTTTTCGCGCGCCGCCAAACTTATCGCGCCCAGTGACTCGGGCTCATCCATCTCGCCATCGCCGCAAAATACCCAAACCTTACGCTGGCTGGTATCGGCAATGCCACGGGCATGCAGATACTTCAAAAAGCGCGCCTGGTAGATGGCCATTAAAGGCCCCAAACCCATCGAGACGGTTGGAAACTGCCAGAACTCTGGCATTAATTTGGGATGCGGATACGACGACAAACCCTTACCGCCAACTTCTTGCCGAAAGTTATTCAGTTGGTCTTCGGTTAAGCGGCCCTCGAGATAGGCTCGACCATACACACCGGGCGACGAGTGCCCCTGAAAATACACCAAGTCGCCACCGCGCTCAGGCGTATCGGCGTGCCAGAAATGATTTTGGCCGCAGCCAATCATCGTGGCCAACGAGGCGAACGAGGCGATATGACCGCCAAGGTCTCCGCCATCGGGCGGATTATGTTTATTGGCTCGCACCACCATCGCCATCGCATTCCAGCGAATGTAGTGGCGAATGCGCGCCTCTAACTCTAGATTGCCTGGGTGCGCAGGCTCATGCCCAGCGGGGATGGTGTTGAGATAAGCCGTATTTGCCGAAAACGGGATATGCGCACCTGAGCGACGCGCTAAATCCGTCAAGCGCTCAAGCAGATAGTGAGCACGTTCAGGGCCTTCACGATCGAGCACGGCCGCTAAGGCGTCGAGCCATTCTTGGGTTTCGAGCGAGTCTGCATCATTTGATGCATTGAGTGCGGCAGCTTGTGGTGCCATGGCAATCTCCGTGGTGACAGCCTGATTGATGTATCAGGCTACCTGTTTTTTGGGTATTTGCGGCATTCTAGGTACTCCTGAGCGTTGCAGCAACAAAAATTTCATGTTGCGGTATAGCTTTTCGCATTATGAAAATTTCTATTCGTTTTAAGGCAACATTTCGCTTGTCAAGCGAAAAGGCGAGCTAACCCGACTAAAATGTCCACCTTATGGATTGCTCGCATGTCTAACCCTGCAAAGTCAGTACTCGCCACCCCTTTTCTTGACCAAGCCCGCTTGCGCCGCCGCAGGTGGTATTGGTTAACGCCCATGTTGGTCTTGGTGCTGTACGCCTGCGTGATGGGGGTGTTCTTTTGGTTGCAACGGATTCATGACGGCAGCGTCATGTTTGTCACCATTGATCAAGAGCTACGTCAACACCGCTTGATCTGGGTCGTAGTCGCCTTATCCGTTGTGATTGTGATCGCCCTGCTCATGTTGTGGCGCTACACCCGCTTTCGCTCTGAGGCTGAGGCAGCGCTGATTGCCGAAACCGGCTTTAGGCGCGCCATGGAAAACTCAATGTCAACGGGGATGCGTGTCATCGACCTTGAGGGTCGCATTGCCTATGTCAACCCAGCGTTTTGTCGCATGATTGGCTGGAACGAAGCCGACTTGATTGGCCG
The DNA here is from genome assembly GCA_947378965.1 of Alcaligenaceae bacterium. Lineage (GTDB taxonomy): Bacteria > Pseudomonadota > Gammaproteobacteria > Burkholderiales > Burkholderiaceae_B > Zwartia. The sequence goes on along the minus strand of CANCMG010000115.1, from coordinate 9,295 downwards.
ACTACCACCGTTTCCGTACTGGGTACCGGGGCGCTACGAATCGCATCAGCAAACCCTTGACAACCTCATGACGGGTAAGGCGCCAAGCTCTGGTATCGAACTCGAAGCGCAACGCCGCGATGGCTCGCGTTTTAACGCCCGCATGTATGTGTCGCCCCTTCTCGACCCACAAGGCACGCAAGTGGGCTGGATGACGTCGATGACCGACATCACCGAGCCCAAACGCATTCGCGAAGCCCTGACAGCCGCCCACGAACGCTTTATGACGGTGCTTGAAGGCCTTGACGATGCGATCTCGGTGACTGCCGACTCAGAGGAAGGCCTTGAGCTGTTGTTTGCCAATCGCACCTATCGACGTTTTTTTGGTGCCCAAACTAGTGGTCACTTTGATTTACTGGCGGGTCGCCGTGGACGTTACACCGAAGAGTCGGTTGAAATATTTTCGACCACTGTGCAGCGCTGGTTTGAGGTACAGCACCGCATGCTTGCCTGGACAGATGGTCGCAAGGTTCGGCTGCAGGTCGCGCGAGACATCACCGAACGTCGCCAACACGAAGAGACCTCACGCATTCAGCAAGAAAAAATTCAAATCACCAGTCGCTTGACGACGATGGGTGAAATGGCGTCATCGCTTGCGCACGAGCTCAACCAGCCTTTAACCGCCATCACGAACTACAGCATGGGTATCGTCGCCATGGTCAAGGCCGGCAACACCGATATGAACACCTTGCTGCCCGCGCTTGAAAAAACAGCCGCGCAAGCACAACGGGCCGGAAAAATCATCAGTCGCATCCGTGAGTTTGTCAAACGCAGTGAGCCTCGTCGCCAGGCAATTCAGTTGCAAACTGTGATCGACAACGCCATCAGCTTGGCTGAAATTCATTCACGCAAACACCGTGTTGCCATCGCAACCGAGATCCCGGCCCAGATGCCAGACGTGCTTGCTGACCCAATCTTGATTGAACAAGTGCTGCTCAATTTGCTTAAAAATGGCCTCGAAGCCATGGATCAAAGCGCGGTTGACACGCTCTTATTACAGGTGACTGTGCACGACAATCAAATCCAACTGGCGGTCATCGATCACGGCCACGGCTTAACCGACCCAGAACGTCTGTTCGAGCCCTTTTTTAGTACCAAATCTGAGGGCCTGGGTATGGGGCTCAACATTTGCCGCACGATCATTGAATCGCACCATGGTCGCCTTTGGGCGACTAGCAATCCAGAAGGCGGTACTATCTTTCGCTTTACACTACCCTGCGTCGACCCTGACGTGGTCCAGTTAGACAATCAGTCCGAGGAGCTACCTGCATGAATCTGCCCCAAATAGCCAGCACCGTTTACATCGTTGACGATGACGAAGCGGTACGCGACTCATTAAGGTGGCTACTCGAAGCCAATAGCTATCGTGTCAGGGCCTATGCCAGTGCCGAGTCTTTTTTAGCTGAGTACGACGAACAACAGCCTGGCGTACTGATTGTCGATGTGCGCATGCCCGGCATGAGTGGCCTTGAACTGCAAGAACAATTGATTGCACGCAAATCGACGATGCCTGTGGTGTTCATCACCGGCCACGGCGATATCCCGATGGCGATCTCAACCATGAAAAAAGGCGCGGTTGATTTTCTTGAAAAGCCCTTTGATGAAACAGCACTACGCGAAATCGTGGGCCGTATGTTCGAGCAGGCCAATCAGCGCCTGTCGCAAGCAAAAGCTGTGCGTCAACACGAAGCCATGCTGGCGCGCCTAACGTCTCGCGAGCAACAGGTACTCGAACGCATCGTTGCTGGGCGTTTGAATAAACAAATTGCTGATGACTTAGGCATCAGTATCAAGACAGTTGAAGCGCATCGCGCCAACATCATGGAAAAACTTCAGGTCACTACCGTGGCAGATTTGATGAAAGTGGCACTCGCCAAGCCTGAGGTTAATTAATGACCGGTCGAATCATTGACGGTGTCGCCCTTGCTGGCAAAATTCGCGAAGAGGTTGCAGCGCGCACTGCGACTCTTGTTGCCGCCGGCACCAAGCCCGGCTTGGCAGTTGTCTTAGTCGGTAGCGACCCAGCCTCGCAAGTGTATGTAAAAAACAAAGTGGCGGCGTGCCAAAAGGCGGGTTTGCACTCGGTGCTAGAGCAATACCCGCCAAGCATGACGCAAGCTGAGCTGCTTGAGCGCGTGCGGGCTCTAAATGCCGACCCAGCCATTCATGGCATCTTGGTGCAACTGCCCTTGCCTGCGCACATCGATGCGCACCTGGTGATTGAAACCATCGCCCCCGAAAAAGATGTGGATGGCTTTCACGTCAGCAACGCGGGGTTGCTCATGACGGGCAAGCCCTTGTTTCGGCCGTGCACGCCTTATGGCGTGATGAAAATGCTTGAATCTGAGGGCGTGCAATTACGCGGCGCGGTCGCCGTGGTGATTGGCGCCAGCAACATCGTTGGCAAGCCAATGACCCTGCTGCTGCAAAGCGCTGGTGCAACGGTCACAATTTGCAACTCAAAAACCCGCGATCTTGGTTGGCATACCCGCCATGCGGATATCGTGGTGGTGGCCACTGGCAAGCCACGCATGATCGATGGCAGCATGATCAAACCCGGCGCTGTCGTGATTGACGTGGGGATCAACCGCGGTGCCGACGGTAAGTTATGTGGCGACGTTGATTTTGACAGCGTGATTGAAGTTGCCAGTGCCGTCACACCGGTGCCAGGTGGCGTAGGCCCCATGACGATCGCCATGTTATTAGTCAACACGCTAGAGGCCGCCGAACGCGCTCAGCACAAGCAGGCTTAGTCACTCAGCACACTCAGGTAATTTCTAAGCAACAATCAGGTAAGCGCTAGGCACAATCCGAGCTTAGTCGCCCAACATAATCGAGCTGAATAGCTGAACATAATCGAGCTGAATAGCTTCATACAATCGAACCCACTTAATGATGAATCCTTTACTTGCTTCAATGGATGTACTGATCGATTACGCAGCGATCAAACCAGAGCATATCGCCCCCGCGATCGAACAGTTACTTAGCGCAGCGCGTGCGGCAGTGACTGCCGCCGCAGACCCTGCACTTGCCGCCACTTGGGATGACATCATTACTCCGCTCGACGATGCCTCAGAGCCGTTGTGGCGGGCCTGGTCGGTGGTGAGTCATTTGAACTCTGTTGTCGATACTCCCGAACTGCGCGATGTCTATAACGCCATGTTGGCGCAAATCACTGAGTTTTCGACCTGGGTGGGGTTGCACGTTGGTCTGTACACGCAATATCAACGCCTGCACCTGAGCGATGAGTTCAAAAACTGGTCACCCGCCCGTAAACGGGTCATTGAACTGGCACTGCGTGATTTCAAGCTAAGCGGGGTCGAACTGCAAGGCGAGGCGCGCACGCGCTACGCTGAAATTTCTGATCAGCAATCACAAGTGTCGCAAAAGTTTTCAGAGAACGTTTTAGATGCAACCGACGCCTGGTCGCTTGTGATTGAAGATAGCAAACGGTTAGACGGCGTGCCAGAAGACGTTATCGCCTCGCTTAAGGATGCAGACGCCGAGCGTTGGACGCTTAACCTGAAGATGCCTTGCTATTTGCCGGTGATGCAATACGCACTAGATCGCGAGTTACGACAAGCGCTTTACAAAGCTTACGCGACACGTGCCTCTGAACAAGGGGCCAAAGAATTTGACAACTCGGCTCTGGTTGAACAGACCTTGGCCTTACGCGCCGAAGAAGCCAAGCTCTTGGGCTTCGCGCATTTTGCCGACCTGCGCCTGCAAACCCGTATGGCCAATAGCGATCTAGAAGTCACAGACTTTTTGCGACAGCTGGCGCAACGCGCCAAACCGTTTGCCGAGCGCGATCTGATCGAATTAAAAGCCTACGCAAAGACCGAGCTCGGTCTAAGCGATCTTGAACCTTGGGATATTGCCTTTGCGTCTGAGTGCCTGCGCGAGGCGCGCTATGCCTACTCTGACGATGACGTTAAACAATACTTCACCGAACCTCGTGTGCTCAGCGGCTTATTTGCTGTCGTACAGACACTGTTCAACGTTGAGTTAAAAACCTGCGAAGTCAATGGCTGGCATCCTGACGTACGCGCCGCCTCGGTACACAATGCCAAAGGCGAAACGCTTGGTTACCTGTTGATAGATCTCTATGCTCGCCCTGGCAAACGCGGTGGCGCTTGGGTAGACAGCGAACGCAATCGTCGCAAATATCAAACAACGGATCAAGGTAATGCTCTCGCGCACCCGACAGAGGAGCGCAATCCTCTCGAGCAGCATACCGATGACCGCCATCCTCTCGAACAGCATACCGAGGTCCGTCATCCTCTCGAACAGCATACCGAGGTTCAGACGCCCGTCGTTTACTTGACCTGCAATTTTGCTCGCCCCCAAGGCGAGCGCCCTGCGTTGTTGACGCACGATGATGTCATCACCTTGTTTCATGAAACCGGTCATGCCTTGCACGCCTTACTTTCAGAAGTCGACGAGCCGGGCGCCTCGGCCTTTGCTGCGGTTGAATGGGATGCGATTGAGTTGCCCTCGCAATTTATGGAAAACTTTTGCTGGGAATGGTCAGTATTAGAACGTTTGACTTCGCACGTGGATACGCAAGAGCCCTTGCCGCGCGAGCTCTACGACCGCATGACGGCTGCCCGTAATTTTCAAAGCGGTATGCAAACCGTGCGACAAGTTGAGTTTTCGCTCTTTGACATGTTGATACACAACCGCAGCCAGGGTCTTTCAATCGCCGAAGTCTTGACGCAGCTCGATCAAGTGCGTGACGAAATTGCAGTCATACGCCCACCGTCCTGGCATCGGTTTCCGCACAGTTTCTCGCATTTGTTTGCGGGCGGCTATGGCGCTGGCTATTACAGTTACAAGTGGGCCGAAGTGTTATCCGCCGATGCCTTTGCTGCGTTTGAAGAAGCTGCTGCGCGGGCAGCAAACGATGCGCACATTGCCGGCCAAACGCTAGAGGGCACCGGTGCGCTTGATGCGAACACGGGTGAACGCTTTAAGCGAGAAGTGCTTGCGGTGGGCGGCGTGCGCCCTGCTGCAGACTCGTTTAAGGCCTTCAGGGGCCGCGCACCTCAAATCGATGCGCTCTTGCGCCACAGCGGCATGTCAGATACCGAAACGCCGGCGGCAGCCTGATGCAGATGTTTGCTGAACCGATTGCCCTAAGTCGTTTTGTCTGGACAAGGCCGCAGACCAGTGACCTACGCTTTGTTTTTTTGAACGAACGTTCGCTGCTAGTCTCGTCGCTTTCGCCTCGATTGGCCGCAAGCGACCAGCTAACGCAACGATGATCATGAAGACTTTACTCAATCGGGTACTGCGTGTCTTGGGCATCTTGAGCGTGCTGGCCGTCACGGCATGCTCAGAGCCCGACTACAAGTGGTCGCTCTACGACGTCACCGGTCATTTGCCCGATCTTGAGTTCTCGCTAAAAGGGGCTGGTAATCAAACTGTCACCCAGGCAAGTCTCAAAAACAAAACAGTATTGGTCTTTTTTGGCTACGCCAGTTGCCCAGACATTTGCCCGACCACGATGGCGCAGCTGACTGAAGTGATTGCTAAACTTGGCAACGATGCGCAGGATGTGCGGATTCTGTTTATCAGTGTCGATCCGCATCGCGATAAGCCCGATATGCTGCAAGCTTATGTCGATGCGTTTAACAAAAATGCGGTGGGTCTCACAGGTAGCGAGAACGAAGTGGCAGCCTTAGCCAGGCGCTATCGTATCGCCTACCAAATTGAGAAGCCCAAGCCGGGCGACAACGCTGAAACCTATGACGTGACCCACAGCCGCGGTGTGTTTATTTTTGATCGCTTTGGTAAAGCGCGTTTGCTAGCGTCTGACACCGAAGCCATCGACACCGTCACAGCTGATCTGAGGCGCCTGATTCAAACGACACGATCAAAGTGACCAGGGAACACGGTTGTCGGTCTAGCGAAGCCATTATTTGCACTCCACAATCACTTAGCACCTAGAACTCTGTGCGTTGATCTACATCAAGCCTACGCTTCACAGGTCAATGTTAAGGTTAGCTATCTATCACTCATGATTGATGACAGCGACGATGCTTGCCACAAATAAAAATCCAGACGCACTTGATATCTCAATTCAAGGCATGACCTGTGCCTCGTGCGTCTTGCGCGTTGAAAAAGCCCTGAAGGCAGTACCTGGCGTGTCAGCGGCAACCGTCAACCTAGCGACAGAGCGCGCCCACATCAACTGGGATACCGCGCTATCTGACCCGACAGACGTTAGTCTGAAGGTCTTAGCGGCAGTACACAAAGCGGGCTACGAAGCCTCTGTGCTTGAACAGCATGCGGCTCCTTCCTCGGCCGAGGCCGACGCGCGCGCTCTAGAAACCAACACTTTGCTGCGTGCCCTTTGGGTATCGCTTGCGTTGACGCTACCGATTTTTTTAGTCGAGATGGGTGGACACCTGATACCCGGCGTTCATCACTTTGTGCATGAAACGATTGGCATGCAGCGTAACTGGATCGCACAATCAATCTTGACCACGCTGGTGTTAGTTGGACCGGGGCGCGTATTTTTTACCAAGGGTCTGCCCGCGCTGTGGCACCTGGCCCCTGAAATGAACTCGCTCGTTGCTCTGGGCGCAGGCAGCGCGTGGGCCTATTCAATAGTGGCCACCTATTGGCCTCAGGCCTTGCCCGACGGCACACGTTTTGTGTATTTCGAAGCGGCCGCGGTGATTGTGACGTTGATTTTGTTGGGTCGCACGCTTGAGGCACGCGCCAAAGGACGCACCGGTGCTGCGATCAAACATCTGATTGGCTTACAGCCACGCCAGGCACGCGTTTTAATCAACGGCCAACCCACAGATGTTGATATCGACAGGGTCAAGCCCGGTGACCTGATCGTGGTACGCCCAGGCGAAAAAATCGCAACCGATGGTGTCATCACCGAAGGCCAACCCTACATTGACGAAGCCATGATCACGGGAGAGCCAATCCCTGTCACCAAGCGCATCGGTGATCGCGTCACCGGCGGCACTTTGAACACCACCAACAGTTTTACCTTCAAAGCGACACACACAGGTGGCGATACTGTGTTGGCGCGCATCATCCGCATGGTCGAAGCTGCGCAAGGCACCAAGTTGCCGATTCAAGCTCTGGTTGATCGCGTCACAGCCTGGTTCGTGCCGGTCATCATTCTGTGCTCGCTGTTGACCTTTGTGCTTTGGTATTGGTTAGGCCCCACACCAAGCTTGAGCCATGCGTTGATTAACGCCGTAGCCGTGATGATCATCGCGTGTCCTTGCGCGATGGGTCTGGCGACACCAACCTCAATCATGGTGGGCACCGGTCGTGCCGCCGAACTCGGTGTCTTGTTTCGCCTGGGCGATGCACTGCAACGTTTGCGCGATGTGCAAATCGTGGCCTTTGATAAAACAGGCACGTTAACGCTCGGCAAACCAGCGCTGACCGATTTTGTTGTACTCGAGCCAACCTACGACCGAGCTCTTTTGCTCTCTTGGGCAGCCGCCATGCAAGCACACTCTGAACATCCGATTGCCCATGCGATTGTTCAGGCTGCTCGCGCCGACAATGTGCCAATCGTCTCGGCCCAACACTTCAACGCGATCAGCGGCGCTGGTGTGCGGGCAACGGTAAATGGGCATACAGTGAGCTCAGGTGCTCAGGCCTTTATGCAAACCGAAGGCGTCGACACCTCTGGCGCCGCGCACTACAGCGAGCAATGGGGTCAACAGGGTAAAACGCCCATCTGTTTAGCCGTAGACGGCAAACTTGCGGCACTGATGGCAGTGGCTGATCCACTTAAACCTAGTGCACGCGGCGCTATTGAGGCACTCAAGCAACTTGGGCTGCGCACCGTCATGATCACCGGCGACAATCAGTACACCGCACGTGCAGTGGCGCAGCAACTTGGTATCGATGAAGTACACGCCGAGGTATTGCCCGAAGGCAAAGTCGCCGTCTTGCGGGCGCTGCAGCGTTCAAGTGAGTTAGGCACCAGCACAGAGACGTTGAGCTCGCGTAGAGCAGTGCTCGCCTTCGTTGGCGACGGCATCAACGACGCCCCTGCACTAGCCACTGCAGATGTCGGAATTGCGATCGGCACAGGCACCGATGTCGCGATCGAATCCGCTTCTGTGGTGTTGATGTCTGATGATCTAGCAGGCGTGGCCACAGCGATTGGTTTATCGCGCGCGACGCTCACCAACATCCGACAAAATCTGTTTTGGGCTTTCGCTTATAACGCCGCGCTTGTGCCTGTTGCTGCAGGGGCGCTGTACCCCTCGTTTGGGATACTGTTGTCGCCCATGTTTGCCGCGGGTGCCATGGCGTTTTCAAGTGTGTTTGTGGTGGCCAACGCCCTACGACTGAAGCGCTACCACACTACTCAGGGCGCCAACGGGTCGTCAGCGTCATAGGGTCTGGACGTTGCACAGGGTTGGCTGGTGCAATCGGTGTACCGATCGCCAAAAAACCCACAAAGCGATAGTCGAGCGCATCAAATCCCAACGCCTCTGGCACCTCGTCGGTGTAGGTACCAAGCCCCGTACTCCAGTAGCTCGAAAAACCCATCAGATGCGCAGCGTTTTGAATATTCATCACCGCTGCGCCCATCGACAAGGTTTGTTCAATCTCTGGCACTTTTTCATTGTCGTGCGAAATCTTGTACGCAAGCCCAATCAACAGAGGCACCGTCGATAACCACTTGCGTGTGTTCTGCTCTTTTTGTGGCGTGATCTCGCGACCCGAACGGCGCGTTGCCGCAATCGCGAGGTCAGTCAATGCTGCAACCTCGGGTTGCATCACAAGTGTAAAGCGCCACGCACGTAACGCTGAATGATCGGGCGCACAGACTGCCGCCGCAAGCAGTTGTTGTAACTGTTCATCATTGGGGCCTGGGGCCTGCACAAGCTTTTGTGAACGGCGCGTAGTCAGTAGCTGTGCGGTTGCGAGCGAGGTCATTTGCTTAACACCTTAAACATTAGAAAAAAGCCCTGCATCACAGAAGCGATGCAGGGCTTAGTTACGGACCGTCTGCCGAAGCAGACAAAGTCAGTATGTATTACAGCACTTGAATGTTGGTTGCTGATGGGCCTTTAGCGCCCTGACCAATTTCAAAGCTAACTTTCTGGTTTTCTTCGAGAGTTTTGTAACCGCTCGAGCGAATTTCAGAATAGTGAGCGAACAGATCTTTGCCGCCGCCGTCAGGCATAATAAAACCATAACCTTTTTCGGCATTGAACCACTTCACGACACCAGTTGCCATTTCAACTTCCTTGATAGA
>CANCMG010000114.1 GCA_947378965.1 Alcaligenaceae bacterium | reverse complement strand
GCCGGTGCCTGCGACAAACCGCAGAGCCTCGTCAACGGCATCGATATTGCCACGCAGCGCTTCGAGTTCTTCACGTGCGGCCTTCATTGGGTTGCTGCTGGTGCCGGCCTTGGCGAAACGGGCAACGAGTTCGTGTACTTGCATGGTGGGCTCCTGGGCGTAATCGGCTTTAGCGATGCGATATCGTAAAGTATATTGCGAATTACGCGTAGGTGACTCTAGACAGTCCGCACCATCTAACACTGCCTTAAACTAAAAAACGTTCTTGAGAAAGACGCCGACCATTCCTTTTGAGTAACTATAAAAAGGCAGGCTTGAATCGTTAGACTGAAATACGTAGCCGATTTCTGGTCGTAAGCCAAAAATGTAAAAATCTCTTTTAGTGATTGTGATCGAATAAATTCGGCCGTTATCATTACGGACTTCGCCCCAAATCGGATCGATTTGCCAATAGTTTCTGCGCAGCATCGTTGCCTTCAAATTGGCTTGTAACTGTGTCGTGCTTTCGGCGACCTGCAAGCCCAGCGAAGCAAACATGCCATACGAGCTATAAGCTCCTTCTTGCGCTACTGTACGATCAATGCCTAGCTCTGCATTTAGCGCCATGTTCCGAGACGCGTTATACAAATACTGAACTTGTGCTTGGGTTTGCGTTCCGTTCAAGTAGCTATAGTTTGGGTAATTCAAGCTGGCGGCTTTCACAAAAAAGCCATACGAATCACCATCTGAGCGATTGAAGATCCAGCGTGATGAGAGATAAGGCGAATTGTACAAAAATGTGCCTCCGTAAAACATAAGCTCGTTGCCGAGCCGTGCATCTTTGTAGTCACTATCCTGCCAACGCTTAATGACACTGGTATCTGCGATCTGTCGATTAAAATCAGCCGTTGCATACGTAAAGGTTGCAGCAGACACTTGCAGAAACCAACCCGACTGTGGGATGAGTTCTCGTTCAACTTCAGCGCTTAAATTCAGGCCGAAGGCAGGGCTGGTAGACTGACTCGGCTGATATGCTAGGTTTTGGCCGAACAAGTTGAAACTGCGGCTTCCGGTGATCTGTCCTGGGTTGCTATCCTGAAACAGGCCAACGTAAAACTTGGCGGTATCGCGCTTTTGGATTTCGCTGATATACCACTCGACCTTGTCACGGACTGTGATCGGTATGTCTTTAAGCAAAATATCAACAAACTCAACTTTTGACTCAGCCAACCGGCCGGCCAAGAACAGACTTCTTGCCAGTTCGAGCTGCACACGAGAAGAGTGCGTATCGATATACAACTGTCTAAAAATATCAATCGCTTTGCTCAGGTCTGACCGCAGCGCTTGCATCCCTTGATCAAAACGTTGTTGATACGCTTGTGGGCTAGTGGGATTTAACCCTGCGGGGATCGTAGTACCGAAGGACCTCTGCATGAACTGAGGACTTTGCAAATACTGTGCAGCACAGGGACCGGCAAGGAACATCAAAGCTATCAATTGCAGGGCACTGCGCAACAAGAAACATCTTTTCAACGCTTACCGCCAAAGCCGCCAAGCATGACACCGATTGACGAATTTGCGACCCCAAAGGTTCCACCGATTTCATTTGCATTTGGCCCATAAAAATTACCGCTCGCGCTGCCGCTCATCCCACCAGCGCTAACAACTGACCCACCAAATTGACTTGTGCCTGGATTAATTGTGAATTTGCCAGCCAGATTGAGGGCCGGCGCAGAAACACTAAGCGTCGTATTACTCGAAGTTGCCACTGTACCGCCTGTTGCAAAACCAACGACTCTTGCGCCAAAATCGACAGAGGCCGCCATCGAAGCAGTCGTCAAATACGAAGCCCCTGAGGGCGTCACGAAAATCCCTCCTGCAACACCTGTAAACATTGCAGTGCCAGCAGTCGGCATTCCGCTCGCTGGGGTCGGACTACCCACGCTAGCAGCATTTGACGAAGCAGCTACCGAAAAATTACCGTAACCGCCCCAAACGCCAAAGGTTTGGTACTCCCAACCCGCAGCATAGGGATTAGCAAAAATGGCCGCGGCGGTCTGCGCCTTGTTTAGAGCAACAAGAGCGCTGCTGTTCACACTAGAAATAATCGTGTCGCCATTTGCCGTACTAAAGGACATACTCGAGAGCGGAGTTTGTAAAGTCAACATACTGATATAGCGATTGGCGTCTAACGTAACAGTTGCCATTGCTCCTCCCGGACTTTGATAAGCACGGGACCCTGAGACGTAGGTGTACCCACCCACTGCCTGCACTGTGGAATTAGGGGTTGCCTGACTCCATTGTTTAAACGGCGTTGGGCCATTAGAAACGCTTGAGCCTCCTCCTCCGCCTCCACCGCCACCACCGCAGCCGACAAGGCTTAGGACACATAAAAGAAAAATATTCTTGGTCATGTTGTCTCTCTAATTAGTTTGAATAGATCATCGCAGCGTAATCGGGCTAGTGTTTCTAGTTCTTGAGTTGCTAGTATGCGACGCACCGTGGATCATCACGTGATACCACTTGCAAATATGTCTGCATTCAAAGATAAATTTTCAATTTACCTGTCTTTAGTCAAGCATTTGGAACGATTAACTATAGAAGCTCAACATCTTTTTAATTGTCTCTGCCACTTTTTTCTTTAAATTGATCGGGCTCAAGACTTCAACATCACTACCCTGCGCAAGTATGTCTTGAATCAGCTCCCAATCCTCTTTGTACGGAAGCTCAAGTGTGTAGCTGCCATCTGCATGTAATCGCCCCACTTGCTCTGGATGCCAAAGTTCACGAAATACCCACTGAGCTCTGAAGGGCGTGAACTTTAGCTTCGCGACGTGCTGATTTTTGCCGGTAAAGATACCGTAACTCGATTCAAATATCGCGTGCAGGTCTGCATCTGACACGACATATGCTTTTTGCTTGTCTAAGATCAAGCTTGTAATGGAGTCAAGCGAAAAGCTGCGTAAGCTTTTTCGCAAATGACAGTAGGCGTGTAAGTACCAATTATCACGGTAATAGACTAGACGTTGAGGCGACACTTGGCGCTCTGTCTCGCGACCAGTTTGCCTTGCAAAATGCTTGATATTCAGTCGCTTATCTTGAATCAAGGCACAGACAAGAATTTGAAAAAACTCACTTGAAACCCGTCTGTGTGCGATGGGTACGATTTTGATTCGACTTTTTACTGTCTTCGCATCACCAATACCGTCATCAAGCAAACTTTCTAGACGTGATTTAAAAGGGGCGACGTAAGACAGCAGCAAGCCACCAGGTTCGAGTTTCGAAATTAACTCGATCATGGTGAGCAAGGAGTAAAGCTCTTGTTGATTGAACCAGACGCCCGGCAACTCAAAGCTTCTTGTATCGGACGGCTGACGCGTCATGGCATAGCCACGCAGTGCTGGGTCGTAGGCAAAAGGAATGCCAAGCCTGTCGCGCATGTAGGCCAAATCACGATTCAGCGTGGGCCGCGAGACCTCGAGGGCTACGCGTAACTCTTGCATCGTCACCGACGATTTAGCCAACAGCATAGCTTGAATTTTATAAAATCGTTCGGTGCGATCCATTCTTCTTTTATCCGCCAGTCACGCAACCTAGTGCAGTTGTTGCACCAATAATCGTTGACGTTTTGGAGAATATTTTGCACTTAGTGCTGAATCACCACGCGATACTGAACATAATTTAATTCTTAATTTTTTTAGAAATTGATGATTGAAAATCAAACTAACGACTGAAGGCCCTGTTGAGCGTCTTAAATTTCAGAACCAAATAACAGAATAAGAGCCATAGCCGTATTAAGAGCCGACCACTTAAGGCAAATAATCCTGTTGCCACAATGAAGCTATAAGCCAGAGACGCTAATAAGAGTCCGTAATCGCTGGTCTTATCAATTTTTTTACCGATATCCCACCATAAAACCAATATAAGCACTAGACTTAACACTGATCCAGTTCCCATTGACCAACACTTCAAGCGTACGGATGATTCGCAAAGCCAAACAATTACCGCAGCGAAAATCGGATAAACGAATGCGAAAAGAAACGTCACTTCAAGCATGACGAGCGGAAATCGTTTGGGGCTATCTGGATCATTAAAAAAGTAGCTCCCCTCAAGCATAAGATAAAAAATAATTGGCGCACTAAAAAATAATTTTTTTAACAGATGGTTTTTGCTAAATAGTGCCTTGACGACAAACATTTTAATTGTGAGTCCTTGGCTTGCCCAGCAGTTGCTTCAAGTCGCCTGAGGCAGATTCGTGCACACGTTGATTATTCTTCGTATCTTTTTCATATTTGTCACCACCAACAATACAGCCGCGGGATACGAGCCTAATTTTATAAGGCGTTAACTCTTTTTGACGTTCATCTAAATCACCTAAGCGAATCAGACCGTACACATACCAGTTTTCTGAGTACTCAGCTTCGGCAATAGGGTCGGGCAAGATCACGTAGTAGCTCAGCACGACAGCAAGCACAGTCGCGCCGATCGGCAGCCCTAAGAACGTGCGTGTATGGCTTGCGAACGCTTCAATCTTGAGCTTGAATACTTTGACGACTGGCGGAATGAAGCGCCCCAGACTCTCTTTTGTAGACTGAATATTTTGCTGACTCAGCCACAACAGCAACCAGATTGAAAGAACGACAGACCAGACCACTGACGTCGCCCGTTCTTGTATGAACCCGGTTGTATAGGTTTGTAAGAGCACAATGATCCAGATGCTTGCGGCAATCATTGCCGTAAAGCGCCAAAACTTATCGACGTTGGTTTCTTTTAATCGTTGCAACTCAGTACTAGCTTTTACAGCGAGCGCAGGCAACCGCTCACCTCGCTCAGTAATGATTTCTTCAATCGCCTGCAAAGCATACGGATTTAAGTCAGGGCTATTTGCTCGTCTGGCCAGCAAGTACACTGACTCGGTATTGTTAAAGCGCTCTTTGAAGTAGGCAAGGTTCATTTTCTAATACAGCTTCAAAATCTTTTGCACCGTCTCTTTGACTTTCTTCTTAAGTGCGGCTGGTGCTAACACTTCGACATCATGGCCTTGGCGCAAGATGTCTTGGATGAGCTCCCAGTCTTCGCCATAGGGTACTTCTAAGGTGTAGCTACCGTCGGGGTGAACTTCACCAACCTGCTCGGGGTGCCACACTTCGCGTGCCACCCACTGGGCTCTGAACGGCGTGAACTTTAGTTTGGCGACTTGGCGATTTTTACCGGAAAAGATGCCGTAGCTGGTTTCGAACATTTCGCGCAACTCAGACTCTGCCACATTCTTGGCAGCCTTATCGACCAATTGGACTCCGTTCAGTGCATCTAAGGCAAAGCTGCGCAAGTCTTCGCGCAGGTGACAATAAGCGTCCATGTACCAATTGTCGCGGTAATACACCAAACGCTGGGGTGACACCTGCCGTTCAGTTGTGTGGCCGGTTTGGCGTGCAAAGTGTTTAATATCAAGCCGTTTGCGTTGCACTAAGGCATGGGCAATCACTTGAAAGTCATCGCCCGAGACGTGGCGTTGTGCCATCGGCAAAATGCGTATCCGGTTCATCGCCTCTTTTGAACTGCCGATGCCTTCATCTAACAAGCCCTCAAGGCGGGTCTTGAACGGTGCCACGTGCGGCAACAGTAAGCCGCCAGGTTCGAGCTTTGCGATCAACTCAATCATCGTCAACAGCGAGTGAATCTCTTGCTGATTAAACCAAACACCGGGTAACTCAAAGGTTTTACCGTCTGTTGGCTGACGCGTCATGGCATAGCCATGTAATGTGGCATCCCAAGCAAAGGGGATGTGGAGTCGATCGCGCATGTAGGCCAAATCACGATTCAACGTTGCGCGAGACACCTCAAGCGCTTCTTGCATCTGTTTCATTGTGACCGAGGGTTTGGCCATCAGCATGGCTTGAATCTTATAGAAGCGTTCGGTGCGATCCATTATTTTTATCCGCCAGTCGTGACACTCGGTGCTCTTGTTGAACCAATAATAGTTAACTTTTTGACAAATATGTTGCACTATCTGGTGGCTCACCAGGTGATACTAAAGATAAGCGTCTAACCTATCTTTATGCGAATTGAGTAAAGGCTAGCGGGACTCTGCCCTAGGCAAGGTTAAAGGCAAGAGGCTTTGAGTGGCAGTTTTGAGTGCACATTGTTAGTTCAGAGTCACGGGTTGCGACTCACGGCGAAAGGCTTCGCGGTACTCGCGACAGCCGCTCACGACAAAGTCGGCTGCCGTCGCCACTGTTTTGGCGTACTCAACCACATCAGCGCAGTGAGTCTCGTATGTCAGCCAAACGGTATTGTTGCCATTGACCACAGCCTTGACGCAGCGGCGATCGGCGTTTATTTCGTTTGCGACGCTTAAGGCCTTGGTGCGGTCGACCGGGTCAAGCTCCCAATAGACACAGCAGTAAAGGCGAAAGCCCCCCTGGCTTGGATAGGGATCAAGGTAAAGTTTCCAGCCTTCACACTTAAAGACCAGGGATCCATCATCGTCAATTTTTGGACGAAAACCCTCTTCGGCAAGGTGATTAAAAAGATGCTGCAGGTTGACGTCGACTTCAACTTTTGGTGTGGGTAAAGCAATAGTTGCACTCTCAGTGCTTAGGACTTCTGACATTTGCGATCTCCTAAGAATTGATCCTCATATCGGTATAAGGTTAGTATCACCTTATCAGTGACTCACTGGATGAGACACTAGAGGGAGTAGCCGAAAAAATTTAGTCAAAATTAGATAAATATCGAGCAATCTAAAACGGCTATTCTTAAGAAATCAGTCAATATCGACAGGCAAGCCCCAACCCATACACAAGCAATGGCTAACTTAGTCCCCGACCTCTTAAAACCCAAGTACACCACCGGCATCGAGCGCGAGCTTGATGTCTTGTATCGCCTTGAGGCGTCGCTGCCCGATGGCTATGAAATTTTTCATAGTGTGTCGTGGCATTCACTGCATAACGACTACGACAAACACGGCGAGATTGATATTGTGGTGCTTTCGCCTATCGGTAACGTATTACTTGTTGAGGTCAAAGCGGGAGACGTTTCGATTAGCGATGGCCAGATCACCAAGGTCTATCGCGATGGGCCCAGTGATGTGGGGCGGCAAACTCGGATTCAGTTTGCGGCAGTCATCAGTCGGCTGTCGAATGCAGGCTTACACACCCATGTCACCAATTGCCTGGTGCTACCCGACTATATTGTTGGTGATCAACACATCATCACCATACCGCCTGAACGCATCATTGATGCCACACGTTTTGACCAGTTAGGCTCACTGGTCAGAGGCATGCTGACTCTCGACCCGCCTACGACTGAGATGGAGCGCATTCGTAAATTCTTTTGCAATCAATTTAACGTCACGTTAGACATGCGCGTATTGGGTGAGCAGGTTCGCACCACGACCCTACGCTTGGCCGATGGCCTAGCCACCTGGGTGCCGCGTATTACAGCGCCTTCGGGCGTGATCAGAATACAAGCCACGGCCGGTTCAGGTAAAACGCAGCTCGCTTTAAAACTATTAGAAGACACGTCAGCCAAGTCCTTTAAAAGCTTATACGTTTGCTACAACAGAAGCTTAGCCGATCACATTGGGCATATTGCACCAACCAGAGCTAAGGTCGCGAGTTTTCATGAGTTGTGCGTTGAGTATTATCGGCAGACGGTGAGCGAACCTGATTTTGCCGCACCGAATAATTACGATCGACTTAGCCAACACTACTGCGAGGCAATAGAAGCCAACGCTCATTTGCAGCAGCGCTATCAACTTATTGTGTTAGACGAGGGACAAGACTTTCAACCCGAATGGGTGGCTGCGCTATTGCCCCAATTGACTGATGACGGAAAAATCTATTTGCTCGAGGATGACGCGCAACGACTTTATAAGCGCGAAGAGTTTGATCTAACGGACGTGGTGACCGTTACCTGTCAAGATAACTTTCGAACACCAGGCGCTATTTGCCATGTCATTAACGCGCTAGGATTAACTGAACAGCCCGTCGTATCTCGCTCGTTCTACCGCGGCGAATCACCTAATTTTTATACCTATACCAACGACATAGACCTATTGCATCATACTGCGGCCGCGGTCGAGCAAATGCTTAAGCGCGGTATTGCCCTGAAAGATATTGCAATCATTAGCTGGCGCGGCTTAGCCGGTTCGCTCTTGATTAAGACACCTCAACTGGCTGAATTCACCTTACGCCGCCCCACTGGCAAGTACTCAGCTGCCGGCGATGCCCTTTGGACTGAGGGCGTGCTACTCACGGATTCGGTCTATCGCTTTAAAGGTCAAAGTGCAGCAGGCATCGTGCTCACCGAAGTTGACTTTGAAGCCTTTGACGACAAAGCGCGACGCCAACTGTTTGTGGGCCTAACGCGCGCGCAACTGGCTGTTGAAGTGGTGTTGACTGAGCGGGCTGCGGGTTGTTTGAACAGCGTCGTTTAATTTTCAAACTGTGTACCAAGGCTTTAAACATAACAATCAATATTTGGATTGTTATGTCGCTTAGAGATCCCTTTTTGGCGTTAAAAAAATACCACTCACCAAGCGCCCGCTTTCTTGCCGAAAAACCCTCACCTGCCTCACGCCCTGAGGCACTAACCCTTCTATCGTCCGGCCCAATCAGCCTATTTTATTAATACAGTTGATTTGTACAGTTATAGTGTTATTATTAACACATGAACACTGTCAATCACACCCAAACGTTCTCGCTTGACGAGCTCTGTGCCCTCACCGACCTCACTAAACGCACGGTTCGCTACTACGTCCAAATCGGACTTGTGAACCGGCCTGAAGGTGAAACGCGGGCCGCAAAGTACTCGCCACAGCATCTTGAACAACTCTTGCTAGTCAAAAAATGGACTGCAGCTGGGGTGTCGCTTGACCGTATTCGTGAACTGCTTCAAGGCGGCTCAGCGCCAGTTCCTGAGCGAGGGCGCGTACCAGGGTCAATCGAAGTCTGCAGCCATTTGCATGTGGCCGAGGGCGTTGAGCTTGTGATTGAACCTACCCGCGCAGGCCTTACCCCCGAGCAATTGCGTCACTTTGTTCGAGCCGTAATGAGCGCCTACGAGCAAATCAACCAAGACAGCACAACAAAGGCAAACAAATGATCGATACCATCGAATTCGACGGCCCACAGGCCACCCTGCGTAATAGTCAGGGCGCACCACTGATCCTAAAAGCCGTTGCCATCACAGGCGAACTGCGCGGTGCAATGTTTGAAGCTCACGTACGACAAACGTTTAGCAACCCGACTGATACGCACGCTGAAGTCGTGTACAGCTTTCCGCTACCGTGGGGCGCAACATTGTTAGGGGTTGAAGTTCAGCTGGGCCAAGTCAAACTCAATGGCACAGTGGTTGCCAAAGCCCAGGCCGCTGAGCAATACGAAGAGACCCTGTCAAAAGGCGATGCCGCCATCATGCTTGAGCGTGGCAACGATGGTAATTACGTTTTGCATCTAGGTAACTTAGCGCCTCGTGAACAATGCCTGATCGATATGCACTACGGCCAGTTATTGCAGTTTGAACAAGGCGGCTTGCGCCTAGCCATCCCAACCGTCATCGCACCACGTTATGGCGATGCGGTTCGTGAGGGTGGCCTTGCACCCTATCAGGTACCCGAAACAGACCTCTTGGCCGAGTATGGTTTTAGTTTGACGCTAGATCTGCATGGCGATTTGGTCAACGCGCGCATTGCTTCGCCCAGTCACCCTATTAGTGTCGCTCGGCGCAGCTCGCTCGACTCACGCGAGGGCAGCAGGTATCCTCACGACGACAAACCTAAACTAAACACCATTAACATGGTGATCGACAAGCTCGAAGACAATGCTACTGACATATTGACCATAGCGTTAACTCAAACAAGCTATTTAGATCGTGACTTCATCCTTGTGCTTGATCAATTAGCCCAATGTTCAGTTGCAACCGTTGCACCCGATTACGTCGACGCAAAAACCTTTGTTGCGACTGCAAGCTTTAGCCCAAGCATCCCTAACGCCAACACTCAAAAGACTGCCGTCAAGATTTTGGTTGACTGTTCAGGCTCGATGGCAGGCGGTAGCATCCTTGCCGCTCGACGAGCCTTAATGGCCATCGTTAAAAAATTCAACAATGGCGATAAGTTTTCGCTCTCTAAATTTGGCTCGTCCGTTGAACACCGCTCACTTTCTCTTTGGACTGCCTCTGAGCAATCGCGCTTAGGCGCAGAGGAATGGATCGGTGGGCTCGAAGCCGACATGGGTGGCACTGAGATGTTAGATGCTATCACAAGCACCTTTAAGTTGGCGCACAACAGCCCGTGTGACGTCTTGCTGATCACCGACGGTCAAATCCACGGCGTTGATCTGATGATCAAAAAAGCCAGAGATTCAAAGCACCGAGTCTTTTCTGTAGGAATTGGCAGCAGCCCAAGCGAGAACCTATTGCGTCGCCTTGCCGCTGAAACCAATGGAGCCTGTGATTTTGTGGCTGCCGGCGAGGCCGTTGAACCCGCAATCGTGCGTATGTTTAATCGCTTACGGTCACCTGCAATCACCAAGGTATCGGTTCAGTGGCCTGAAGGCTTTACGCCTAAGCTCTTGACCAAAGTCGACAGCACTGCCTTTGATGGTGACACCCTACACGCCTCGGCTTGGTTTAGTAAAAAGCCAATTGGTCAAATCACGCTGTTGGGTCAGTTAGTTGGGCAAGACACTGTTCAAGAATTTGGCAGTGTCGAAATCAACCAAACACCAGCAACGTCGACGGCCTTGTCGCGCCTGGCAGCCGCTGGGCACATGCAACATCTGGCCGACGTAACTAAAGCGACCAAGCTTGCGCTTGACTACCAGTTGGTCACAGAGCACACCAACTTTTTAATGCTGCATGAGCGTAGCGCCGAAGACAAAGCAACTAACATGCCTGAGCTGCATAAAGTCAAACAGATGCTGCCAGCAGGCTGGGGTGGTGCTGGCCTGGATCAAGTGCAATTATCCATGAGCTTGGCGAGCTATTCCCGCATCAATTTGATGTTGTCAGAAGACAGCTTAGCGCCCACCGTCATGCGCGGTAGAGGGATGGCATCGCAAGCTCAAGCGATTGAAATATCCGGATCGGAACATTACGACCTACCAGCTTTCTTAAGACGAAATGCCGACGCAGAACCGGTCGCCCACACCATTGGTCAGCGTATGACAATCAAGGCAGATCGTATCTGGTTTAAATTAAACGATACGCAAGAAAAAATCTTAGTACTCATCACGTCTCACCCCGAGGCACGTGGCGTGCGGCTCTGGTTTGTGAACGACAAGCACGAAGTCTTTGACTATATGGATTTTGACTATGAGTTGAACGCCATAGACGAATTGCAGCTAAATGGCTTCAGCGATTACGTCAAAAAGAAGTTTTCGCTATTGAATCGGATTCGAACGCGCTACACCTGGAAGTGTGAGGACCACACGCGGGTCTATACAAACTCAACTAGTTGGGTCAAACAAATAGCGGTAAAAATTTTGCCGTAATGTACGAAATTCAGTTGTAATATCTCTAAGCTATCCTATGGTCAAAGCCGTCACTAGGCATCGCCAGATGGTACGACAACTGAACGCAGGGGCATAATGGGCTACAAGGTTTCTCTCGGTCTGCACACGTATCAATTCGCAGACCTCAAAACGGTGATGGCCAAGGCGAGCCCGGTGCGCTCTGGCGATTGCCTCTCGGGCGTGGCCGCTTTGTCAAACGAAGAACGCGTCGCTGCTGCCCTTGTATTGGCTGATCTACCCTTAAAACGATTTCTTGAAGAACAGCTCATTGCCTACGAAGACGACGAAGTCACGCGGGTGATTCTGGACGACCATCAAACCGACGCGTTTGCACCGATATCAAGCTTTACCGTTGGTGATTTTCGTAACTGGCTGTTGTCTGATGCCGTCGGCGCCAATGAGCTCAACGCGGTAGCTCCTGGGTTGACCCCAGAGATGGTTGCTGCCGTTTCAAAAATCATGCGCAACCAAGATCTGATTTTGGTTGCCGCCAAGTGTCAGGTTGTCACGCGCTTCAGAAACACCTTGGGCCTCGCTGGACGACTATCCGTCAGGCTGCAGCCTAATCACCCCACCGACGACGCCAGAGGCGTTGGCGCCGCTATCATCGACGGCTTACTGTATGGCGCGGGTGACGCGGTCATCGGCGTGAACCCCGCCTCAGATAACTTTCGTGAAATTAGCCAGATCTTGTCGTTGCTAGATAAAGTGCGTGCAAAGTTTGATATCCCGACTCAAACTTGCGTACTCACGCACGTCACGACGACCCTGCGGGCAATCGAGGCTGGTTTACCAGTTGATCTGGTGTTTCAATCCATCGGCGGCACCGAGGGCGTTAACCGCAGCTTTGGTGTGACGGCCGCGCTATTACAAGAGGCTCATGAAGCCGCGCTCTCGTTACAGCGCGGTACCGTGGGCAACAATGTGATGTATTTTGAAACAGGCCAAGGTAGTGCGCTTTCGGCCAACGCCTCACACGGTGTCGATCAACAAACGATCGAAGCCAGGGCCTATGGCTTGGCACGCCGCTTTAAACCGTTACTGTTAAACAGCGTTGTCGGCTTTATTGGCCCCGAATATCTGTTTGATGGCAAACAAATCATTCGGGCTGGGCTTGAAGACCATTTTTGCGGCAAGTTACTTGGCTTGCCAATGGGTTGCGATATTTGCTACACCAATCATGCTGAAGCCGATCAAGATGATATGGATACCCTTCTCACCCTATTAGGTGTTGCTGGCATCAACTACATCATGGGCGTACCCGGCTCAGACGACATCATGTTGGGCTATCAAAGCACCTCGTTTCATGACGCTTTGTATATCAGACGCGTACTCGGCAAAAAGCCAGCGCCAGAGTTTGAAACTTGGCTTGAAAAAATGCAGTTGATCGATGCCAAGGGGCGAGTCATCAGCCCAGTTGATTCGCAAGCTTTACTGACTTTTTAAGGGAGAGGCCTTGTCTAAACGCTCAGTGGTCTCGTCCGACAAAGACTCAGTGGTATCGCCTGACAAAGACTCAGTGGTCTCGCCTGACAAAGACTCAATGGTTTCGCCCGACAAAGACTCAATGGTATCGCCTGATAAAGACTCAGTAGTATCGCCTGACAAATCCTCACTACGATCGCTTGAGAACACGTTGATTTCTGAAGCTACGCCTGCTTGGTTGAGGTTAAAAGCGCTGACCGGTGCGCGGATCGCCTTGGGTCGCACAGGAGTAAGTTTGCCAACCAAAGATATCCTCGAGTTTCGCATGGCGCATGCACGTGCCCGCGACGCGGTTCACACTGCGCTTGATATAAAGCCACTGTTCAAGGCACTCGTTGTTAAGGGATTCGCTCCCGTCACAGTCGCAAGTCAAGCCGCCGATCGGCACACGTTTTTGCTGCGCCCCGACCTTGGGCGTCGACTCTCAGTTGCCAGTGCACAAACCCTAACAAGCTTAAGACACGACACTCAGCGCCCGTTACCCAGCCTAGCCTTTGTGGTTGCCGATGGGCTTTCAGCTCAAGCCATTCAAGGGCACGCCT
>CANCMG010000113.1 GCA_947378965.1 Alcaligenaceae bacterium | reverse complement strand
GGCGCCTTCGAAAATTGAATCAAGGGGATGTAGTCATCCGGCTGATAGGTCACCGGTTGATTGTGCGGGCTTGCAGTCAGGGGGCCATTCCAAACAGCGGCAAGTGTGTAGCCGTCTGGTTTGGCTTTCACTAGCTGTCCGACGCCAATCGTGCCACCTGCTCCGGCCCGATTCACCACCGTCAAGGTTTGATTTAAATCGCCCTTAACAAGATCGGCCAATAAGCGGGTCTGAATATCCATGCCCCCACCCGCCGCGATCGGCACAATCAACTCAATCGACCTTGTTGGATAGCTTTGGCCATGGGCTGGACCAAAAAAAGATCCCCCAACCATCACGATAATGAAAAGGCGTTTAAGCATGAGCATCCTAAGGTTCGCTTCTATCTTCTATCAATTGCCTTAACGCAACACCTTCACCTCGATCACTGATTTTTGACCCGAGTGCTCGATCTCTTGCATCATCACAAGATTAGTCGAGGGACAAAACCAATCAGTCACCTGAGATTGAATCGATGGGATTGGTAGCACCAGGCCCTGCACCTGTGCAGTGGTCGCATCTGTGCTGCGGGCATAGCGTACGGGCCAGCATTGCAACTTACCGACCGCAGTCTGAATGGTTTGCTGCGTGCCTACGGTTTTTTCACCCATGCGCACACCCACTGGCGTGGTTGGGCCGCGCTTTGGATCACCCACTGCCAACGTGTAAGACTGAGCAGCAAACTTTTGCCCCGCGGCCTGAATAGGCGCACCAAAACCAAACAGCCCCAGCAATTGCACATCAAAGGTTGCCGTATCCGCCGACTTGCCAGGACGAGCGTTTACCACCCGTGTTTGATTGCCACTGACACTCAACATATGGTCGATGTCATTCGCACCGCTTAAAAAACTCATGAGCGCATATTTGGCAAACCCATTGACCTGCGCCTGGCAGACCGCTGCTGAGGTTTTTTTAACCTGACTGAAGGTCAATTTCGCAGAGACATTCAAGAGGCCCGAACCACCGATCTCGATGACCCCACCATCATGAAAAAACCGAGCTTCGCAGATGTGTGCCTGCGCACTGGTGCAAGCAGCAAGCAGTACCAAGAGTAGCCATACTTTGCAAGAGCGCCACATAGCCTTTACCTTCACCGATTCGCTAGCCGACTGGGTAGTTTGCGCTGCATCACACCCTTGGTCAAGTGACTGGCTGGCCTCATCGCGCAGTCAGCCATGCGATCAGCGCATTTTCAAACGAGCGTGCCTCATGGGCTCGCTCGTGGTTCACCATACTGATCACAACGTAGCGCTTGCCACTCGCACCCCACACGTAACCCGCTACTGAACGCACGTCACGCAAGGCGCCGGTTTTAAGGTGTGCCATCGATTTGGTCGCGGGATCGCGCAAGCGATTACGCGTGGTGCCGTCCGAGCCAAGAATCGACAGAGAGGCGACATACTCAGGCATCACAGTTGAGGCCCAGGCCTTTTGCAGCATCTGCGCCAAGCTATCGGCCGACACTACACCGTTACGCGACAAGCCAGAACCATTATCGAGCACCATCCCCTTCATGGGCAGGCCTTGACGCGCCAAGACCTCTTGGGCAACCTGCACGCTACCCTCGACCGTCGCCGGACGACGCCCAGCTTCAGCACCTAGCGTCAGCAATAATACCCGCGTCATCACGTTGTTACTGCGCTTGTTTATCAAACGAATCACCTCAGACAGAGGGGGTGACTGATGCGAAGCTACGATGATCGCCCCCGCAGGAATCGTGCCGCTTCGAATCGAACCGGTAATCACCCCGCCCAGCTCTTGCCACAACGAGCGCAGCACGCGTGCACCAAACTCTTGCTGCGAGAAGGCCAAACGGAACACATCAAACTCGCCACAAGAGCCCACCGCCTTGCCCGAGACACGAAACTTAACCGTGCCTTCAGTCATCGTGATGTCAGTGCTGATGTTGGGCGAGCCTGGGCACACGCCATCTACCCACTGTACGTTGCCGTCGATCTGCACACCCGCCATGGGTGGATCGACAAACGACTTCCAGCTACGCGTGCCCGGATCGGGCGAAAACACTAACCGCACAGCACCAAAGCCCACCATAAACGCATCAGGACTCGCGTTATAAGGGCTATAAGCCGAACCATCAAACGTACTCGGGTCAATCGTCACATCGCCAAACACTGACCGGTCAATGACGATCTCTGGGATTTCGCGCACTCCGCGCAAACGCAAGTCGCGTAACAACCGCCAAAGATCTTGTAATAAAAAGATAGGGTCACCGCCAGCGCGAAGATACAGCGGACCACTCAACACGCCTTGCTCTGAGACTTTGGCGTCGACCCCAATCAACAGGTCTGTGTTCCAGGTGTAGTTTGGCCCTAAGCGCGAAACTGCCGCATAGGTGGTCACTAATTTCATGACCGACGCAGGGTTACGCGGCAACTCGGGCGACACTGCAAATAACTGCGGGCCGCCGATTTCTTGCACCAACACTGATAGCGAGGACTCAGGTAATTTTGTTTGAGCCCAGGCTCGGGCAAGCTCAGGGGGCAACATAGCCTGCGCACAGGCGCTGCTCGAACCAAACAACACACTCAACCCAAGCGCCACACCGCAAAGCATTTGCTTCAAACATGGGTCTGTTGCTCGCGTCCAAATCCGTATCAAATCTGTGGCTCGTGCCCGGATCTGTATCAAATCTGTGACTCGTGCCCGGATCTGTATCAAATCTGTGACTCGCACCCAAATCGGTGCCAATAAAGAGCCTGTCTTAGCCTGCAAACCTGTCATTACCGTCGCCTGTTTCTTCATCTCAACCCACAGCATACAAAAAAAGCACCCCGACAAGCTTAAAATGCGCGATCTTTCATGGCTTGTTCTACGAAATGTGCTCAGGCCACCCCAAACCACTGCTTACCCTATCGACGTGACCACCCCTTTAACCGTTACTGATTTTGATTACGCGCTACCACCCGAGCTGATCGCGCAGACACCTGCGCCGACTCGCACGGCTAGCCGTTTACTGCATGTCGACGAGACTGGCCAGCTGCATGACCGGCAATTTGCCGATCTACTCAGCCTGTTGCGGCCCAACGACTTATTGGTGTTCAACGACACACGGGTCATTAAGGCTCGTTTATTTGGGCAAAAGACCACCGGTGGCAAGGTAGAAGTGCTGATTGAGCGGGTCACCGGCTTGGATACCGCCGTGGCGCATATTCGTTCAAGCAAATCACCCACAGCGGGCGGTGTGTTGCGCTTAGCCGAGTCATTCAACGCGCGGGTGCTTGGCCGTGACAACGATTTATTCATCCTCGAATTTGAACGACCCGTGCTTGACTTGCTAGAGCAATTCGGCGTCACACCCCTGCCACCTTACATCACGCATCAACCCGATGACGCCGATGACCACCGGTATCAAACCATCTACGCGCGAGAGCCGGGGGCCGTGGCCGCGCCCACCGCAGGGCTGCATTTTGATCAAGCATTATTTGAGCACCTCGACGCTGCGGGCATCAAGCGTGCCTTTGTGACACTGCATGTGGGTGCGGGTACCTTTCAGCCGGTACGGGTCAACAACTTGGCCGAGCACATCATGCACGCCGAACGCTACACCGTGCCGCCTGAGACTCTTGAGGCGATTGCTCGCACTCGTAGTCTCGGAGGTCGCGTGATTGCGGTGGGCACAACCAGCGTGCGTTCGCTTGAATCAGCGGCGAAAGACAATCCAGAGCTTGCCGCTCGGTATCTCGCCAGAAATATATTTGCGCAGAACTCTTCTTTTGCGCAGAACTCCTCTTTTGCGCAGAGCTCCTCTTTGCCACCGAACTCATCCAAACGAGCCACCGCGACCCTGGGTGAGTCGACCGCGCAGAACTCCAGCGTGCCCCGGGCACTTGCAGAGCAAAGTAGTGCAGCGACGTCTCAAACTGGCGACACTCGCTTATTTATTACTCCTGGCTTTCAGTACCAAGTCGTCGATGCAATGATTACAAATTTTCATCTACCACAATCGACGTTGCTCATGCTAGTGGCCGCCTTCATTGGCCTCGACCAGATGCACCACGCCTATCAACATGCGATCGAACAACGCTATCGCTTCTTTAGTTATGGCGATGCCATGTTTCTTGAACGGAATTCTAAATTGTGACGACCCCTGGCACCACTCCTAAAGCCAACGAGACAACTAAAAGCGCTACCACCGGCCTGAGCTTCGAACTGCTCGCCACCGATGGCCTCGCACGACGCGGGCGCATGACGCTCAATCATGGTGTGGTTGAGACCCCAATCTTTATGCCGGTTGGCACCTATGGCACCGTCAAAGCCATGATGCCCCATGAGCTTGACGAAGTGGGCTCACAAATCGTGCTGGGCAACACCTTTCACCTTTGGCTGCGCCCTGGCACTGAAGTGATCGCGAAGCACGGTGGTTTGCATGGTTTTATGCAATGGCATAAACCTTTGCTAACCGACTCGGGTGGGTTTCAGGTATTTAGTTTGCAAGGCATGCGCAAAATTACTGAAGAAGGCGTCAAGTTTGCCTCACCGATCGACGGCGCGCGCTTGTTCTTAACCCCCGAAGAATCGATGCGCATTCAAACCGAACTGAATTCAGATATCGCCATGGTGTTTGATGAGTGCACGCCCTACATGATCAACGATCGGCCCGCCACCGCCGAAGAAGCAGCCGTGTCGATGCGCATGTCGTTGCGCTGGGCCAGACGTTCGCGCGAAAGCTTTGATGCGCTCGATAATCCAAATGCGCTCTTTGGGATTGTTCAGGGCGGAATGTTCGAAACCCTACGCGACGAATCGCTGGCGGGTTTAGAAGATATTGGTTTTCATGGTTACGCGATCGGGGGGTTGTCGGTCGGCGAACCCAAAGAAGACATGATGCGAATATTGGCACACGTTGCGCCGCGCCTACCGGCCAACGCCCCCCGTTACTTAATGGGCGTCGGCACCCCCGAAGACCTAGTCCAGGGGGTTGCCCAAGGTATCGACATGTTCGACTGCGTGATGCCCACCCGCAACGCCCGCAACGGCTGGCTGTTCACGCGGTTTGGCGACGTCAAGATCCGCAACGCCCAATACCGCGACAACATTTCGCCGCTCGACCCCACTTGCAGCTGCCACACTTGCAAGAATTTTTCACTGTCTTACCTGCATCACCTGCAAAAATCGAACGAAATCACCGGTTCGCGTCTAAATACCGTGCATAACCTTCATTTTTACCTGACAATCATGGCCGAAATGCGCCAAGCCATAGAGAATGGCACCTTTCAGGCTTGGCAAGCCCAGTTTGCAAGAGATCGCGCCGCCAAGTCGGTACAATAGCCAGCGTTTCACACTTACCCAAAGGAGACCTTAATGTCTGCTCAAGCAATTTCCAGCCTCGTGCTGGCCCAAGCCGGCGATACCGCCAGTTCGTTAATGGGTATGGCCCCAATCGTTTTGATGTTTGTGGTGCTGTACTTTTTAATGATTCGCCCACAAATGAAACGCCAAAAAGAGCACAAAGCTCTGTTGGCTGCACTGGCAAAAGGCGACGAAGTCATTTGCGCCGGTGGTTTGCTTGGCAAGGTCAGCAAAGTCAGTGACAGCTATGTCACCGTTGAAATCGCTGAACACGGCACAACGCCCATCGAGGTTGTGATGCAAAAGGCCTCTGTGGCAACTGTATTGCCAAAAGGCACTATCAAAGCGCTGTAAGGCTTTGCTTGAACACCCCGTCGCATGTTGCGCCGGGGTCACACTCTTATTGATCCCCGTCGGCAATGAACCGCTACCCTATTTGGAAATACCTGACGGTGCTGGTCGCGGTTGTGATCGGCCTGCTCTACACCCTGCCTAATCTGTACGGCGAATCGCCTGCCGTACAAATTTCAAGTGCAAAATCCACGCTCAAACTAGATGCGGGCATGCTTGATCGCGCCCAAGACATCTTGAAAAAAGCTGGCGTTGCAAGTACGGGTGCGGCTTTTGAACAAAATGGCCCTGTCGGTACGGTTCGCGTTCGCTTCGCCAACACAGATCAACAAATCCTGGCGCGCGACACCATCGAAAAAGCACTCAATCCAAATGCAGCCGAGCCGACTTATACGGTGGCGTTAAACCTGTTGCCTGCCTCGCCCAGTTGGCTAAGTGCGATTGGCGCACACCCCATGTACTTGGGGCTTGACCTGCGTGGTGGCGTTCACTTTTTACTGCAAGTCGATATGCAAGGTGCGCTCACCGCCCGCTACGACTCGCTGGTGACCGACCTACGTGCCGCGTTACGTGATCAAAGAATTGAAAATACCGGTATCGAGCGCAGCGCGATGTCGGTCGTGCTGTCGTTTTCAAGCGCTGCCAACCGCGACCGCGCCATCAGCAGCCTGCGGACTCGCAACCCCGATCTGCAAATGGTTGAACGCACAGAAGCCGCTCGCCTACAAATCGTCGCCACCCTTAGCCAAACAGCAATAACTGCCGTGCAGGCAAACGCGCTCAAACAAAACATTACCACCCTGCACAACCGTATCAATGAGCTTGGCGTCGCAGAACCCGTGATTCAGCAGCAAGGCGCTGATCGCATCGTGGTGCAACTGCCAGGCGTACAAGACGTGGCGAAAGCCAAAGATATTTTGGGTCGTACCGCCACGCTCGAAATTAGAATGGTTGACGATTCACCCGCTGCACAAAGTGCCTTGGCTGCCGGTACTGTGCCCTTTGGCCTTGAGCGCTATCAAGATCGCGATGGTCGCCCCCTGTTGTTGCGTCGCCAAGTGGTATTGACCGGCGAGAACCTGCAAGATGCGCAAGCGGGGCGCGATAATCAATCGCAACAAGCGGCAGTACATCTCACGCTCGATGCAAAAGGCGCACGTATCTTTCGCGACGTCACACGCGACAACGTCGGCAAACGCATGGCGATTTTGCTGTTTGAAAAAGGCCGCGGCGAAATCGTAACGGCTCCAGTCATCCGCGGCGAGATTCCAGGCGGTCAGGTACAAATTTCGGGCAGCATGTCTGCCGAAGAAGCTGCCGATACCGCCTTGCTGCTGCGTGCAGGCTCGCTTGCCGCCCCCATGGAAATCATCGAAGAGCGCACGATCGGTCCAAGCCTGGGTGCCGAAAATATCTCTAAGGGCTTTAATTCAACGCTCTATGGTTTTATTGCGATCGCGATTTTTATGCTGATCTATTACCAGCTGTTTGGAATGTTTTCCTCCATTGGCCTCGCACTGAACGTCTTGATGCTGCTCGCGGTCTTGTCTATGCTGCAGGCAACCCTCACCCTGCCAGGTATCGCTGCGATTGCCCTGACACTCGGTATGGCGATTGACTCCAACGTGTTGATCAATGAGCGCATTCGCGAAGAGCTTCGTAATGGCGAAGCGCCTCAACAAGCAATCACTCTTGGCTTTGAACGCGCCTGGAGCACGATTCTTGACTCAAACCTCACAACGCTGATCGTGGGCGTTGCACTCTTGGTGTTTGGCTCTGGCCCCGTACGCGGCTTTGCTGTGGTGCACTGCCTGGGAATTTTGACTTCGATGTTTACCTCGGTGGTGGGTGTACGCGCTTTGGCAAATCTTTGGTACGGCCGTCAAAAGAAACTGCAATCTATTTCGATCGGTACGGTCTGGAAACCCAAAGACTGAACTTAACACTGCACTTCACGCTCGGGGGCGCCACCGCGCCGCCGGCAATTGCTTAGTACATAAAAGATCATGGAATTTTTCAGAATCGGTCGCACTATCCCCTTTATGCGCCACGCGTTGATCTTGAACGCGATTAGTTTTATCACGTTCATTCTTGCGGTGTTCTTTATCGTAACGCGCGGCTTTCATTTGTCGATCGAATTTACCGGCGGCACCGTGATGGAAGTCAACTACACCCAAGCTGCACCGATTGAACAAGTGCGTACGGTCGTGTCCGGCCTGGGCTATACCGATTTTCAGGTACAAAACTTTGGTACCTCACGCGACCTGATGATTCGCTTGCCCCTCGCCCCCGGACAAAGCTCGGCGACACAAAGCGAAACCGTGATGAAGGCGCTCAAGGCCGCAGATGCGACCGCCGACTTGCGTCGCGTTGAGTTTGTCGGGCCTCAGGTAGGCCGTGAACTCGTCGAGAATGGCTTGCTCGCTTTGCTGTTTGTGATCATTGGCATTGTGTTGTATCTGGCCATTCGCTTTGAATGGAAGTTCGCCGTTGCCGGGGTCTTGGCAAACCTACACGACGTCGTCATTATTCTGGGATTTTTCGCCTTTTTTGGCTGGGAGTTTTCGCTCTCGGTACTCGCAGGTGTGTTGGCCGTATTGGGTTACTCGGTCAACGAATCCGTCGTGATCATGGATCGAATCCGTGAAAACTTTCGCAAAGAACGCAATATGTCGGTGGTCGAAGTCATCGATGGCGCGATTACACAGACTATTTCTCGCACCATCATCACCCACGCCAGCACGCAAATGATGGTGATGGCCATGCTGCTGTTTGGTGGCCCGACCCTGCACTACTTTGCCCTCGCCCTGACCATCGGCATCTGGTTTGGTATTTACTCATCCGTGTTCGTGGCAGCCGCTATCGCCATGTGGTTAGGCGTCAAACGAGAAGACCTGATTAAACCGGTCAAAAAAGCCGAACAAGCCGACGAAGTTTACGAGGAATAAGGCGCTTGCCTGCACCAGCGCTTTATTGTCTTTCCACGGCTCTTGGGATAGGTTTAAGTCGTATGTCTGCACCAGCACTTTGACGTCTTTCCAACAGTCTAGAGATAGGTTCGAGGCGTTGCGATACGCGATAAAGCCGCTGAACAATGAGACGCGCTTGCCGTCGCTAGCATCAGCGTTACACTAGCGTTTTATCTTCTTAGCCCACGGGATCAACACCCGCCCCGGCGCCATCATGCAAAATCCTGATACTTCTGCAGTGCCTGACACCGTTTCCGATCCCAAAAAGGTCTTCATCCGCACCTTCGGCTGCCAGATGAATGAATACGACTCTGCCAAAATGCTCGATGTGCTCGGGCAAGAGCATGGCGCGGTTCTCACAAAAACCGCTGACGATGCCGACATCATTTTGTTTAACACCTGCTCGGTCCGTGAAAAGGCTCAAGAAAAAGTCTTTTCAGATCTTGGCCGCATCAAACACCTCAAAGCGCTCAATCCCAACCTTGTCATTGGAGTGGGCGGCTGTGTCGCCAGCCAAGAAGGCTCGGCGATTGTCGACCGTGCGCCTTACGTAGATGTCGTGTTTGGCCCGCAAACCTTGCATCGCTTGCCTGAGCTCATTGCGCGACGTAAAAGCGAAGGCCGCTCGCAAGTCGACATCAGTTTTCCTGAAATCGAAAAATTTGACGCGATGCCGCCCCCGCGCGTCGAAGGTGCCTCGGCGTTTGTCTCGATCATGGAAGGCTGCAGTAAATATTGCAGCTTCTGTGTGGTGCCCTATACCCGTGGCGAAGAGATCTCACGTCCCTTCGAAGACGTCTTAACCGAGGTCGCCGATCTGGCCGATCAGGGCGTCAAAGAAGTGACCCTGCTTGGCCAAAACGTTAATGCCTATCGAGGCAAAATGGGCGGGCACACCGGCAGTGCCGGTGGCAACAAAACCCTTGATGGTCTTGATCACACGCACTCAGCTGAGATCGCTGATTTTGCCACTCTGCTCGAATACGTGCACGAGATCCCAGGTATCGAGCGTATCCGCTATACCACTTCACATCCTAAAGAGATGACAACCCGCATGACCGAGGTGTATGCGCGATTGCCCAAGCTGGTATCGTTTTTGCACCTACCCGTGCAAGCAGGAAGCGATCGCGTGTTAGCCGCCATGAAGCGTGGCTATACGGCGATTGAGTTCAAGTCGGTTGTACGAAAATTACGCGCTGCACGGCCCGGCTTGTCCCTCTCGTCTGACTTTATTGTCGGGTTTCCGGGTGAAACCGAAGAAGACTTCGAAAAAACCATGAAGCTCATCGACGACGTCGGCTTTGATACGTCGTTTTCGTTTGTCTACTCACGCCGCCCAGGCACACCCGCGGCCGATCTGGTCGACGACACACCGCAAACCGTCAAGTTACAGCGGCTGCAACGTCTGCAAGCCAAGATCAACGAACAGGCAAACGCCATTGCCCGCAGCATGGTGGGCTCAACCCAACGTGTATTGGTTGAAGGGACTTCAGCCCGTGACGCCAACGAGCTAAGCGCCCGTACTGACAATAATCGTATCGTGAATTTTGCTGGGCACCCGCGCCTGATCGGGCAAATGATTGATGTGGTCATTACTGATGCCATGACCAATACTTTTAGAGGTCGGGTCCTAACGCAAGATCACGACAAAGAGCTCGAGCACGGCAATTCTTTCACGCAACAACACAATCACGACCAATCACCACAACACACCAGCGAGACCGCAGCAAACAATCAGTCGAGCGATGGTGCTTCGGCATGACGCGCGCCACGGTAAAAACATCTTCGCGCGCGCGCCCTCATCCCGTCAAACTCAACCTCGAAGGCAGCAACCAACAGCTTGCGAATTTGTGTGGCCCGCTTGACGAAAACTTGCGCCAACTTGCTGATGGCTTAGACCTTGAGCTCAAACGCCAGGCTAACAAAATCACCATGTACGGTGCACAGGCCGAGGCCGCAAGCACGATGTTGTTTGCCTTACATCAACGTGCCGCCAAGCACCAGATTTCGGTGGATGATATTCAATTAGGGCTGGTTGAAATTGGCGTGGGGCGTTTACCCAACACTGCTAAGCAAGAGTTTGATCCAAGCGAATTTCCGCCCCTAGATGACAAGAGCGGCACGATTGCTTTGCGTACGCGCCGAAGCGATTTACGACCACGCACGCCACGCCAACGTGATTACCTGAATAACATCCTGAAACACGACATCACCTTTGGCGTGGGCCCTGCGGGCACAGGCAAAACCTGGCTGGCGGTAGCGTGCGCAGTCGACGCCCTTGAACGCGAAACCGTGCAGCGCCTGATCCTTACACGACCGGCGGTAGAAGCCGGCGAACGTTTAGGCTTTTTGCCAGGAGATCTGGCACAAAAAGTTGACCCTTATTTGCGTCCGCTCTACGACGCCCTCTATGACCTCATGGGTGCCGAACGCGTACAGCGCCTATTTGAAAAACAAACAATCGAAATCGCGCCGCTGGCTTACATGCGTGGTCGCACGCTCAATCACGCCTTTGTGATTTTGGACGAGGCGCAAAACACGACGCCCGAACAAATGAAAATGTTTCTGACGCGCATTGGCTTTGGTAGCAAAGCCGTCATTACAGGCGACCCTTCGCAGGTGGATCTGCCCAAGGGGCATAAAAGCGGGCTTGCCCACGCGGTCAAGGTGCTGAAAGACGTCAAAGGCATCGCCGTCACACACTTCACAAGCCGAGACGTCGTCAGACACCCCTTGGTTGCCAGAATCGTTGACGCTTATGAACAAGACGAGCAAACAAAAGCCTGAATTATCTTTATCGGTGCAATACGCCAAGGCAGAGCCGCGACTGCCGCGCTGGCGCCTGCGCGCTTGGGTACAGCGTGCGCTCTACGCGGCGCACGACGATCTGCAGCAATCTTTTGCGGGTGCAAACTTAAGTATTCGCTTGGTCGGCCTGCCTGAAGCTCAAAGCCTGAACCATGCTTACCGTAAAAAAGATTACGCCACCAACGTATTGACCTTTGCGTATGGCGAACACTCTGATGGCAATCTCAGTGGCGACATTGTGATCTGCGTACCCGTCTTGCAGCGCGAGGCCAAAGAGCAAGGCAAAAACTTTTTAGCACACGCGGCTCACTTGACGCTACATGGCACCTTGCACGCCTTAGGCTACGATCACCTCAAAGCCCGCGAAGCTAAGCATATGGAATCCTTAGAAACAAAGATTTTGGCGCAAATGGGGATCCACGACCCCTATCTGCTCCCTTAATCCGCCAAGTCGCGCCAAAGTGGTGCTTGTGTGACAACGCTTTCAGGTTATCCTAGACGTCCCATCACTCTGTCTTTGGACAATGTCAGATCCCTATCCTGCTGCTGAAACCTCAACCGACTCAGCCAAAGCCTCGCCCCCCCGCTTAATTGATCGCCTGCTGTCGCTCGTGCGACGTGAACCCGAAGACCGCGAAGGCATCATGACGGTGCTTGACGCAGCGCGCGCCCGTAACCTGATTGATTCTGATTCATACTCGATGCTCAAAGGCGCACTCGCCGTCTCTGAGCAAACGGTGGTGGATGTGATGGTGCCGCGCGCTCGGATGGATTTGCTCGATGTCAGCGAATCAATCGCCGACTTACTACCCGACATTATCGAAACCGCACACTCGCGCTTTCCGGTGTTTGAAGAGTCGCGCGACAACATCATTGGCGTTGTCATGACCAAAGACTTGCTACGCCATATGATTCACCCAGCGCTCACCCTGCGCGATCTGGTGCGACCCGCAGTCTTTATCCCAGAAACCAAACGTCTGAACGTGTTGTTGCAAGAGTTTCGCAGCAACCGTAACCATATTGCCGTGGTGATTGATGAACACGGCGGCATCACAGGTTTGGTCACTCTCGAAGACGTACTAGAGCAGATCGTCGGAGAAATCGAAGACGAATACGATGTCGCCGGCGAACAAACGATTTTCTCAGACGGTGCGCAAGCCTGGCGAGTCTTAGCCACAACCGAGATCCAAGCCTTTAACACTGCACTGCACACCAAGCTACCTGACGGCGACTACGACACTGTCGGCGGCTGGTTGGCACATGCGCTCGGTCGAATCCCGCATCGCGGTGATTTTTGTCTACACAAAGATCTGCGCATTGAGGTCATGAGGGCTGATACGAGACGCGCGCTGTGGTTGCGCGTCAAACGGCGCTTACTCAACGACAGCACGCCGCCCGAGAAGGTCGAATAAAGCGTGCGAGCGTGGTGGTCGACGTGGCGCTTGGCACTTGGCTTGCTGCTCGCGGGTGCGGTGCACGCCTTAAGTTTTGCGCCAGGCCCTCTACCCGCCTGGGCACTTAGCCCGCTTGAGTTAATCACAATGGGTTGGCTGGTGCATTGTGTATGGCGGGCGCCCAATGCATTGATGGCGGCGCGCCGTGCCGGGTTATTTGCGTTAGCGCACTTTGTGGTTGGGCTGTATTGGCTGACCATCAGCATGCACACCTATGGGCTGATGCCATTGCCTCTAGCCATCTTGGCGCTCACGGCACTCAGTGCCTTTTTAGCGCTCTATGCCTCATTTGCCGCAGCCGTCGCTCGCAAAATCTGCACACCTCAGCGCTCGAGCGCCACGCAAACGCCGGCGAAGCTCATCGTGGCAGCCTTAGTGTGGGCCGCCGCCTGGACGCTCGCTGAGTGGCTACGCGGCACACTGTTCACCGGATTTGGCTGGCTCAATAGTGGCTACGCTCATATTGATAGCTGGTTTGCCGGCTGGGCACCTGTGTCGGGCGTCTATGGCGTCACATTTATCGCGGCCTTTGCCGCAGCAGCGCTGGCAGCACTCGTACACTCGGCGCAGAACACCGCCACTCATCAGCCCAAAAACGCCTTGGTGGGTTTGCTCGTACTGGCCGCTGCCATGAGTGGCTGGGGGCTGAAGCAATACACATGGACGGTCAAGCACGGGCAACCACTGGCGGTGCGGCTCGTGCAGGGCGATATCGAACAAGACATCAAATTTACGCCTACCCATATCCAAAATACCATTGCGACACACCTAAAACTCGCAGCCTCGCCCACT
>CANCMG010000112.1 GCA_947378965.1 Alcaligenaceae bacterium | reverse complement strand
TAGCGATGGCTAGTCATTTAAACGGTAGCGATGACTAGTCATTTAAACGGTAGCGATGACTGTTCACTTAAAGCGATCAATATGAAGCGTCAGACGTTAACAAATATTCACATTCTGAGAAGGTTATGAAAGCACAAATTATCCGCGAACATGGCGATATTTCAAGCATCACCTTTGAGGCCAACTGGCCCGATCCGGTGGCGGGCCCCGATGATGTTGTGCTAGAGGTAAAAGCCTGCACACTCAACTACCACGATCTGTTTACGTTGCGTGGCATGCCTGGTATCAAGCTCAATCTTCCCTTGATTATGGGAATCGATGTCGCCGGTGTGGTTGCAGCGGTGGGTGCAAATGTGACTCAGTGGCGTGTTGGCGACCGCGTGCTAGTCGACCCGTTTGATCCAGTCACGGGTAGTCTGTTAGGTGAGCGCGCGGATGGCGGTTTGGCAGAGTTGGTCAAAGTCCCAGCAAAACAACTGTTGTCGCTGCCGGATGAGGTCTCTTTTGCTGAAGGTGCCTGTTTGCCGGTTGCCTATGGCACGGCTTATCGGATGATGGTGACCCGCGGGCAACTCAAAGCGGGTGAGAAAGTCCTTATTCTCGGGGCCTCGGGCGGCGTTGGTACCTGTTGCGTGCAATTGGCTAACATGGCTGGCTGTCATGTCGTGGTTGCGGCCTCGAGTGAAGAAAAAATAGAGCGTTTGAAGCAACTAGGAGCCGCTGACGGGGTCAATTATGTGACCGATGACTGGATGCGACAGGTTCAAAAAAAATATGGCAAAGCACGGTTTGGTGGCGTAGGTGCGGCGGGTATGGATGTCGTTGTTAACTTCACAGGTGGTGACACTTGGGTGCCATCGTTGCGTTGCCTGACGAACAATGGTCGCCTGTTAACCTGCGGCGCCACGGCTGGTTTTGATCCTAAAGAAGACATTCGATACATCTGGACCTTTGAGCTGAATATCATTGGATCAAATGGTTGGCTCAGAGAGGATCTCACTTCGTTGCTAGACTTGGTACGCCAGAAAAAACTCAAGCCTGTCGTGAGTGAAACAGTAGAGTTATCTCAAACACGTTCGGCCTTTGAATTACTACAAAACCGAAAGGTCTTTGGAAAAATTGTGATTGTGCCGTAACTGATTGTGCCGTAACAATAGTCTGCAACGGTGTCATCCCGTTGTGCGGCATGAAAAACCGTTGTTCTAGGGTTTGCTGCTTAGCGATGGCCAGACACTTGATGAAGGCAGGCCATCAAGCGTCAGAAAATGAATTAGGCAGGCCAGGTATAACTAGAAAACTCTTCACGTAACTTGAGCTTTGCCATTTTCCCTGTGGCGGTTAACGGGATCTGTTTCACAAAAACGATATCGTCGGGTAGCCACCACTTGGCAACTTTTTCTGTCAGCATGTCAAGTAGCTTGGCTTTCAGCGTGGCGTCATCGCTCGTCGCGCCCTCGCGCTTTACCACCACCAAGAGCGGCCGCTCATCCCACTTGGGATGCGCAATAGCGATGCAGGCAGCCATTGCGACCTCGGGATGCGCGCTCGCAACGTTTTCGAGTTCGATCGATGAAATCCATTCACCACCAGACTTAATTACGTCTTTGCTGCGGTCGGTAATCTGTATGTGGCTATCGGAGTCAATCGTGGCAACGTCACCCGTTGGAAACCAACCGTCGACTAAAGGGCTATCGGTTACGCCAAAGTAGCTATCAATCGCCCAGAAGCTTTTGGCCAGCAGGTCACCAAAGGCCACGCTGTCATGCGGTAAGGCCAGGCCTTTTTCGTCAACAATTTTGATATCGACGCCAAACATCGGTCGACCTTGTTTAGCCAGGATTTGATCTTGTTCAGTTTTGCTTTTTGAATAATCTTTTTGCTTAAGCTGAGCGACCGAGCCCACCGGAGATAGCTCAGTCATGCCCCAGGCATGAATCACTTGCACACCTTCTTTTTCAAACGCTTGGATCATGGCAGGCGGACACGCCGAGCCACCGATGACCGTCCGTTTGAAGGTGGTGAATTTGATCTTTTGGGCAATGACGTGCTGGATGAGGCCTGCCCAGATGGTTGGCACACCAGCAGACATCGTGACCGACTCTTGTTCGATCAGTTCACACAGCGAGGCACCGTCTAGCTTGGGGCCCGGAAATACAATTCGCGCGCCTGCGAGGGGGCAAGCATAAGGGATCCCCCAAGCGTTGACGTGAAACATGGGAACGACGGGCATGATGGACTCTCGTGCGGTGATGCCTAGTGAGTCAGGTAGCGCGACGGCATAGGAATGCAAGATGGTCGAGCGATGGCTATACAACGCGCCCTTTGGGTTGCCGGTTGTGCCTGAGGTGTAGCACAGACTCGAGGCGGCTCGCTCGTCAAAGGTCGGCCACTCGTAGTCACCCGATTCCTGAGCAAGCAGGGTTTCATAGCAATGAATGTTGACGGTATTGCTGTGCGGCATATGGTCTGCATCTGTCATGCAAATCCAGTATTTGACCGTTGGGCATTGCGCCTGAATGCTCTCAATTAAGGGCATAAAAGTCGTATCAAAGAATACGACCTGGTCCTGAGCATGATTGACGATATAGCGCAGTTGCTCGACAAACAGTCGAGGGTTGATGGTGTGACAGACTCGGGCACTGCCTGAAGAACCATAATAGATCTCTAAATGTCGGTAGCCGTTCCAGGCAAACGTACCAATCCGCGCGCTTGGTGCGATCTGAAGCCGGTCAAGCATCTGCGCAACTTGTTTAGCGCGCGTATGGCAATCGGCATAGGTATAGCGATGGATATCGCCTTCGGTACGCCGTGAGACGATTTCTGTATCAGCATGGTGCCGCGCAGCATGAACCAAAAGCCCCGATATCAGCAACGGTTGCGACATCATTTGACCCATTAAAAGTGCTGAGTTTTCTATGATTTTTGCCATGGTGCGTCCTAGTCTTAAAGGGGCTTAACACTCGTCATTTATCGTGTGACGTTATCATATCGCCAAGTTGAAATGTACACTTGCGCTTGCACGCGGTCACGACTTTTTAATCGAGTAGACTGAGCAGCGACTCTGGAGATTCATGTGATAACGCGTTTATTAACCTCTTTTGTATTGTTGGGTGCGGCGCTGATGGCCGGCCACCCACGTTTGGGTGTTGCCCAAGAGTTTCCTAAGGACCAAACGATTACGATTATCGTAGGCTTTGTGGCTGGCGGTGCCTCTGACACGTCGACACGATTGATTGCCAGAGAGCTCGCCAATAATCTTGGTCAGCCAGTCGTTGTCGAAAATAAGCCCGGCGCTGGCAGTATGCTTGCCTCTCAATATGTTGTGAACGCGAAAGCGGATGGTACGGTGCTGCTGCTTGGTTCGGTTGGTCCGATGGCAGTGATTCCACATTTGATGAAGCTGTCTTTTGACCCCTTGCGTGATCTGGCGCCCATCACGATGGGAGTCAGTTTTGCAAACGTGTTGGTGGTGCCTGCATCTTTAAACATCACGACTCTGGCTGAGTTCGTTGCGCTCGCCAAAAAGAACCCAGGTAAGTTGAGTTACGCTTCAACTGGGATTGGCTCATCGGCACATTTGGCCGGCGAACTTCTTGGGCAGCGCGCCGGTATAGACCTGATACATGTTCCTTACAAGGGGGGCAGTGCCGCGATGATTGACTTGCTCGGTGCGCGTATCGAAGCCTACTATTCAACGCCTTCGTCTGCAGCCGCACATATCCAAAGTAAAAAATTAACTGCAATTGCCACGACTGGCTTGACGCGCTCTGAGGGCCTTGCCTCTTTGCCGACCATTGCAGAGTCGGGCTACCCCGAGTTCAGCGCCACAAACTGGTATGCCTATGTAGCTCCGGTCAAAACACCGACTGCCATCCTAGACCGTTGGAACGCAGAATTTGTTAAGGTGCTGACGACACCGTCTGTTCGAGATGCCTTGCTCGCGATGGGCTTGATTCCAGATCCAATGAGTCGTCAGGGCTTGGCCGATTACATGGCGAAAGAGTCAGCCATCTGGAAGTCCGTCATCCAAGAGCGCAACATCAAGATTGATTAAGTTATGGTTTCTCGCGGCGTACCACTTTGATTAGGTTATGGTTTCTCGCGGCGTACCACTTGAACGCTGCGACGTTCATGCTCTTTGTTGTAGCTAAAGGCGAAAGGCATCGGCTTTAGATCGGTTGATTGCCGGTAGGCTTGTGCCAGTGACTGCTGTTTATGCGGGCTAAATTGTTCGAAAGGTAACGAAAAGCCCCCATACAAAGCGACGCTACCGATCTTCTTTAAGTGGGCGTAGTCAACGCCTGTTTCATCTTGCACGACCATGGGTGCATTTTTGACGATCATGTCCCTTAATACGATAAAGTTACCGTCTTGCAAGAGGTGCGACGCAGCCTTGATCAGCATTGGGTGTTGCGTCATGTGGCTGAGCCAGCCTCGCATCGACTCTTTAACCAAAAGATTTTGATCGGATAAATCAAGGCTGACGTAATCAAGTGCGACTGTCTTGCCATTTTTTTTCAGCACCAGACGAACAGACGTCCAGGGACCAGCAGATTTAATAAATTGCCCTGAAGCAGAGTCATACACAATTGGGTACAGTTCAGCGACATCGTAGCCTGAGTAAAGCGCGAAGGTAATTAAAATCGTGGTGATGCCGATGTGCGCGCTTTTTGCGAAACGGTCAGCTTCAAGTTCGGCAGTAATAAAAAAGGCGTTGTAGGCAAAGCGCTTCCATTCGCGTAAAAATTTTGTCTGAAAATGTTGAGCTCTGTCAGGTGACTTGGGGGCAAGCAGCGCAGGTTCACCCGCAGCCTGCATGGCAACCATGACATAACGGTCTGCGTCGGGATACAGCTGAGTCACGGTGACAAAATCAGGGCCAGAAAAGGGATAAAAAACAGTGCCCGCGCCTGAGAATTTAATCTCGGTTTTGGCCCACTCTGTCATTGCCTGACCATGATCCTTTTGATAGACAGCCCAAGACTCATCTGCAATTTTTTTATTATCGACCGTTAAAAAAGGGAAGGCGGCGGGGTGCGCTTGAGGCCCGACTAGGTAGCGTCCTTGAATGTGGGGTGCTAGCTGTGTCGTGCTCTTGGTGTCTGAGGTGCTTTTTTCGTGAGTTTGAGCCTGTGCAGGGGTCAGACAGGTTAAGAGGCAGATAGCAAGCCCTGACGAGGCTGTTTTAACAGTACGAGCAAACCAGTTCATTTTTTGCTTTCATTTAAAGGTAACGACTGCATCATTTTTTGCTTTCATTTAAAGGTAACGACTGCATCATTCACGCCAATCGAAGAGTTAGTCGGTCTAAGTGGCAGTGTCGAGTTTGACAGGCGCCTGATGAGTGAAATCATACCTGAGTCGCTCGCGTTTCGACTCAGCTGACCGGCTTAGCTTTGTTGTGCCATTTCGTCCTTCTGATCGGCGTAGCTCTGTTGTGCCATTTCGTCCGCCTGACCGGCTTGGTCGGTGATTCAGGCGAGTTATTCAGTCAGGCGTGCATGTTTGCGTGCGATGGGCTCGCACGCTTGAACGGAACAATTCGTTCTGTGCACTAAACGATTGAGCGCGCCGAAGTGATGCCGCCATCGACCGTAAAAATAGAGCCTGAAGTGTACGCAGACTTGTCTGAGGCGAGGTACACGCACAGATCTGCGATTTCTTCAGCAGTGGCTGCCCGTCCCAACGGCAATTTAGCCAGTAGTTCGCTGGCGCGATTTGCGTCACCAAGCTCGGACTCAGCGCGTCGCCTTAAAACTTTTTCAATACGGGGTGTAGAGACTGCGCCTGGGTTGACCCCCAGCACACGAATGCCATCGCGCAGACTTCGACCACCAATGGCTCGAGTGAAGGCCATCAGCGCAGCATTGCCAGTGGTGCCCGCCACATAGTCAAAGTCAAAGTTTTCACCACCGATACCGATATTGTTGATGATGACGCCATGGCCACGCGCTTTGAAAAGAGGGTAGAACGCGCGGGTCATATCAATATAGCCCAGCACTTTTAATTCCCATCCAGCACGCCATTGCGTTGCGTCTACATCCCAAAGGTTACCGCCAGGAATCGTGCCTGCGTTATTGACTAAGATGTCGATATCCGATGCTTGCGCGACAATGCTCTCGATTGCACCTGCTTGAGTCATATCTAGCGCGATGACTTTAGTCGGTACGCCGAATCTGCTCAGCAGGTCACTTGCCAGAGCGGCAAGTCGATCGCCTGAGCGAGCCACGACAGTGAGGTGACAGCCTTCGCGTGCAAACGATTCAGCAAGTGCTTGGCCAATGCCTTGCGAAGCACCGGTTACCAATACTTTTTTACCTTTCAGGTTAAGTTCCATATCATCGCTGTCTATAGGGGGTTAGGGGGCTGAGCGCTTCAGAACTTGTTGCAGTTCTTCCATTGCGTTCGGGTTATTCAGCGCCGAGAGGTCGCCTAAGGTCTCTTGCATAAAAATATTACGAATCAAACGACGCATGATTTTTTGGCTGCGAGTTTTAGGTAAATCTTTCATGATGTAGACCTGGCTCGGCCGAAAGGGCTTGCCCATTCGATCCGCGACGTGATCTTTGATCAGCGCCTCAAGAGCAGCTGGTTCGCCTTTGTAGTCAGGAGACGCAATCACAAAAATCACTAATTTTTGACCTTTGCTTGGATCTGCAACACCGATTGCCGCGGCTTCGCTCACCTCTTTGAGTGCAAGCAAAATCTCTTCGACCTCTGCCGGGCCTAGCCGCTTACCTGCAATTTTTAGCGTGTCATCTGAGCGGCCCAAAATATAAAAATAGCCATCATCGTCATGTAAAGCTAAGTCGCCATGGATCCATTGACCGGGGATGGCTCGCCAATAAGAGTCTAGATAGCGCTCGTCATCCATCCAAAAGGATTGCGTCATGCCAACAAAGGGTGCACGGATCGACAACTCTCCGATCATATTTCGTACCGATTCGCCAGCAGCGTCGACGACATCTGTCATCACACCAGGGCTTGCAGTGTTGAAAGATGCTGGAGCAATAGGTTTGACCACAACGCTAGACAGCAGTGCGCAGCTTGCCTCTGTGCCGCCGGTCACGTTAATGATCGGGCAGGTTCCGTGTCCGAAATATGTTTCGAACCATTTGAAATGAACCGGATCAATCGGTTCTCCGGCCGTGATTAACAAGCGTATCGACGACAGATCTGGTTGTAGCGCAATATCGGCGTGGCTGGCATAACCACGAATCAGTGTGGGTGAGGCACCATACACCGTCACGCCATAGCGCTCGATGAGTTTGCCCATGCGCGTCCAGTCAGGATAGTCTGGAGCCCCGTCGTAGGTGACTAAGGTGGCGCCATTTAAAAGCGCCATGGTAGAAACAAGAGGGCCGGCAATCCAACCCATGTCTGCAGGCCAGCACACCACATCTCCCTGGCGGATGTCAAAGTGCACCATCGAGTCAT
The DNA here is from genome assembly GCA_947378965.1 of Alcaligenaceae bacterium. GTDB lineage: Bacteria > Pseudomonadota > Gammaproteobacteria > Burkholderiales > Burkholderiaceae_B > Zwartia. The sequence continues at coordinate 6,523 of CANCMG010000112.1, read as the reverse complement.
GTGCCATTTTTAAGGGAAAGCCGCCATGCGTGTGAACGGGGCCTTTGGGCTTGCCCGTTGTGCCAGAGGTATAAATGACCATAAAAGGATCATCTGGAGACATGCGCGCCGAAGCGATGTGCTGACCAGGAGTTTTGTTTGCGACGTGCGACCAATTGAGATCACCTGCGCGCAAGGGTGGACCCTCAGGTGAATATTTCCAGATGACGGTTTCAATGGTCGGTAATTGTTTGCACGCCGCTTCAATGATGGCTCGTGCGTCAACAAAATTTCCACGACGGCTAAAGCCTGTTGAGGCGACCAGCATACGCGCCGTGCACGACGACAGACGCGCCACAATGGCATCTACACCAAAGCCGCTAAACAGCGGCACCACAATCGCACCAAGATACGACAGCCCAAGAAGTGTGACGTTGGCTTCAATACCATTTTCAAGCAACAGACCGACTCGATCGCCCCGTTTGAGCCCTAGTGCGGTCATGCCAGCCGCAAAATTTTGAACCCGTATTTTGAGCTCAGCAAACGTGACTGTTTCGGCCGCTAGTTGCTCGCGTTCGGCGATTAAGGCTGGCTGGTGTGCGGTTGCCGGATGATCGGACCAGCGCAATACGGTATCCACCCAATTGAGTTCTCCACCTGTAAACCAGCGGGGAAACTCTGCGCCGCCTGAGGTGTCAACATACTGCGTGTAATCTGTGGACCAGACGATGCCGCAGAACGCGTTGACGTGTTTCCAGTATTGCGCGGGTTGCTCAACTGAAAAGCGGTAAAAGGCTTCGTAATCGGTAAAGCCTAAACGCTGCATCAAACGTGCAATATTTGAATCCGTCAGGTCTTCTGCACGCGGCTGCCAGGCTGCTAGTTCATTGGTTGTCATATCGTCTGAGCGGTCTAATTGATTGTGAGCCCGCCATCAACCGTCAGAATATGCCCCGTGGTTGATAGCGACTCATCAGAGGCCAAATACAACGCTGCAAAAGCGACATCTTTTGGCGGGACAACGCCAAACATTTGTCCTGATAAAAACTTTGAGGTAACGCCATCATCTTTGAGCAAGGTTAAGACGCGGTCTGTTCCAGTAGCGCCAGGTGCAATCGCATTGACGCGAACTTTCTTGGGCCCGTATTCAACCGCCATTGAGCGGGTGAGGGCGCTGATGGCGCCTTTTGCTGCTGTGTAAGCATCTTTTCTGTGTGTGCCAATCAAGGCTACAACGGAGGTCATGTTGATGACCGCTCCGCCACCGCTGGCGATGATAGCCGGGATGCCATGCTGACAACCGAGCCAAGTGCCAAATAAATCGAGTTGTATTTTGCGCCAAAACTCTTCGGTGGCTCCTTCAGTGACCGCGCCATCTTTTACTGTTGACCCCCCCGCATTGTTATGCAAAATATTTAATTTGCCGAAGGTGTCCACGCAACGCTTGACGGCGGCCTCGACCTCGTCTGATTGGGTGACATCTGCCTGTAGAAACAGGCACTCGCCGCCTTGCGCTTCAATCAATTTGACTGTCTCTGCGCCGCCCACAGGATTTTTATCGATGAACGCGACTTTTGCGCCTTCTTGTGAAAACAGCAAAGCGGTTTCGCGGCCGATTCCCGCACCCGCGCCGGTGATGAGTGCTACTTTGCCAGCGAGTCGTCCCATGATAGTCCCGTAAAAAATTAAATGCCTAGGTAGGCACGTTGAACCTCTTGACTGTTTGCAAGATCTTTTGCAAGTCCGTGCATCGCGATTTCACCGCGTTCAAGGATGTAGGCGTAGTGCGAAATCTCTAGCGCAATTTCGGCATTTTGTTCAACTAACAAAATATCAACGCCTGCTTTTGCAATCGATTGAATGATGTCGGCGATGGTGTCGACAATCGCTGGCGCCAGCCCGATGGTTGGCTCATCAAGCAGAAGCAACTTTGGCCCCGCCATGAGTGCTCGCGCAACCGCGACCATTTGCTGCTGCCCACCGCTCAGGCTGGCTGCGCGCACGTTTAGTTTTTCTCTTAAGGCAGGAAAATATTCCAACGTTTGTTCAAAATCGCGGGCGATTGCCACTTTGTCTGAGCGCTGAAAAGCACCCATCTGCAAGTTCTCTGTGACTGTCATGCTTTTAAAAAGACGTCGCCCCTCGGGCACTAATATCAGTCCCTGTTTGACCAAGACATCAGTCTCTGTGTGACTGATGTTTTTTCCAAAAAGCTCGATGTCTGCGCTTTGCGAGGGGAGTAAACCAGTCAGTGCTTTCATCGTCGTAGATTTGCCCGAACCGTTCGAGCCAATGATCGTCGTAATTTTTCCACGAGCGACCGAAAAACTTATGTTTTTGACGGCAGGCACAATGCCGTAGTTCACAACGAGGTCGGTGACCTTGAGTGCGTATTCGGTTGTCATGCGCGTTTACCTAAGTACGCAGAAATTACGGCGGGATTTTGCTTGATTTCTAAAGGTGAGCCAGCGGCTAGAAAAACGCCATGATCAAGCACCACAATGCGATCGCAGATCTCCATGACGGCTTTCATATTGTGTTCAACCAACAAAATCGAAAGCTTAAATTCATCGCGAATTCGTCTAAAGATCGCAAGTGCACCACCGACCTCAGTCTGATTTAAACCTGTAAGAGGTTCATCTAAGCAGAGTAATTTTGGGCGCGTCGCAAAAGCGATGGCGATACTGACCATGCGTTGTAAACCATGCGGTAAATTGCCAGCGATGTCTTGCAGGTGATCAGACAGGTTGAGTATCTCGGCGGTTTCGTGAACGCGACGCACGCGCTCGCTCTTGACACTAATCGTACTAAAGGTCGCGATCAGAATATTGTCATAGACCGTCATATCCGTCAGTAGGCTGTCGTGTTGAAAGGTGCGCACTAGACCTTTGTGGCAGACTTGCGCAGTGTTCATTCTTGAAATGTCTTCGCCTAACAACTCGATGCGGCCCTCAGACGCAGGGTAAAAACCGCTCACGCAATTAAAGGTCGTGCTTTTGCCAGCGCCGTTTGGTCCGATCAAACCGAGGATTTCGCCTTTTTGCACGTCAAAACTTAAATTAGAGACCGCGGTTAGGCCACCAAAACGACGAGTGAGATTTTCGACTTTTAATAAGAGCTCTGTTGTCATTTTTTCGTCTCGCGCTCAGTGCTTAGCTACGGCTTGAGGTTTCGGGGCAAGGCCTAAAAATTTTCTGATGATTCCGACCAAGCCATCTGGCATCAGCAAGACAGCAATGACGATTGCCGCACCGTAGAATATATGTTCGAAAGGACCAAAACCCATGGCCACTTGAGCGAGTAAGGTCAAGACAGAGGCGCCTAAAATTGGGCCTGCAATATGCGATTCTCCGCCAACTTTAATATAAGCTAGTGTGTATACCGCTAATAAAAAGCTGAAGTCATCGGGGCTAATGACGTTATTGGCATGCGCGAGCAGGGCCCCAGCGATACCCGCGACAAACGATGAGATCGCCAAACACATGACTTTTGTTGAATGAACATTGATCCCGACGGTCTGAACGATTGCATCATTATTACGAATGGCAACCAAGACTTTTCCAAAGTCGCTTTGCTCGATCTTATAGAGCACAATTAAACTTAACAGTACAACGCCAACGACAAACGTGGGGTAGTAGTCACTTAACATAACAGGTGGAAACACTCCGAGCATGCCCGAGTTGCTGCCAATGTAGTCAATCTGCGTGTAGACCATTCTTAGCACTTCGGTAAAGGCAAAACTAATCAACATAAAATAAGGGCCCTTCGTGCGTAGCGTGATGTAGCCCACGATCAGGCTAAGCAACGTTGCCGCCAGCGCTGCGCTGACTAAGGCGATCACAAACGGCAAACCGAGTTTGGTGGTGCAAACGCCGGCAACGTAGGCGCCAACGCCCACGAACCCAGCGATCGCAAAATTTAATTCACCAATCAATTGAACGAAGCGAAAGCTTGCCGCAAGCAAGACATTGATGGCAACCCAAATGACTAAGCTCGCTGCAAAGCCGGTGCCCGCAAACAGACTGCCACCAAGAGCGAGCAGGCTGAGCAAGCCGACGTAAAGGATGGTTGAACCGCGCGCGTTACCCATTACCCATGATCCCTTTTGGACGCACCAGCAACACCAGCATGGTGATGATAAACATTGCCAGCGTCGCAAGCGAGGGGTCAAAATAATAGCCACCTACGCTTTCGATCACAGCGATTAAGATGCTGCCGATGATCGAACCTGGGATGCTACCCAAGCCGCCAATCACAATGGCGATAAAGCCTTTTATGAGAAAGTCGCTTCCAACATTCGCGCTAATGACGGTGACTGGCGCCAGAAGTGCGCCCGCGATGGCAGCTAAAAAGGTTGCGATCAAAAATCCATACAGAGCAGTTTTGCGGTAAGGGATACCTTGGAGCATCGCAGCCTCATGGTCTTCTGAGACCGCACGCAAAGATTTGCCAAGTTTTGTCGCTGCAATGAGCCAACACATCGTGACCGCGACTAGCAAAGCGATCAGGGTGAGGACCAGTCGTTGGGTCGTGATGGCACCTCCAAGAATGCGAAGATTACCCTCGATTAAATCAGGCAGTTTAATGGGTACGCCGCCAAAGTATTCTAAAAACAAACCTTGTATCAAGAGCGAAAGCCCGACGGACAAGACGAATGAACCCACCATGTCTCGTTGAAATTTTTTGAAAGCAAAATGATAAAGAAACCAGCCGCAAGCCATCGTCGCTAAAATAGCAACAGCGCCAGCGGCACCGTAAGCCACCACAAGTGGTACCGAGGGATTGTTCAACCAAGGGACGAGGACGGCGATTAATAAAAGTACTAAACCAAAAAATTCGCCGTGTGCGAAGTTCACGACTTTCATGACACCAAAAATTAATGTCAGGCCGAGTGAGAACAGAATATAAGCTGCACTAATCTGCAGGCTATTTAAAAAAAGTTGCCCAAAAATCTCCAACGTCTTGCACCCTCAAGCGGTTAGTGGTCAGCAAAAAGTCAGAGACCGAACCCGAGGTTGGTCTCTGTCGGCCAAACAGCTTATTTTGCGGCGGCTAAACGAGCTTTGAGCTCTTCAGGAATAATACGTGTCAACTCAATCATCTTGCCATCTTGAACTTGCGTAATCATGATTGGCACTTGGATTTGTTGTGGGCTGTCGTAGACAGCTTTGCTGCCAAAGACTGTTTTGCCGTAAGAGGTTTCAAAGATCAAGGTGGGCAAGATGGCGGCAATTTTTTTAGGATCTAAGCTGTTTGAAGCTTCCATTGCGGCCTTAAGCGCATAGACGGAGTCATAGCTTGAGACCTGCAGTGGGTTTAGAGGCTCTTTAAATTGTGCCAACATGCCTTGGTTCAAAATCTGTTGCACGGGCGTTGCGAGCGAGCTTGAGTAGTCGCCGGCATAGCCCATGTAGGTTCCATTGGCTGCAGCACCGCCGATTTGTACGAGCTGAGTGGCGCTCGTGCCGGTGGGCAGTACTTTGACACCGTTCCAGCCTAGCACGCCAAGCTCTTTGAGTACGATGCCTGCATCGGCTGGCGGCGCAACACCTAGATCGATAATGTCAGGCTTTTGTTCGGTGAGTTTGGCCGCAACCGGTTGAAACTGCGTGGTGCCACGTTCGTACCAATTAGAAGATAAAACCTTCACGCCGAGTGCTGCCCACGTTTTTTGTGCGACCAGTTCAACCTCTTTGCCTGACGCATCATTCGCGTTCAAGATCGCAACTGTCTTTGCCTTGGGATTTTGCGCCAAGACATATTTGTAAAGTGGATCAAGAATCTCAAACGGTGTATTGGATTGAGTAAACGTTAATGGAAACTGTGGGCCTTTAACACTTTTACCCCAGGCCGAAATAAAAATCATCGCGCCGCTTCGCTCAGAGAGCGACTGCAGGGCTGAAATCGGGGCAGTACCGATACCGCCAACGATAAATTTAATCTTGTCGCGATTAATGAGGTTTTGTGCGACTTTAGTGCCCTCGGCAGCGGTGTATTTGTTGTCGTAGGCCACGATTTCAAATTTATACTTTTTGCCTGCAACCGTCACGCCGCCTTCAAGATTGATTTTGTCTGCGGCTTGTTTGGCGGTCCATTCCATCCCCAAGCCCCAAACGGCCGCTGCGCCCGACATGGGTGCCGAGATGCCGAGTTTGATGGTGTCTTGCGCTTGAACGTTTGTCGCTGAGGCGAGAGCTGCAAGCGCGAGGGTCGCGTAAATCTTTTTAAGATTTGTCATGTTTGTCTCCGGGATATTTTATTTTTCAAAGGCTCGTCGAATCTAGTGCGAGCGTATTTCATTGCACTGTACCATAGACCCAAGTAGCACAAAACCATAGACCCAAGCAGCACAAAAAGAAAAATTCTCGAGATTTTTCTGAAAAAATCGTCGAGAATTTTTATCGAATTTGCGCGTAAAACCTCGCCGTTTAGGGCGGGGATGTAAGCGCGGAAGGCGCAGCCTTCCTTTCTTTAGCCTTTGATTTAGTTTGGCGTTTGCTGTTGTTCAATATACTTGAGATTAAGGGAAATTGGCGCAGCGCCA
>CANCMG010000111.1 GCA_947378965.1 Alcaligenaceae bacterium | reverse complement strand
GACCTGGTTAAGGCGGTAGTCACGAAGGGTAAGAAAGTTGGTGCTTATGCTGGTCGGGTAGCGGTTCGCGCCAGTGGGAGTTTTAATATTCAAACAAGTACAGGTTTAGTTCAAGGTATTAGCTATAAGTGCTGCACGGTCGTGCAACGAGCCGATGGCTATGGTTATCAACAGGTGGCAAAAATGGACGAAACAGGTACGTCACCAAAGCGAGGAACGCTCGCGCGTTCCGCGCTCTACCTCCCCGGCCTGAACGCCGAGGTTTCACGCGCAAAATGATGATTTTGCTCTGTTGGATAACATCGGCGGAGAATGCGCCGGAGCAGTGACCTTCATAGAGCTGGGTCAGCCGCTGCCTTCGCGCGGCGCTGTCAGCGATGTTCAGTGGCTAAGCGACGAAGAGCTGATCGCCACTCTAGACGAGTTGCCACGTCGCCCAATGCTTGCCGGCGATGATGGCCTGCGGCTGTCTTTAGCTGGTGCCCAAGACAAGCTACCTGTGGTGTTTGATGGTCAGCGTGTTGGCTTGCCCCGCAACGGTACTCCAAGCTCGCACATTTTGAAGCCTGCGATTCACGGCGTTGCAGACAGCGTTCACAACGAAGGGTTTTGCATGTGTTTGGCCGAGCTCACAATGCTGGCACCAGCAAAGGCTCGCGTTCAAACGGTACTTGGCAGAAACTTTCTTTTGGTCGAGCGTTACGATCGCTTGCTGATGAACGATGGGCAGTACTGGCGGATTCATCAAGAAGATTTCTGCCAGGCACTTGGCGTCATGCCTGATCAAAAGTATCAAAATGAAGGTGGGCCAGATTTAGCGCAATGTTTTGAGTTGTTACGACAGGCAACGCGCCCGAATGCGCCACAAGTATTACGACTGCTTGATTACGTTATTTTTAACGTGCTCGTGGGCAATCACGACGCACACGCCAAAAACTTTTCTTTACTTTACTCTGGTGCGCGGCCCGTGCTGGCGCCGGGCTATGACTTATTGTCAACGGCCGTGTATGCAGAGTTGACACCTAAAATGGCAATGAAAATCGGCAGCAAATACAAATTTGTTGAAGTCATGCCCAGGCACTGGGATCTGTTCGCCGAGTCAGCTGGGCTGGCAAAGGCAGAAACAAGAAAGCGAGTTTTACAACTTGCAACAGCCTTGCCACAGCTTGCAAAAAAATTAGAACGCGACCAAACGTTTAGCGACAATGCAACGATCGAAAAAATTATCGCTTTGATTGAGAAGCGTTGCATCGCTACCATTCAACGACTTGCAGGCGTTGGTCACGCAGAAACGGGCGATCAAGCTGGGCCCTGAGTTGACTCAAATCTGAACTCGACACGCCCGCCGCTGTGAAGTGAGCTTCCCAGCCATCCACACAACGGGCGACTAAAGCGATTTCTTTTGCTGCCTCGGCACGGGTTAAACCAAACAAACTATGCTCTGAAATGGCGTTATCGAGTAGCGGCAAATCTTCGCTCAGTGCAAAGCCCTGACGTAGCCAGTTTGCGTCATAGCGTAGGCTAACGCCACGCATGGTCGCAACAAACTGCAGATGACCAATCAGGGTAGGAGTTTCAGGGTCACCCAGCCACCAAAGGCTCATGGCATCAACGGGTTGATAAGGCGTCGCGATAGTCATGGTAAAGCCTGCTTTTGAAGCCGGTTTGCCAACGAAATAGGTTTTCGGGCAGAGCGCTTTTTAGCTGCATTGATGCTGATCTCAAGCGCGCCTAGATCAGACTCAGGGGCCGCAAGCTTGGCCAACTCACTTGAGCGACCCATTAGCCAAAGTGCCGTGGCGTAAATGCCTAGCGCCACAGAGGCGTCGCCCTGCTCCATGCGCATGAGAGTGGGTTCTGAAACGCCGATCCGCTCAGCCCACTGCCGGCGCGATTCGCCACGGCGTTTACGCGCAACGGTGAGATCTTCGCCGAGTTGACGCAACTGTGCCTGCACGAGAGGCGGCAGCATTAACAGGGCTTGTGGTTTTTTGGGCATAAATAGATATTATCAAATAATCGATAAAACTAATATCTATATTATTATAATTTCAGATGCCCCATCAGCCCCACCAACGCCTCAACCGTATAGTCAATCTCAGCCTCAGTATGCTGACGCGACATAAAAAACCTTAATCGCGTCGACTTCTGCGGCACCGCCGGATACAAAATCGGCTGCACGCTCACCCCACGCTCAAGCATCGCCGCAGCCAGCCTGATCGTCTTAGCCGAATCACCCAAAATCACCGGGATCACAGCCATGCCTGCGCTTGACCCGGTATCGAAGCCAGCCTCTTGCGCCCGCTTTAAAAAATAGCGCCCGCGTGCTTGCAAGGCCTGCACACGCTCGGGCTCGAGCTGCATACATTGCAAGGCCGCCAACGCCGCCGCAGCCAAAGGCGGAGACATTCCCACGCTATACAAAAACCCCGGCGCTAACAGCTTTAAGTGCTCAACCAAGGCTGTTTCGCCCGCGATGTAACCACCGCAGCTTGCCAGGGTTTTAGAGAGCGTGCCCATCCAGATATCCACCTCGCTCGCGGCCACACCAAAGTGCTCACGGATCCCATAGCCGCGCTCACCCAGCACCCCTAGCGAATGCGCTTCGTCTACCATCAAAAACACACGGTGCTTATTGCGCAGTTCAACAAAGCGGGGCAGGTCGGGGTAATCGCCGTCCATGCTGTAGACGCCTTCAATGATCACCAACACACGTTGATACTGCGCGCGCTGTTGCGCTAACAAGGTATCAAGCGCACGCCAGTCGTTATGCGCAAACGACAGGCGCTTGGCCCCCGACAGTGCGATGCCTTGCAGCGCACTGTTATGAATGTACTCATCGTGCACGATCAAATTAGTTGTAACCCGAGTAATTGATGAGCTGTCGACCACCCACCTGAGTGTGGCTGCCCGACACCCCGTCGTGCACTCTAAAAAATGGATCAGGCAAACCCACGCGCTTGGCCACACTGTACACGCTGCGAAATTGACGCAAGCCAGGGTGCAACGCAAAGCGATAGTGCTCTTCAGGCACTGCGTGTGTTGTGTCAGTGACTAAGTTGGCGTCAGGTGGGTTGAGATCAATTGGCATGCCCATCACGAGATGCTAGCAACGAATCGCACGCCACAAAACGCAGGCAATGACGACTAACTGTTGGCGCCGATTCAAAACTGAGCGTGCGACACGAGGTCGCATGTAGAAGTTGTATCCACTTTACGAGGATACCACCTGTATCACCGGGTGAATCTAGGGGTCTGAATCAAGAGCGACCCTGACAATGTAACGAAGCAGCGCAAGCTGTGGGGTATTAATCGCGAGAGGCATACCCTTCTGACAGCCAACGGTCGGATGAGTGCTAGATAGTCGGTATGGTGAAAACATTTGAATCTGCGATAAAGGGTCGTTATTGGAACCGAGCGTAAGTGGCTGACGCGCTTGAACCAAAAGGTATTGAAGATGGGAGAGGCGTCTGGTCAGTACGCCCTCGTGATCCACAGATCTTCCGGTCTATAGCAGGCACCTAACCCGATGTACTTCTGCATGCGAAACGTGGTAACCCCGTATCACTCCCGTCAGGGACAGCAAGCCGTGAGGCCTGCCTATGGTGCTGCGGGAATAGGATCGAAGAAAAAGCGAACGCCGCCTTGTAACGAGACGGATAGGGGTTGGAACATCGCCTCACGTGCAAACGGGCAGACGTCTTCGTGGTCTCTCTTGACAAGAGAGTGTGTAGAACCTTCTTTACAGAGGGAAAGCAAATGGACGCAGCAACACTCGCGTGTGCACCCTCTGACATGACGTGGCACGACATCAATTGGGTCGCCGTTCACCATCAGGTACGAAGGCTGCAGACGCGTATTGTCAAGGCAACACAGGTGGGTCATCACAATCAGGCGCGAGCCTTGCAGTGGTTGCTCACCCACTCGTTTAGCGGCAGAGCACTCCCTGTCAAACGGGTGACTGAAAACAAGGGCAAGAACACCTCTGGTGTGGACAAGGTCACTTGGACAACACCTCGGGCAAAGATCAACGCGATAGCGTCGATGCGGCGTCGTACTTACAAGCCGCAGCCTCTTCGGAGGGTATTTATTCTGAAGAAAAACGGCAAGCAACGACCTCTGGGTATACCGGCAATGAAGTGTCGTGCCATGCAGGCACTCTACCTGCTCGCGCTCGAACCAATTGCTGAAACCACGGCTGACCCGCACTCTTATGGTTTTCGGCCACAGCGCTCAACGGCTGATGCGTGCGAACAATGCTTCACCTGTCTCGCACAAAAGGTGAGCGCTCAGTGGGTACTAGAGGCCGATATCAAAGGTTGCTTCGACAATATCAGCCATGACTGGATGCTCGCTCATATCCCAACGGACAAGGCGATGCTACAGAAGTGGCTCAAAGCGGGCTTTGTGTATCAACACACGCTCTTCCCCACAGTGGCTGGTACGCCTCAAGGAGGCATTATCTCGCCGGTCGCTGCCAACATGACTTTGGACGGACTTCAAGCGACACTGCACGAGGCGTTTCCCGCGAGCAGACGCCTGAGCCCGAAGATGAACATGGTGCGCTATGCCGACGACTTCATCATCACCGGTCACTCAAATGGTTACGACTTGTATCATTAAGTAACTGGATATTAATGTCTACCCTACGGTGTTTTCCGTCAAACAAATTACCTTAAAATTACTATTCAAGTGATCTTGAATTGATCTGAGATATTTTGTTAATAGGGGTAGGAAATGAGCCAACTTAGACGGGCTGTACTAACTAAAAGTTTTTGGCGCAGTATGGCTGGTTCGTTGAATTTATATTCAACGAACCCAGCGCCGGCGCCTGTTCATGTTGATATCACACCGCTTCGAGTGGCGATTGTCGACCCGACTGAAGCGATGCGTGCTGACTGGGCTCAGACTGGTATGGATATTGATTCAGCGATTACACAGTATGGTCAACGAGTCTCCGCGCCTCGCTGAGGCAGGGTTGTCTGTTACAAATAACGAGAACAGACTACCAATATTAGAAATGCACCTAGGGCCATTGCCCGCTCCTCAAACACTTCGTGAGTACGAGCTACTCATACCCGGTGCCGCTGCCGAAATTATTAAAACTGCCTCTGACCAAGCCCTTCATCGCCGCACATTCGCGGGGCGCGCCCACTGCTTGCCGCCTAAATTGTATTTTGAAATACCCGAGTCGATAATTTTTGCGTGTAGCTGTGTGGCACGCTCTAGCAATCTTTGGTCTGGCTGAAAGCTCTGTATTTTGTTCCAAGAAAAGTCGATTGCGTAAAGTGTTGAAGCGAACCGCGCTCGCAGGCTTCGTTGAAATCTTACCCACTCAATTAAATCTTCAACTTCGCACGCTTGTTGGGTTTCAGGGTGGCGATAGCGGGCATATTCAACTAAAGCTGCATGAGCGAGTTGCTCAAGCGTAATGGGTTTGCGGCGTTCGGGTGCTGCTTGCGCGTCGTGCGTCAACCCCCAGCCTGCATAAAAGGGCATGCCAAAGCAGTGCAGCGGTTTGCCCCACAGTAACGCTTCAAAGCCAATCTTCTAGTGCCACCCAGACACCGCACATATAGCGCTCGGGCGCCGAATGAAAATGCATGGCATCACTGTGTGTGGCCTGTTGACTGCCGTATCTAAAATTAAGGGTTTGAAAAGCAAACGCCTGGCGACCATACAGCTTAGTCAGCAACTTTATGATGCGCTCGTCGCAGGCAATGTCTTTAACGGTTTGGCTGGTGCGATAAGCATCTTGTAGCCGTGCTTCGGCCGCGATCTCTTCAGGCGTTAAGGTTGTGCTGATAGCCATCTCGTCATACAGAGGCTGCAAATCGGCGCGTAGCTGTGTAGCCTGTTCTTTGATCTCAGAAAAAAATCCAGGCAGTATTGCAAACCCATATTTGTTCAGATCAGACGCAATCTTTTTTTCGTGTGCAGCAAAGTAATCCGAAGCAGCGATGTCGGCAAAAAACGGCGACTCAATGATCGGCACTGTTGGCGCCGATCCAATATTGACCACCTGTGCCGATCCAAAGTTGACCAGGGGCTTTTGTTGACTTGAGTGCAGTCAACTGTGGATAACTATACCGGTTTCGCGGTAGTTGTCATCTATTTTTATCAATCGGCAGACCGCGCAGGGCGAAGCCCGTAGCGGTAAGCCGTAGTCAATTGTTCAGAATGGTGCCTCCTCTTCAATTTCAGTTGGTGAATCTTTAGGGTTTGCCTTTCTGGTTTGCTCGCGTGTTTTGATCTGTGCCTTAGCCTGCTTGGTGCTGTGCAGAAAGCGGTATGACTGGTTGCCTGTTTCAACGATATGGCAGTGATGCGTCAGGCGATCAAGCAGTGCCGTAGTCATCTTTGCGTCACCAAACACACTCGACCATTCGGCAAACGTCAGGTTGGTCGTGATCAGCACACTGGTGTGCTCATAGAGCTTTGACAGCAGATGGAACAACAACGCGCCTCCAGCTTGGCTAAAGGGCAAGTAGCCCAACTCATCGAGCACAATCAAGTCAAGGCGCGCGAGACTTTGTGCAATACGCCCTGGCTTATTCATTAACTTCTCATGTTCAAGAGCGTTCACCAGATCCACGGTTGAATAAAACCGCACCTTTTTACCGTGCTGTGTCACCCCAGAGACGCTCAGCGCCGTGGCCAGATGTGTTTTGCCCGTGCCAGGCCCTCCGATCAGTACGACGTTATGGGCCTGCTCTGTAAAAGACAGATCAGAGAGCTTATTAATTAAAGTGCGATCGACAGGCGAGGCCGCAAAGTCAAAGCCCGCTAAGTCACGGTGCAGCGGGAAGCGTGCTGACTTCATTTGATGCGAGATCGAACGCATCTCACGGTTGGTATCTTCGGCATCTAATAGGTACTCAAGTAGCCATTTTGAGCTGTCGGTGCGGGCGGTCTCTCCGTTCTCAGTGAGCTCCTCCCAAGCTAAGGCCATGCCGTGCAGGCGTAGGGATTTCAGGTTTGCTTTAATGTCAGGGCGCATGATGGGTTTCCGGTTCTTGTGTGTGGATGTCACGTAGTTCGTCGTAACGTGCGGTGTCAGCGCGAGGCGCCTCAATCAGTTCGAGATCGGTTTCTGCGAGCTCCGGGAGCGGCGGGCTGTTTAGGCGTGCCAGCACGTTCTCGATGTGCTCAAGGCTGACTTGACCGCTAGGGGTGACGTCTTCGAGTGCGATTGAAACTGCCACAAGTACCGCATCAAGCCCTGCCCGCGGCACTGTGGCCAGTACGCTTGCCATCGTGCGATCTCCGCCCGGGTGGCGTAGAAGCGCTCGACGCAGTTGCAGCAACTCTTTTGGCATATCCAGAAACGGCGCGCCGTTTCTGAGTGCACCGGGCTTGCGCTGAACCAGTTCAATATAGTGCTGCCAGTCAAAGGTGGTTTGCCCCTTACTAGCGAGGCGGTCGTGGCAAGCAACAATCGCATCGCCCGCAACCACGATGAGTTGCGTGGGATACAGGCGAGTGCTCACGCGCTTACCCGCCCACTCGCACGGCACCGAGTAACGATTGCGCGCGACCGTTACCAGACATGTACTACTTACCCGAGAGGCTTTCTCGACGTAGCCGTCAAAGGCCTCGGGCATCGGCATCAGGTGCTCGCGCTCAGTCTCAAGCATCTCGGTCAGGGTGAACTCGGGGTGTTCAGTGTGCCGTGTCTCGGCCCACACGGCACGACAGCGCTGAGCCAACCACGTATTGAGTTCAACAAACGAACCAAACACACGCTCGCGCGCTTCGATCCAGATCCGTCGGCGGCTATCTTGCACGTTCTTCTCAACAATGCCTTTCTCCCAACCCGAGGCAACGTTACAGAAGTCTGCATCAAACAGATAATGGCTGCATAACGCTTTAAACCGTTGATTGACTATGCGCGTCTTGCCCCTCTGCACCTTATCAACCGCAGTCTTCATGTTGTCGTAGATGCCTCGGCGCGCTACACCGCCTAGCTCGGTAAACGAGCGCGTATGGGCATCGAACAACATCTCGTGCGTTTGCGTCGGATAGGCCACCAACCAGAATGCACGGCTGAAACACAGTTTCATGTGCGAAACCTGAACTTTGTAAAACACCCCGCCCACCAGCATGCCTTCTTCGCTCCAGTCGAACTGAAACGCCTCACCACACTCAAACATCAGTGGCACAAAGGCTTTGCTGCCCACCCCAACTTGAGCGCGCCACGTGCGGATAAAGTCCGTCACCCGGCTATAACCACCCCGATACCCCTGGGCCGTGATCTGCACAAACAGTGCGCGGGCCGTGCGGCGCGAGTCTTTATGGCGCAGCCCATCGGCCTTGAGCGCCATGATCAGGATCGCCTCGTACTCGGTGATTTTGCGTGGATCCGAGCGCCGCTCGTACTTCGGGATCACCTCGCCAGGGGCGCGAAGCCACCCCCTGATCGTGTTGCGCGCTAAACCCGTACGTTTTGCGATCTCGCTGATCGACAAATTGTCGCGCATCTTCATGCGCCGAACCTTACCTAACATGTCCATGGTGATCATCTCAGTTCCCTGCTTAATAAGTAAGCAGGTAGATTGAACACCCTGGTCAATTTTCAGTCGGCACAACCCTCAAAAACTGGTCAATTTTCGATCGGCGTCAACAGATCGGCACACCAGGAAGTAGTGATTGGTTTTGCATCTGCGAAGGTGAAGCGTGATAGGTGCGTCGTGCGACGCGAAAGCATCATTGACCGAAGTCATTGCAAGTGGTTGATTGAGTATGTCACCGAGCGCGCGGTGCGTCTATGGCTGTGAAAAGCTTAGAGGATGGGGGTGATGGGTTGTGTTGCGTTGCGCTTTTTGGGTGTGGTGACCGCTGGCACGCTTTCACATCTTAAAAAGATTGCTGGGCTCATGTCCGCTTAAAGCGCTGCGTACTTCTTGCAGGTAACTGCTAAGTAAAGCACTAAGATATATCCAAAAGTCATGGGTTAAAACCGTTTCATTGACAATGTAATTAGGCAAAAACCGATTCATTTCATTTTGAAAATCTTTAGCGACTTTGGGGTCAGTCATCAGTGAATTCACTCGAGCGGTGAAAGCGTTTAAGTAGTTCTGGGTGTCTGCACGATGATCGGCAAGTTTCAGTTCGACGAGATTAAGAGATGGTTTGATTCCTTTTTGATGGAGCCAGCCTAAATCCCACAAGTCGCGGTTTTTGATTCGGTTGGGACGCAGCGCGAAGGCGACTAATTTGTCTGAAAAAATCTCTTCACATGATTGTGCCTGCAAAATTAAGCCACTAGTACCCATTTCGACTTCGTAATGATTGCGAAGCATTAATGGGCGACGCTCATAGCTTGGTATTGCACACACGTCGATATTGATGCGCTGCGCAGGGATATCTCTGCGCTCAGGTCGAGTTACGACTTTAAGTTTCCATGTGTCCACGTTACCTTCATCACGCACAGGCGCAACAACGTCCACGTGCAAACCATATTTATCTTTCAGGCCTTGTACTAAGACCTCGCCCATTGTTGCGAGTTGATCGCGAGTAAAGTCCGCACCGCCCGTGAAATCTAAGTCTTCGCTTAGTCGGTTCGAGCCATAACATGCTCTTAAACAAGTGCCACCAATAAAGGTTAGATTAGTTAGTAAGCCGGCACCGCTAAGAACTCTCAAGATGTCGTGATGAAGAAGCTCTTTCTCGATCACAGCACGCAGTGGTGCAAGTTCGCGTTGATTGCGCAGGGCCTCGTCAACCAAACTATCAAATAAGCTCATTCGCGACACTCCAGTCGATTAAATCTGTACTGCGATGGGTCGCTTTCATGTCTCGTAAGGCTTGCTTTACGCTCGCACGCCACATTTTGTTTTGAGTGTCGTAAAGCAGCTGCCCAACAAGACTGTCAGGCTTTTGCCGTGTATGCACGAACTCAATGCTGCCCCAATTGTTGCAGTCAAAAATACTAGAACGTCCTGACGACATCACCATGATGCGATTCATTGGGATTTGAGAGATGACACCCGCGTCACTCAATACTGTTTCAAGGCTGAGGTAGTTCAGCTCCATCGGGCGAAGTTTGGTTGCTGCCTGTGAAAGGCTAAAAGGAAGGTTCGAAGGGTAGGTATCGTACCGATACAGCCCTCGACAAACTCGTTGAAGGTGACCTGAGCTGACCGCTCGGCTAAGCAAGGTATTGAATGCAACGTCGGACAGTTGCGGAAGTACTGCGCGCAAGTCTGAAGGCGTGAACAGGCACGCCTGCGGGGTAGCAAGCTGCTTAAGTGCACCTAAAAGTTGTCTGAGTGGCTGCATTCATGACTCTGCATTAAATTACTAATAGTGTAATTAAGTGTAGAGTAAAGATCAAGCCCTGTTTGGCCTAAAACAAAGCGCCACGCGCAGACACTGGCCATAACTCTTCGACCTTGCCATTACGCACGGCCACCAGCCAATCGTGCAAGTTCACCGTTGGGTCGCAATGCCCAGGGATCAGTTTGACTTTGTCGCCGACTTTTAGGGGCGGGGTGCCGGGCTCTGAAATGATGGTGGTGTGTTCGTCTGAGATCCCTTTGACTGACCAGCCGGGCAAGATCATGCGGGGCAAGCCTGAATCCATGGCAAAGCACTTTAAGCCGCCATCAAGCACCGCGTGTGTGGGGCTGACGCTCATCACTGTGCACAGTGCATGTAAAACAGGCAGTAACTCTGGGGCCTCTTCGTCGGGTGAGTTCTTGTGATAATCGTTATCCATCAACACGTACGAGCCGGGCTGCACTTCGGTGTACAGACCTGATTCGGCTTCGATTGGATAGGTACCGGTGCCACCGCCTGTGATGGCGTTGACTTCGTAGCCCGCAGCATTTAACGCGCTGACCATGTCTTTGACTTTATCGCATGCTGACCGAATGGCTTGCAGGCGCTCTTCGGGTTTGCGCATGTGTTGCGCGGGCCCGTAGTAGGCTTGTAAACCCGCAAACACTAATGAGGGTGAATAGGTGGCAATCGCCTCGGCCAGTTCAATTGCCGCAGCGTTGGTTGTGACACCACAACGCGCACCGCCTACATCTTGTTCAATATAGACATCAACGGCAACGCGATGGCGTCTGGCCGCAGCGCCAATCTGATGCACTTGCACGATGTTATCCACACACAAACCCATATGAGCATGTGCAGCTAGGCGAGCCACGCGCTCAACCTTACGTACACCCACCACTTGGTTGGTGATCAAAATATTTTTGACGCCCACTTCGATAAAAGCTTCGGCCTCGCTGGCCTTTTGCACGCAAATCCCAACAGCCCCGGCGTGAATCTGGCGCAAGGCGATGTCAGGGCACTTGTGCGCCTTACCGTGAGAGCGCACCGCAATGCCAGCGGTTTGAATCACCGCGTGTACCTCGGCAAGATTACGCTCAAACGCATCAAGCTCGATCAAGAGAGCAGGGGTATCAATCGCATCAACCGACGCACCAATCACCGCCGGCGCATTGTGCCAATTACCTAAACCAGACTCAGAAATCGAAGGGTGGTGCGTCATAGTGGTTTCCTGTTGCGGTGAGTACTTGTGACTTTACCTTAAGTCCGTACTTTAGACTTTAGATTAAGGTCGGACAATTATGTCCTATAAAACAGACAAATATGCTATTTACAGATAAAATGTCTTTTATATAGGACATATTATCAAGTAATATGAAAAAACAATGAAAGATAAGATCAGATTTCTCTCAGACGTCGGTTCACAGGTGCGGGCGCTTCGGCAGGCTACTCAAATGCCTACTGCGCTTATTGCTGAAAAATCTGGTCGTAGTCGAGATGTTTTAAATCGTCTTGAAAAAGGTCGAGATGTGTCGTTAACCTCACTTTTAGCAATTCTTGCAGCAATGGGTCATACCATCGAAATTGTAGGCCTCGGGCTTCCAACACGCGAAGAGATGCGGCGCCGTACGTTGCAAGAAATGGAAGACGACGATGACCATTGACTTGATCCCCGAAAAGATTAAACGCTTAGCGATCACAATCGCCTCTGACGTTCCGGCGATGCCGGTGTCGGGCGAATTAACCAAAGAGTCGGGCTATACCTTTTCGTACCTACGCGACGAATCTTCACAAGCCTCAGTTAGTTTACTGCTGCAACCAAAACAATTGACGTTCAACGATAGTGAATTGTTTCCATCGATGGATATGAATTTGCCTGAGGGGTTTTTGCTTCAGCGAATTTTTGAGATGTTTCCGAAACGTAAATTAAACAAGATGCATTTGCTGGCGATGATGGGTGATAACGCAATTGGGCGGGTGGGTTATTTTTTACCCGACCGCCAAGCACCAGCCGTTCGTCACACGCTTAGCAAAGCGACATTGTTAAAGACTCCCTTTAGCGATTTGTTGTTTCGAGATTTAGTGAACACGTACCTTTCGACTGGTATCGGGATTTCTGGGGTTCAGCCCAAAATAATGATCCCTAGTAAAGCGTCATTGCCGATACCCGATTTGATCGTGAAGGCAGCAGGCGCTGAGTTTCCGGGGCTTGCAGCTAACGAATATCTTTGTTTAAGTGTCGCACGCATCGCTGAAATTAACGTGCCGAGCTTTGAGTTATCAGATGACGGACAGCTTTTAGTGATTGATCGTTTTGATGTAACAGAGCAAGGTCAACGACTTGGTTTTGAAGATATGGCCGCGTTGATGGATTTACGGGTCAACGACCGCCTAGATAATCGTAAATACTTTGGTAACTACCAATATCTTGCTGAACTCATTGGTCAATTTTCATCGAAAGCGGCTCTAGACCGATTAGCGTTTTTTGAGCAATTAAGCCTGTCGATTATGGTTCGAAACGGAGATGCTCATTTAAAGAATTTCGGGATGCTTTATCAAGGGCAAAACGACAGCTCTGTTCGGCTGTCTCCGCTTTATGATGTGGTCACAACGACTATCTATAAGTTTGAAAGACCCGGCGGCTTTGAAGACATCGATAGAACGATGGCCTTAAAACTTAAAAAGGGGCGGCATGGCAGTCGCAGTTATCCAACACGCAAAGAATTGCTAGAGTTTGGGCGTTCGGTTTGCGGCGTGGTTTCACCAGAAAAAACATTGCAACGCATCAGCGATGCAATGTCACAAGTTTTACAAAATGCAAAACATGATTCGCGTATTGATCCTAGCCTCTATACCAACATGGCTAAAGAGTGGGCCGTTGGTATAGCGCTAGGGTCTGACAGCGCGCACTAGTTCGATTAACAATAAAGCATCAGTCAACCTCACCGCTTGCGACTAGCCTCGTACCGCTGCGCATACTTCCAACCAATTTCTGCCAGCGGTTTCGCTTTGCTACCTGTCTCAATCGCATCGGCAGCCGCAGCGGTACCATCTTGCGCGCGCCGCGCGATCCCTTGCAAAATCGCGGCGATTCTGAAGAGGTTGTAGGCGATGTAAAAATCCCAATGCTCGATACCTTCAAACCCTGTGGCAGCGCCATATTGTTTGATGTAGTCGGCTTCGCTGGGGATCCCTAAGGCTTTGAGATCTAAGCCACCAATGCCGCGCCACAACGAGGCGGGGATGTGCCAACTCATACAGTGATAGGCAAAATCGGCCATAGGGTGGCCTAAGGTGGCGAGCTCCCAGTCAAGCAAACCAATGGCGCGGGGTTCGGTGGGGTGTAGCACTAAATTATCTAAACGATAGTCGCCATGCACGATTGTGGTTTGATCGCCTTCGGGGATGTTGGCGGGCAACCACTCGATTAAGGACTCAAGTGCACTGATGTCTTCGCTGCGCGCCTCTTGGTATTGACGGCTCCAGCGAGCGATTTGGCGACCAAAATAATTACCGGCGCGGCCAAAGGTTTCAAGGCCGACGGCGTTGACATCGACTTTATGCAACGCTGCTATGACGCGATTCATGTCGGTGTAAATGGCGCCTCGCTCAGCCGGCGTAAAGCCCGGCAGCGATTGATCCACAATCACACGACCGTTTAAAAATTCCATCAAATAAAAGGGCGTGCCAACAAT
>CANCMG010000110.1 GCA_947378965.1 Alcaligenaceae bacterium | reverse complement strand
TTTGCTGCGCCCCGACCTTGGGCGTCGACTCTCAGTTGCCAGTGCACAAACCCTAACAAGCTTAAGACACGACACTCAGCGCCCGTTACCCAGCCTAGCCTTTGTGGTTGCCGATGGGCTTTCAGCTCAAGCCATTCAAGGGCACGCCTTAGCGTTGCTTGAGGCCTTGCTCTTAGAACTACCGCATGTGCAAGATTCAGCCGTGGTGATTGCGACCCAAGCTCGCGTGGCGCTTGGAGATGAGGTTGGAGAAATTCTGGGCGCCGAGTTGGTGATCGTATTGATCGGCGAACGTCCAGGTCTATCTGCACCAGACAGCATGAGCGCGTACCTAACGTGGCATCCCAAAGTTGGCCGAACAGACGTTGAGCGCAACTGCATTTCAAATATACGTCTTGAAGGTTTGAGTTATGCAGAGTCGGCGCAGAAGCTTGCTTGGCTGATCAGGCAGGCGAAAGTGTTGGGCAAAAGCGGGGTTGAGTTGAAAGAAGAGTCTGCATCCTAGGGATACATTTTTGTCAGGACACAATTGGTGACAAATGTGTCTATGACTGAAGCACTTTTTGAAGAATAAATGTGTAGACTGCGAAGCCTAATCTCACTTGAAAGGGCTAACCATGGAAGCACGCGTCGCAAGGCTTGAAGCCATCATCCCAACCTTAGCTACCAAAGAGGATTTGGTCAGGTTAGAACTAAAAATTGAAAAAACCATACGCGCTGAAATTACAGCAGTGCAGCAAGAGATTGGTGGCATTCATCGAGAAATCGGAAACATTCATAAAGATATGGGAAGTCTTCGTGGCGAAATGGGAACCCTTCGCGGAGAGATGGGTAGCCTGCGAGGCGAGATGGGAAAAATCGAAAAAACCGTTGCTACTCTAGTTATCAAGGCAATGATCGCGATGATCACGATCTCAACGGCTCTGTCGACTTTTGCTTTTATGTTTGCTGGAAAGTGACTGCGGTACGTTGCTTGTCAATCCAAAAGGCTTTTCCACCCTAATTCGAGTACCGAGCCCGATCCACCAACAGCATATGTGGCACTGTTAACGCCGCAAGCGTCACGAAGACAAATTGCAACAGCCTTGAGTCATAAGACGACGCTGGTAGATACAGCCAAGCAAGCGCGACCAAGGCGCTGACGCCTAACATCGGTAATAGACATATCCATAACAGACGGCTGACCGGCAAATTGACATACTGCTGTGTTCGCAGCAGGTGTCTCAAACTATGCATCCCACAAAAGTAAACCGTGAAGGCGATTAAAGGTTGAGCCACCACTGCCAGCAAACTCACTGACAAAATCTCGAAGCCAACCCGCCAATTTTTAGTCGCTTCAAAACATATCAAGATCGCCAAGGCCGCAGCCCAAGGCCAAGCCAAGGCGCGCAATGCTACGACAATCGTCTGAGCACTTTCAGCGCCAACAATTAAAGTGAATAATTCAAGCATTTCAGAAAAATGAAGTATTGTGGGCAACACAATGATCGCACCGCCGTACAGCAGTGTGGTGATTTTTGCAGTGGGTGGTGCTAAGTCTCTTGAGAAATGCAAAATCGAAATGATTAAAAAGCCGCTCATCAATACAAGAGGTGCCTGCCACCAAATCAACACAACACAACCAGCCAGGCCCAAATAGATCACCACAAACTGTAACCACGCCCGCCAGCCCTTTACCGCAAGCAGTTTTTGAGCAAAGCATGGGTCAAGAGCACCATGAGGCACACCTAGAAAAAAGATTAACGTCGCGACCAAGAGCAACGACGTTAGCGGATCAACCGCCGGCGCAAGCGCAGAGCCAAGCGTAATGAGTGTTGCCACAACACCAAAAATGAAACCTTGTTGTTGAATACGGTTCATCGCGTCGTTGCCACTTGATAAGCGCTTTTCATGAACAGCCCCGGTGGTAATGACAAAATCACTGCCAGGTAATCAGACACTCGCCCCTGATCCGACAAAAAGCGAATCAGTTTTTCGCTGCTCACCTTTGAAAACAGTCGCATGAATAACTCAGGCCCTAACTCGGGCCGGTAACGAAGCACATGTAGAAAAATCGCATCCATCTGTCTAATGACGAAAGAGTCTGGTTGATGCCCGACAGGCAAACCGTTTTTTTCAAGAGACTGCTTGCAGGCAAGAGCCCAGCGCTGAATTCTTTGAAAGGCGTAACCCGTCGCGGGTCGAGCGGCACCAGCGGTCAAGCCAACCCGAACATAGCTTGAGTGCTGCTCTGCAAGCTTAACTGTACCCTTAGGCTTAACCGCGCCCTGGGGCATTCCCACCCCCATAGGAATCAACCCATACTCAGTCCGTAGTCTTTGATAAGGCCTATCGCCCGCAAGCTTTGCAATATGATCCTCAAGATAGCCGAGTAACTCAGTTTGATCATAGACCTTCGAAGCAAACACTGTAAATTCGACGAGTGCCCGAGTTGCCGAAAGAGGTAACACATAATTAAAACCAACGAACGCTTGATTCGCCGGATAAAAATCCATCAATTGCGCTGAGGTGGGATCAAAGCGTGGCTCTTGAAAATCGAGTTCGCAACCTAAAAATGCTTGCCAAAGGGTCGTGTCAGACATTTGGTGGGTCGGCAGCGGGCGCGTGTCAACGATAGCCTTGGCTGAAAAAGAACCCAACGTCGTGTCAAGCTGCCACCTGCCCTGCGCAACGCTAGGCTCTGCGGTCAGTGAGCCACCCGTTTTTAAAATCAGTGCATCGTTACGAGCGATCACCTGAACCGCCTGGGTATAAAAATCTGTTGCAGCCAACAACCGGTAGGGTGTTTTAGGGCAATCGATCAGCGCACTTTTAACGCCATTATTGACGCTAAAGCGCTGCCAACTGTGTTTAGCAAGTGTTGCATACGGCGTTTGCTCATCGCCCCAGAAACACCAGGTGCGATCGTTTTCGTAAGAGGTGCGCTGCTCAAGCAATAGCGTTTTAGGGGCTTGTGCGTGCATCGAGGCGAGTTGCATCCCCAAACTTAGTCCGGCGCAGCCGGCACCGATTATGATGAGATCAAAGTCAGTTTGCATGACCCTGCACGGACAAGAGCGTCTTTGCGTCTCTTGCGGCTAAGGGCGCGTGCAGTTTGGCGTCATGCCGGCTTGGGTAGCGCCAAAATTTCACAGCCAGCGGTGCCGTGAGAAGGACTTCGATCGTAAGCATAAATTTTTTAGCTTTAGATACAACGATACGGTGATGCCAGTATTCACACCCTTGTCGCCTGAGTTTTTGACCAATCTCACGATAAAGACGGGCTGCGACCAAGATTGCTAAACGAGCTCTGAATGGTAAATAGGATAACCCTTTTTCGCCACTCTCATAATAATTATCCGCGAGGTCTAATAAGGTCGCAACAGCTTGCTTAACCAACTTTTTCTGCGCTTCGCTTGGTTGGACGAACTCACCAGGTGCTAAGCCGTTCACCAACGCTGACGGAAGGTAACGCCGATCGACCAAGGCATCCGTCTGCACGTCTCTGCAAATATTGGTCAACTGCATGGCAATGCCCAGATCGATAGCGAAGGGTTCGGCCTCTGGATGATCGGTGTTGAGTACTTTGCACATCATTAAACCGACCGTACCTGCCACTTGATAGCAGTACTGCATTAAGTGAGCATCGTCTGCCATCCTGACAAGCTCGGTGTCAGACCAAACCCCTGCGATCAGGTCAAGCACGACCTTCTTATCAATCTGACATTCATTGATTAACGCGATTCCATCCTGAATCACTGCATCTGCAGTCGACCCTGAGTGAATCGACTCGCGAAGCGCAGCGATATTTTTCTTTGAGCGGGCAGCCGATTGATCCTCATCGGCTAAGTCATCAACGTACCGACAAAAGCGATACAGTCGAGTGGCACCGTTTGCATGTTTTGAGCCAAGCAGTTGGCGAGCCCAGTAAAAGCTCTTGCCCTTTGCTGCAAGAACGCGGTCTGCGTCAGCGAGGGTATCGTTAGCCGACATCACTCGGGTATCAACCTTGGTATCAAGGCATCAACCACTTTGGCGGATGAAATCACGCCTGGCAAACCTGCGCCAGGATGGGTCCCTGCACCAACCAGATAGAGGTTCTTTAAACTTTCAGCGCGATTATGAAAACGAAACCAGGCTGACTGGGTAAATATTGGCGAGATCGAGAAACCGGCGCCGTGCTCGCTCAGATAATCGTGCTCGAAGTCTTTTGGCGTCATGAAGAAATCTTCAGTGATCACGGATGACAGCTCAGGCAATATTGTTTTTTCTAAGGCAAGCACAATACGATCGCGTAAGGCTGGCCCCTCAACAGCCCATTCTTGCCCACCTTGCAAGTTGGGTACGGGGCAAAGCACATAAAAACTGTCGCAACCGTCTGGGGCAAAGCTCGTATCGGTTGCCGTTGGACGATGCAAATACAGAGAGAAATCCTCTGACAAGATTTTGCGATTAAAAATGTCTGCCAATAAT
This sequence comes from Alcaligenaceae bacterium, assembly GCA_947378965.1. GTDB lineage: Bacteria > Pseudomonadota > Gammaproteobacteria > Burkholderiales > Burkholderiaceae_B > Zwartia. The sequence continues at coordinate 10,257 of CANCMG010000110.1, read as the reverse complement.
TCTTGATAGCGCTCGCCCATCCAGATCGTATGGTGGGCAATGCTTGGATAAGTTCGAGTTGTACCAAAATACAGTACGAAGAGCCCCATTGAATACTGGGATTTCTTTAATTTTAAGCGTGTCAACAAAGATTGCTTTTTCGGCTCGATCATACGCTGATACAAATAAGCCGGATCCGCATTTGAAACCACCACGTCAGCCTCAATGGTTTGGCCACCTTCAAGCACGACCCCTTTTACGGTGTCGGCCTCGATGAGCAAACGCTCAACGGTCTGATTCAGTCGAATCTCAATCCCTTGACGCAGCATCAGCTTTTCTAAGGCCGCCACGATTGCTTGTGTACCACCCATTGCAAACTGCACACCGTAGGCGCGTTCAAGGTAGTGGATCAAACAATAAATGCTGGTGGTGTCAAAGGGATTGCCACCCACCAACAACGGCTGTATTGAGAACGCTTGTCGAAGCTTGTCGTTTTTAAGATAGTGAGACACCAATTGCCAAACCGTTTTATAGCTTTGCAGCCCAATGAGTCTGGGTATCTGTTTCACCATAAACCAGAAACTACTAAAGGGCTGGGCTGACAGTTCACTGAAACCGACTTTAAAGATTCGCTTCGAGTGTGCAAGCAACTGCAGGTACCTGTCACAATCAGCGGGCTCGATGCGTCGAATTTCAGCCAGCGTGTCTTCGAGGGTTCAGCCGTAATCAAAGTGATCACCGTCTGCAAAATAGAAGCGATACCAGGGTTTAAGCGGCACAAGAGTCACGTGATCGGCTAAGGTTTCACCAAACAAAGCGAAGAGTTCTTCAAACAGAAATGAAGCCGTAATCACAGTAGGCCCAGCGTCATGGCGAAAACCATTACGCTCAAAGGCTTGGGCACGCCCACCGAGCTGTGGGCAACGATCAATCAAGGTGACGTCATAGCCCTTGGCTTTAAAGCGCAAAGCGCTAGCGATGCCCCCAAAGCCGCCGCCGATGATCAAAGCATGCATAGATTGAGCTCGTTAATAAGACAACTGATTCAACAGACCACGAATATTCTGTGAGCATTCACTCAACATTGCGCCAGACTGAACAGGTAATTGAGTCAGAGCCGCTTCGGCCCTGAGCAGGTATTCGGTCGCCAGGTCTTTGGCCAAACACTTTGAATCGAAGGTAGTATCCAGGCCTTCCTCCATCAACTCGAACACTGACACGATGTTCAGCGCATCGCGGTCTTTGCCAGAACTGTTTGTTTGTCGCTGATCCACGTCAATATCCAGTAGATCATCATAAATTTGAAAGCCAACAGCAAAGTCCTTGCAGGCTTGTTCCGTGCAAGCGAGGGCACTACTTTGACCACTGAGCAAAAATATAAGCTCTAAGGGTAGACTCAATAGAGCGCCGGATTTCGCTCTGACAATGGCTATGTAGCTATCTAGCTGCATCTGCTCAGAAGTAATCGATAAATCGGCGCACTGGCCGAAAATCGCCTCGCTAGAGCGGTGGTGCATCGTCTGATACATTTTTGCTAAGGCGCCTGCTTTGCTGACATTTGCAAGCGCGGCATAAGACGCTGATAAAAAAAGATCGCCACAACAGATGGCGATATCGCTACCAAACTTACTCCAAACCGCTTGGTGACCCCGGCGAAACTCATCCCGGTCTTGAAGGTCGTCATGTATTAAGGACGCATTGTGTAAAAGCTCAACGACTGTCGCAACGATGATGCAGTCGTCTTCTTTCAGGCCTACCGCTTTGCCAGCGCTGAGGGCCAACCGCGCACGCAGGCGCTGCCCTCCTGACTGCAAATGATGCGATACAGCCTCTTGGATTCTGGTCGAGTTTGAGACGGATGTTTGCGGTGCGCTTTGCAACGAGGCGCGCATGCACATTTCGACTTGTTTTAGCAAAACCGTTGGTTCGCTAACCAAATAACGCGGATCTGCCTGCTTCGCTGAAAGAGCCGTACCCATCCCCATTTGAGCTCCATCACACTTTTTATACAATTTTTTTTAAAAAATCCCCGGCCGTAGCCGGGAATTTTCTTCACGCAAGCGCAACAATATTAGTGCTTTGAAGACTCTGATTCTGTGACTGCAACTTTCCAGATAATCAGACCGAAGGCAATCTTGTTTAACACGTCGGCCAGGTTATAGATGATGTTAAGTGCAGCTGCGCTATCGGCAGGGCTCTTACCAATCAAGTAACCAAAGAAGTAACCAATTGGGTAAATCGCCCAACCAATGGTCACGATCCAGCGCATTAAGCTAAAAGCAGATTGCACTGATTGTGGAGCACTAAAGTTAGGCTTTAATGATGCAACAACAAATTCACTAACCTAACGTTAGTTTTGAATGATGTCATCACACATTTACTAACTTATAGTTAGGCGTGCGTACAAAGGTATCCGTTCATACAACAACCAACGCCGGAATAGCACCTTGAGCTTATCTAACACTTCAAAGCATCGTTGGATTGACACGTACCCAACAACCTTGCCAAACCAGAAGCAATTGCCTAGAATCAATTTGTATAAGTTTTATACAAAATGATTGATACAACAATAATGAACAATCTCTATGCTTCTTTCGACGCTACTGTCTGACCAAATTGCTGAGTCGTTACGCGACTCTATCCTGGACGGCACCCTAGCCGCAGGTACAAAGCTGGCCGAAGAAGAAATCGCCACCCGCTTGGGGGTCAGTCGAGTCCCGCTGCGAGAAGCGTTTCGTGTGCTGGCTGGTGAAGGGCTCGTGACCATTGAGCCACATCGCGGAGTGCGCGTGTGCCAATGCTCAGATGCTGAACTACTCGAACTGTTTGAAGTGCGCGCAATGTTTGAGGCGCACGCAGCTGCGATGTTGGCAACTACGCGCCCGCTCGCCACACTTCAACAACTCGATGCGATGATCGGTCAGATGACGCTTGCGCTCAAACAATCCGCTACGCGAGATTATCTAAGCTTAGCCGAGCGTTTTCATGACACGCTCGTCGCACAGTGTGGCAACCAACTACTGAAAAAACTATACGATCAGATTCGCCTGAACATACGACGTTATCAATCTGTCATGGCTCAGCTGCCAGAGTCGCCCAAGCAGTCAATCAAAGAACACGAACAGATCGTCGCCGCGATTCGGGCCGGCGATTCAGACACGGCCTCAGCGCAGGCTTCAGCGCACATCACCGCGTTGGTGAACAGATTTGAAGAGCATCGCCAAAGACTAGCTAAAACAAGAGTGGTTATTGATTAGACAGCAGGCACACCATTCATCAGCATAGACGCCGCTGACCAGCCCGAATGCTCATAGAGATCAGCTAAACAATTAGACAACCGACAAGCGACTAGGGCACACACTCAAACCGACAGCACAAATCACTAGAAAACGTCCTCAACTAAAACGCACACTTTAAAAACAAAGCGCCACTTCTATGACAACCACACAAAACAACAAAGCGTTACCTCTTGCTGGGCTGAAGGTTCTTGACTTAACACGCGCCTTGGCTGGCCCCTTTAGCGCAATGATTTTGGCCGACTTAGGCGCCGATGTCATCAAAATCGAACCCACGCCAAACGGCGAGATGGTGCGAGGCTGGGGTCCGTTTCAAGACGGCATCAGCGTCTATTACTTAAGCATTCATCGCAACAAACGCAGCTTGGCGGTTGATTTTCGGCAGCCCAAAGGGCTTGAGCTGATTTCTACGATGGCCAAGCAGGCTGACATCATTATCGAGAACTTCAAGCCCGGTGTGATGGCTGATATGAAGATGGATTACGCAGCACTTTCTGCGATGAACCCACGTTTGATCTATGCCTCGATTACCGGCTTTGGCAACACCGGCCCTTACGGCAGCTGGCCCGGCATGGATCAAATCGCACAAGGGATGTCAGGGCTCATGAGCCTGACAGGCCAAGCCGCAACGGGCCCCACGCGCGTGGGGATCCCAATCGGCGATGTGGTGGGCGGGATGTGGGCCACCATGGGGATCCAAGCTGCCATCATTCAGCGCCAGGCAACCGGCCGTGGTCAACTGGTTGAAACCTCATTACTTGCGGGCTTGATCGGCTTACTCACCGTACAAGGGCAGCGTCAATTAAGCTTGGGTGACACCCCTGGTGTCGCTGGTAACGATCACCCAGTCATCTGCCCCTATGGCATGTTTGAAGCGAGCGATGGCCCGTTCAATATGGCGGCAGCCACTGAAGACATGTGGGTCAAGCTGTGCCAGTTGCTAGGGATTGAAGACTGGATCACGCATCCCGACTTCAAAGATAACGCGAGCCGTTGCAAGCATCGCGAACAAGTCAAAGAACGCCTGAACCAGATATTTGCGACACGCAAAAAAATGGAATGGACACTCGAACTCGTGAAGCTGAGTATCCCAGCGGGCCCGATTTTGACGCTCGATCAAGTCTTTAAAGACCCGCACATTGTTGAAACGGGGTTGGTTGAAGAAGTTGATCATCCTAAGCTTGGCAAACTCAAGCTCGTGGGTAACCCGTTAAAGATGGAAGGCTTTGGCGGCAAAACAGTACGCACTGCACCACCCGAACTTGGCGCGGATTCTCGCGAGGTGCTTCAAGAGTACGGATTGTCAGACGCAGATATCAATACCCTGATTACAGAAAAAATCATTCAAAGTACACATTAAGGATCGCAGCATGCTTGCCTCAAACATTACCTATATCGCAGTTGCTTCAAACGACCCTGAAACGACCTGTGCGATCTACGAAAAATACTTCGAACTTCCACGAACCGACTTCAACACCCCCGAGGGCCAGGTGTCTCTGTTTAGCATCGGTCAAAGCGCACTGGCTGTGGTGCCGCTTGGCCATTCGCTGATTGATGGTGACCTCAAGCCAGGCGTGCATCACATTGCCTTTGGCCTGCAAAATCCTGAGGCTGCGGTCAAAAACTTTGCGTTGACGCCCACCCCTGCAATCGGCCTAGACGGACGCCACAGTTTTGCTATCGATCCTTCACAAACCTGTGGAGTACGTGTGCGCCTGACCGAACCTCTGGCACTGCCCGCCCATCTGAGCGGTGCGATTGAACGCATTGATCATCTTGGCATCGCAAGTACTGATGTTGCCGAAGACGAGCGCGTCTTTGCCAACAAACTTGGCTTTGCAGTTGAAAGTCGGCAAACTGACATGGAGGTCAACATCTCGGTTGAAAGTTTTACCTCAGACAAATATGGCGTGGTGTATCACACACAACCACCGAAACCCATCGGCGGTTTACGCGTCACCTTTATTACGATCGGTGATCTTGAGCTTGAATTTTTAGCAAACTTCGATCCAAGCCAAGGCGCACACATTGAGCACGGTCAGTCAGGCTCGACTAAACAAGACCAGGGCGCCATCACACGTTTTGTTCAATCGCGCGGCCGTGGCCTGCATCACATCGCCCTCAAAGCCAGCGATATCAATGGCACTTTGCAAAAAATGTCGAAAGCAGGTTTTCAGATGATCGATCAAATCGGTCGGCCGGGCTCGCGTCGTGCGTTGATCGGCTTTCCGCATCCTAAATCGACAGGCGGGATTTTGATGCATCTGGTTCAACGTGATGTCTGAGGCGCTTGTACTCACTGAAAGGCAAGACGATTGCCTGATCATACGACTGAATCGGCCGCAGGACGGTAACGCCATCAATCTGGCGGTGGCACAAAGCCTTGCTGCCTTAATTGAAGATTGCCGCAAAGATTCAAGCTTGCGTGCTGTGATTTTGACCGGAAGCGGTAGCAAGTTCTTTTGTACGGGTGGCGATGTGAAAGCCTATGCAAAAATTGAAACTGAAGCCGCCTTAAACGAAGTCTTCGATACCATTCGCGCTTTGCTAGATGCACTTGAGCAACTACCCTGCCCTGTCATCGCCGCGATCAACGGGTATGCCATCGGAGGCGGTGCTGAACTTTCACTGGCCTGCGATTTTCGAGTAATTGAACAAGGGGCGCAGATTGGTTTTCCACAATCTAGGCTGGGCATACTACCGGGCTGGAATGGGATTTCGCGACTCGTACCCTTAGTTGGGCGTGCAGCCGCCGCAAAATTATTATTTGATGGCAGGCGTATTGATGCCGAGCAAGCACTGGCAATTGGTTTAGCGACGGCAGTTGCACCCGCGGGTGAAGGCTTACGCGTTGCGCTTGAGTTGGCCCAGACGTTTAGTGGCACGGCACCACTGTCGATTGCTGCAATCAAAGCAGAGCTGAACGCGGTGACACACCATTTAGGCAATGTCAGAGCGCAGTCGCGTCGCGCCTTTGCTGAGCTTTGGTTTACCGCCGACCACAAAGAAGCTGAACAAGCCTTTGCAGAAAAACGTTTACCTAGTTTCAAGGGGCTATAGTGGTTAAAAGGCCAATAAATATGCCAAGTTCAAAAGACGATTACGGCTAAAAGGTCGACAAAGATCTAAGGTTGAAAAGATAATTACAGCTAAAAGGTCGACAAAGATCTGGGTTGAAAAGACGATTGTGGCTAAAAGGCCGATACAGATCTAGGGTTGAAAAGACGATTATGGCTAAAGGGTCGACAGAAATCTAAGGGTTAAACAACGATTGTGGCTAAAGGGTCGACAGATATGGATCGTGAGACAGATCAAAACAGTTAACAGGAGACAAGCATCATGCGTAAAAAAATATTAGCAACAACTGCTGCAGCAACATTGATCGGACTCACAGCGGGCTCTGTATCAGCTCAAGACTTTCCGAGCAAAGGGCCAATTAAATTAGTCGTAGGCTTTGCCCCGGGCGGCGGCACCGATGCGATCGCCAGAGCTTTGAATGGCAAACTGTCAGAGATTCTTAAACAAACAGTTGTGGTTGAAAATAAACCTGGGGCCGGCGGAACCTTATCCACCGATTACGTCGCGAAATCGGCGCCTGATGGCTACACGATTAGCTTCACTTTAAACAACCACTCACTTAACCAGGCCCTGTACCCAAACTTACCGTTCAACACTGAACGAGACTTGAGGGGCGTGGCTTTAATTGGGTCGCTCACCCAACTTCTGGCAGCAAATCCAAACTCGCCAGCGAAAACCTTACAAGAATTTTTAGCGCAGGCTAAAGGTTCGGATGGCCGGCTCAAAACCTATGCGAGTGGTGGTGTGGGTTCACCAGGGCATTTTGCTGCGGCCTATTTAGAGTTTTTAGCAAAAGTTCAGCTGAACCACGTGCCCTACCGTGGTGCGGGCCCAGCGATTGCTGATGTGGTCGGCAACCACGTGCCTTACATTTTATCGACCCTCAGTGGCCTGTTGCCGAATGTCAAAGCCGGAAAACTCTACCCGATTGCTGTGACCTCAAAAGAACGCAGCCTTTTATTACCAGACGTACCCACCATTGCTGAAAGTGGTTTTCCGGGCTATGACATGGATACTTGGATTGCCATGTTTGTGCCGCGTCAAACGCCTGATGCCATTGTAGATATCCTTTACAAGGCAACGATGGAAGCTGTTAAAGCCCCTGATGTACGAGACCGCATTACCTCACAGGCAGGCATCGTCAAAACCGGCACCCCAGCAGAACTTGATGCCTTAGTAAAAACAGAGATTGTGCAATTCACAAAAATTGTGAAAGACAGCAACATTAAACCAGAGTGATTTACAGAGATTTCTCAATTCACAAAAATCGTGAAAGACAGCAACATCAAGTCGGAGTGATGGACAGAGATTGCTCAATTCGCAAAAAATCGTGAAAGACAGCAACATCAAGTCAGAGTGATGGACAGAGATTGCTCAATTCACAAAAAATTGTAAAAGATAGCAATATCAAGCCAGAGTCATCGAGACGCTTTGAATTGCAATCATTGAGGAGACAGGATGAAATTTTTTAACTCGCGTTTAATGTTGGGGGTGGTGCTAGCCGCCCTCGCCATACCCACTAGCGTTATTGCGCAAGACCGCAGCACAGCGTATCCAAGCAAAGCCGTCCGCATGATTATTCCGTTTCCGGCGGGCCAAGCGACTGACATCATCGGGCGTCTGCTTGCCGAACGGTTGGCGCAGCGTTGGGGTCAACCAGTTTTTGTCGAGAACCGAGGCGGCGGCAATGCGATACCTGGCATGTTGGCGGGTAAGGATGCCGCCCCCGACGGCTATACGCTCACCTTTGGGGCGACGAGCAGTACGGTCATCAACGAAGCGATCTTTCCTAAATTGCCTTACAGCATGGCAAAAGACTTTGTTGCCATCGCGCCAGTGTTTACGCAAGACTGGTTGATTGTTGCGAGTCGCAATGCACCCTACAACAACTTACCAGAGCTGATTGCCGCAGCCAAGCAGGCCCCCGGCAAACTATCCTGGAGCGTGAGCGCCACTGCCCTTGATCTGGCAGGCGAGTTGGTCAAACTGAGTACGGGCATGGATATTTTGGCCGTGCCCTACAAAGGCAGCCCCATGGCCGTGAACGACCTGATTGGTGGTCATATTCAATTGGGTGTTGACACGATCGCCGCCACCCTGCCACACATTAAAGACGGTCGTTTGAAAGTTATCGCAAATCTCTCAGACAAGCGTTCAACGCATTTGCCTGATGTCGCGACGGTAAGCGAGCAGTTTCCTGGCACCGTCAGCGTAGGATTTGCGGGGCTGTTCGCGCCCAAGGCGACTCCGTCCGCAATCGTGCAAAAGGTCGCAAGTGACGTTCAGAACATCGTCGCTGATCCCAGCTTTCAGCAAGCAGTGGTCGACAAGGGCTCAGTGCCAGATCTGCGCACCAAAGAGCAATGGGCGATTTTCTTGGCAGATCTCACAACCAAATATTCAGACCTCGTGAAGTCTGGCAAAGTCAAAGTGGCGGAGTAATTCATGGACAAAGCACTATTTGAAGCAGGCATCGAAACGCGTAAAGAAGTGCTCGGATCAGACTATGTGGGCCGAGCTTTCGAAGAGAATGCGCTGACCGACGAGTTTCAAAAAATCGTCACAGAATATGCATGGGGTGCAGTCTGGTCTCGACCAGACTTTCCACGCAAGACACGCAGCATGCTCAACCTCGCAATGTTGACCGCCTTAAACCGCCCAAAAGAGCTGCGCCTACACATGCGTGCCGCCATTCGCAACGGGGTCACGAAGCAAGATTTCGTTGAAGTGTTTTTGCAGACACTAATTTACTGCGGCGCACCGGCAGCAAATGATAGCTTTCGAATGGCAGCAGAGGTGTGGAGTGAGGTCGAGGCCGAGCAGGCTAATAGTAAGTAGGTGAACCCTTTCGATCCCAAAGTGTTAGCTATGTGACCGGTACGATATGTAAACCATGTGTTCGGTATATATCGATACCGCTCACGGCGCAAACCACGACTCGAACTACGGACTCAAGACACTGCTTGAACAGAAGGTGTCACATCCCCCGACCACTCAAGTCGCAGTTTGGTGCCCTTGCGCACATCATTAACCAGTGCGGGCCTAAAGCAAACGAGGTTAGTGCCACCTGGCGCCCTGACGCTCGGAAAAATCAAACCCATAGAGCCCGTCTCTAACAACTGACTCGCTAACAACTGCGACTCTTGATAACTTTGTGGCGACAGATATTTTTCGTTACCTTCAAACGCCCTGAGGTCATGAAACGCAGCCGAAAAATTCGAGAGATAAAATTGATAACTGACGCTATCGTAAAAATAATTGATCTCAGCGTACTCAACTGTTTTATGAAAAATGACTTCTGCCAACGCCGTGTCTTGCTCAAACGCGCAATACCAAGCGCCTCGGTTGGGGCCGTTAAAACGACTGCCGTTGGGGTTGGGATAGGTATACGCTGCGTTAATGATTCTGAAATTAGGGATACCAAAAACCAATTCATCGACCCCAATGCCACTGGCTAGCCCTAGCTCGGCTGACAAGCGCTGGTTGGTTGCATTATCGAGATCAAAGAGATCTTTTAGATGCGCTGGATTGTCTGAAATTTCTACCAAGACCGAGTCTTGATCATCTGCGTAGCGCGAGGGGATCAACCGATGTAAGTCGTAGCGGCGTAGCAAGAACAATGGAATATTTGAATCTGCGATTGAGAGCATGTTTGAATCTGCGGTGAAAGCCGTGTTTGAATCCACGGTTAAAACAGTTTTGAGCCTAAGTGCGAAACCGTGTTCGAGTTTGAGCTTGAAAGAATATGTGAGGCGATATTTGCAACTACGCTTGAACGACTAAAGACCGCCGCGCCTTGAATCCAGCAAAGCCCGCACCTGTTGCATGGCGACGATCCCGCCTTGAGTCATCAACTCAAGTGGTGAATGCCCCGAAAAGAGCATATTGGTATTTGGCATTTTTA